>JAQGHQ010000421.1 GCA_028288765.1 Gemmataceae bacterium | reverse complement strand
CCGGAGGGAATTCGTCCCCCGGACGAACCGCATGATGCTCGCCCGCTGGACGCCCGTTTCTTGTTCGATCCGCAGGAGCGGTAGCCCACTGTCGAGGATGGCCTGCCGCAGTACATCGGATATTGGGTTATCGGCCGCCATCGTGATAATTATCACAGGCGGCACCCGACCTGTCAATGCCGGTTGTATTTGCGGCGGCCGCGCCTGCGGGCCGCCGCTTCTGGTCCCATTCTGGGATAGCGGAACCCCCGTTCCGCAGGAAACGCACCGTCCGTTCCGGTTACAAGCGGAACCCCCGTTCCGGCTACCGGGCCGGGTCCAGGCTCATCCCGAGGACCCGATAGCTCGACGGACCGGTCCCGAGGCGGCCCTTGAGCACCACCGTGACGAGCCCCTTGCCGGCCAAGCCTTTTAATGCCTTCCGCACCCCGCGGGGCGTGATCCCAGCCCGCCGGGCGATGTCGACCTGGCCCGTCCGGGCAATCCCGTCCCGGGTGTCCCGGAACAAGATCAGCCACACCTTTACCTCCCCTCGGGTCAGGCGGTGGAGCTCGAAGTCGACGAACCCGTTCAGGAGGCCGAACCGGCCCCCCGTCGCCTGGCGCCGTGACTCGGGCGGGACCGTGGGCGAAGGGGCGGCCTTCCGACCCGTCCGAAGTCGGAAGTCGGCTTCGGTGATCGTACCCGCGATCAGGGCGGCCTCGTCGTCGGTCGCGAACCGGGTGAACCCAGGCGGGAGTGTAGACAGCCCGAGGGCGGCGTACCACTCGTACGGGTAGGCGTCCGGGCACCGGACGGCCCACGGCGAGCCCGGCGCCGGTCGGTCGGTAGTCATCGACTTTTCCCCTTCGCTTGAGTTCTTCCCGGAGCGGCATCGAACCCGTCAAGCGGGTCCCCCCGCTCATACCGCTGGTATTCCCCGTCGAAGCGCAGTTGAACGTCGGCCGGCTTCCCGTACCGGTGCTTCACGCACCGCAGGACCGCCACCCCGTTGGCCGCGTCCACCAGGTAGGCGCTGTCCGCCCCGAACTTCAGCTCCGCCGAGCCCCGGAAGCTGGCCAGATTCAGCCCGGCGTATGCCGATCGGCCCTTGTCGTCCTTCTGCCGGGACACGCTCGACACGGCCACCACCGCGGCCCCGGCCAGGGCCAACCGCCGCAGCGCGGTCATCAGCCCGTCGAGCGCCTCCCGTTGGTCCTTCCCGACCGCGAACCGCTGGACGTAATCCGCCACCACGACAGTTGCTTCGAAATCGTCCAGGGCGTCGGCCAGGTGCTCGGCGGTGAACGGCGGGTCGAGGAAGGCCAGCCGTCCGAGCAGCCCGGCGTGGAGGGCCAGGGCCTGCTTCACCCGCTTCTTCTCCCCTGGGCCGTACGTCTTGTCCGTGACGTTCCCGACCGGAACCCCGGCCAGTCGGGCGACCACCTTGGCGAGCAGGTCGGCCGGGCTCATCTCGACGTTCCCGACCACCGCCCGGAGGTCCGGGTGGTGCTGCAACACCCCGGCTACGAGCTGCATCGTCAGGGCGGTCTTCCCGGCACCGGGCGGGGCCCCGATGAGTACGACCCGCCCGGGCCGGACGTCCAGGGCGTCGAACGGCGGGCCGGGGTTGTACCGCGGCGGGGCCGGGGTGTCCGGGTCGAACGCCGGGGACCGTGCGACGTCCGCCGCGGTGGTGAACTTCACGGCCATCTGACACCGCCCTTCCGCCGTCCATATTCGCTCCCCGTCGCGATCTGCCGGCGGACCTCGGCGGGCTCGAGTCCGCTCTTGAGGGCCGGTTCCTCCAGCAACCCGACGATTACAGGCCCGGGGGTCCCGGCCTCGGCCAGGGTCGCCGCACACCGGAACAGGGTGACTGCTCGGCCGGGGTCCTGGACGTCCTGCCACCCGATGAAATCCCGGACGAACTTTGGGACCGCCGGGTGGTCACCAGGCGAAGGGGCGGGCGGTCGGACTGGGCTCTCCCTGGCCGCCGCGAGCCAGTCGTCCTCGAGTTCCTGCATGTGCTCCCCACAGGACGGGACCACACACCCCGCCGGGTGTCGGGCGATCTCCTGGATTCGAACGACGTCCAGGGCGAACAGCTCGTCCTGGGACAGGAACCGCTTGTGCAGGCCGGTCCCCGGGTGCCGGGAGTTCGGCAGCCGGACCAGCCGTTGGTGGTCGAAGCAGGCGGTGTCGATCCGCACCCCGGCCGCGGCGGCGATCCGCAGGGCCAGCCGCTTGCACACCCCGGGGACGGCGGGCGAGGGGGTGAACGCAGGGAGGAGCTCGGCGGTCGCGTGGAAGCCCTTCGCCCCGCTGAAGTACACCCCGAGCCCGTCCTCGATCTTCGGCCACCGGGCGATCAGGAACCGAACCAGCGTGCGGGTATCGGCCAGGGCGGCGGCGAGGTCGCCGGCCCGGTCGATGTCGAACAGGAGTGCCGGGCACGCAGCCGGACCGGTGTACCCGCGAGGCGAGGCCCCGGTCCGGACGAAGTGCCGGCAGTAGTCGGCCGGGGGGTAGGCGTACAGGGACAGGTACGCCTCCCGGTCCGGGTCGACGTGGTCGGCCAGTTCGTGGTAGTCCCGGAGCTGGTCGGCCCACCGGACCACCTGCCGGGGGCCGTCCCACGGGCCGGGCACGTACGACCCGACCGGGGGCGGACCGGGCTCCGCCCCGGGGAAGTCGGTCGGGTCGGGGGTCACCGGGTCCCCCCTTCGTCCCCGGCGTAGTCCTCCAGGTTCACGGCGTTCGGGTTCGGCGGGGCGGTCCGGTCGTCGGTCACCTCGAACCGCTCCACGTCGTTGCTCGGCGTCCCGTCCGGCCGTTTCTGGACCCCGACGAGGATCTTGAGGGTGATCACCCGGTTCGGCCCGGGGAACGGAGCCCGGAGGGCGGCGCTGGTGGTCAGCCCGAGGGGGGCGAGCTGGACCTTCGCCCGGTTGGCGTTGGCCGCGTTGTCGAACGTGAAGTACCGCCACAGCCGGAACCCGCGGTGCGGGCCGTCGGCCACGTCGAACGACAAGCGGTAGGCCTGCTTCTGCTTCTTGGTGGTGACCACCTCCCCGCGGACGATGGTCGCGGAGTACCACCCGGCCGGGATGAATGTCTCCCCGGTAGCGGCGTCGAAGTTCGCCAGGTCGTCCCCGCCGGGGGCCTGGTCGAACGGGGTCAGGTCGTCGGAACCACTGTTTAAGGCGTCGCGGAAACCCATGTGCGTATCCTCTTCGGGGCCGGGGGAATGCCCGGCGCGGTTGTGGGGGGAATCCAGTTCGGACATCGGCGGTCGATGAGTGGACCGGCCGCCGGGGGTTGGCTGGTCGGCGGGTGGTCAACACCCGTCGCGGGCGAGCCGCTGGACCTCGGCGTCGGGGATCAGCCGGCGGCGGCCGAGGCGGACAGACTTCACCTTGTTGGCGTCGAGGAGACGGTGCAGGTGCCGCTCGGAAATCGACAGGAACGCGGCGGCGTCCGGGATCGGCCACGGGGACCCGGGCGGGCGGGTCGGAGGTGCGTCGGTTGGAGTCGGAGTGGTCATCTCTCACCTGTCAAACGAAGTCACCCCGTGAAGTAGCCCGGCGGGAGGCGCTTCACGGGGTGCTCGGCCGTCCCGGGGGGACGGCGGGGTACTCGGTGCGCCGGGCCTTGCCTCTGACTGCAAGGCGCGACGGCCGGAGTAGCAGATGCTACACGTCGTGTAGCATCTGCCGAGTCGGGGTCGGGGCGAGCGAGGTGGTCACCCACGTCGTCCCGTCACGCGGGACATAACTAATTGAGTGGCCGAGGTTTAAAACCGGTCGACTCAGGTGGGCGGCGAGCCGGGGATCATACTGGTGGATTCGCATGAGGGCCCGGCGGATCGCATTGCACACCCGGTTCCGGACTCGATTGCGGTCGTCGAGGACTCGGCGCGTCCGGCCGCCGAGGCCCTTGGCTTGTTCCAACATCCGGTCCAGCCACACCCGCTCGTGCTCCAACGTCTCGAGCTCGTCCACCCGGGTCGGAGAATCGCTTTCCCGGGCCAGCTCGAGCCGCTCCTCGACCTCGCGGAGGCGGACGGTCATGTTCTCCCGCCCCTCGTCGTCCAGGATTTCCTCGCCCCAGGCTGCCCCGGACGCCGACATCTGCTCGGCGTCAGACTCCGTTCGCGAAATCGCTCGCACCCGACAGGCCCGAGCCCCCTGCCGGACGGTGCAGTCCAGCTCGGCCGCGGACACGGACCGGCCCGGCTGCCCCACCAGGAGTTGTAGGTAATCTAAGCCGATATCCGGGAGGTACACCCGTTCCTCCTGTCCCTCGAAGCGGATGCCCCAGCACTCCGCCCGGAGTCGGAAGGAGTTGCCGGACTCATTCCCTGGGGCCGGTCCCGGACCGGGCGGCAGGGGCGGGTCCGGTTCGACCGTCTGCCCATCATCGAGTACCAGCCGGAGGAGACAGGTGGGGGGAAGTTGTCGGCGTTGGATGGAGCGAGCGTTCTCGATGATCGCCCGTTCGATCACCCCGTTCACCTGCCGGGCGTGCCGCTGGTACAGTTCGAACACCCGCCGGGCGGCGACTTCCGGGTCCCGGCCGGCGTACCGGAACACGCGGGCGGTCTCCCCGAACCGGGCGAAAAACTGCTCGGGCGTCATCCCCTCGACCTGCTCGGCCGTCTGAAGGTAACCCACCAGGAGCGCCCGAGAAACGCCCTCAGTCCGCTCCCCGGTGAGCAGGTCGACCCCGTACCCCTTCGCCTGGTCGTTGCCCCCCTGACCGGCGGCCAGAACGGCGAACCGGCGGTCGATGCACTGCGAGCAGTCCCCGCAATGGGGGTGCTCGTTCGTCCGCGGGATCGTGCTCCCGCAGCTCGTCGAGTGCCCGATCAGCTCGCCGCACCCGGCCTCGGCGATCAGCTCGACCACGTCCGTCTTGGTCTTCCAGAGGAACGGGTTCTCGACCGCGAACGGCGCGCCCACCAGGGCCGTCAGAAGCTGGGCGAACCCGGCCAGGACCCGCGGGTGGGTGGTCCGGGTCGCCCGGGCCCCGACCACCTGGGCCGAAGGGGGAAGGTTCAGGCTGACCACCCCGTTCTCGTAGAACCGGAGTCGGTCCAGGCCGATCATCGTGGCGAAGGTCGCCCCCAGGGCGGCGCACAGGAACGACCGGGACCGCTGGGTGTACTCACGGCCCATTGCACTGGCCTTGTTGACCCGGACCGGGACGTGCAGCGGCGCGACCGGGGCGGCGTGCCGGGTCAGCAGGTTGACGAGCCGCTGGTGCCGGGTCGTTACCTTCGGGGCCGAGCGGTGGTTGACCAGGAGGACCTTCCGCCGGTCGACGACCGCCTCCTGCACGGCCCCGCCGAGCGAGTCGAGCCCGCCCGAGAACATCACCACGTCCTCGATCAGCCCGTCGAACTCGGACCCGCCGAACTGGACGTACTGCTGCGTCGACGGCCCGTCCCGCAGTGGCTCGAACTCGAACCGATACTCGTCCTCGGACAGGAAACTCAGGGTCTCGACGAGCGGGTCGTGGACGGCGGGACTCCGCCACAGGTCCGGGTCCCGGACCGGAATACGGAACACGAGGTTCCGCCGCCAGCTCGCCCCGAGGTCGTCGGCCCCGGGGTTGCCGCGGTGGACCGCCTGGTCGGCCGCGTACACGTACGCCGCGACGTCGAGCAGGTCGAGGAGGGCGGGCGGGATGTCCCGGTACATCCGTCGGCGGACGTCCTCGAGAGTCAGAAACACGTTCCGCCCCGGCCCCCACAGGCGGAGCTCTACCGGGTCCGATCCATCTGGCCGGGAGCGGGGTTCCCGGACCCCGCCGCAGAGGATCAGGCGTTCAGGGGCCATTGGGGGTGGCCCTCTGCCGGAGCTCGGCGGTCAGCTTGGTCATCGCGTACGCGGTGAACGCCGTAGCGTTCGCCCGGGTCGTCGCCCCGCCCATCTCGAAGCGGTTCTTGAGCAGCCAGTCGCCGGAATAGGTCTCGAGGATCTTGGCGGTTTCCCGGCAGTGCAGGTCCAGGGCCTTGGTGAACTCGGCCTGCTGGCCGAGGGTGCGGAACCGCTCCCCGGCGCCCACCTGCTCGGGGACGGTCTTGCTCAGGTAGTAGTCGAGGGTCTTGTGGGTGAACCGGGCGAAGAAGTCCTTGGCGAACAGGCCGAACTGCTTGCTCGTTCCGAGCCGGGCGAACTCCCGCTGGACGTCCGCCGAGGTCGCGTCGAACAGCCCCCGGACCCGCCCGCCGATGACCTCGATCAGGGTCTCGGCGGCGGCCATCTGGGCCATCTCCCCGAGGTCGGTCCGGTTCCGGCAGTTGGGCATCGTCTGGTCGATCGCGTCGGTCACCGCCCCGACGATCTCCAGCAAGCCCGGGGCGTCCGAAACGAAGACCCCGCAGTCCTGGAGAGCGGGGGTAAACTCATCGCTCCGGGCGGCGAACGGGAGCTGCATCAGGAGCCAGACGGTCTCGATCACGCCCGGATCGTGGACCGCCTTGAGCATCGCCTTTTCGGCGGCGGCGGCGGTGGCGGTGGCGACCTGGGCGGCGCCTGCCCCGCCGCGGATGAGGGCCACCACCTGGGCCCATTTCCGGGTCCGCGGGAGTGGTCCCAAACGGATGTGTCCCATCGGGTTCGCTCGGAATCTGGGGAGGAGAGGGAGTAATTAAAGTGAACATTAGTTCACAATCCCCTCCGGACACCACGTCGGTAGTGGGGTGAAACGCGGAATTGGCCCGGCCCGCTCGGCATGAGCTCACGGGCCGGCGCGGGAAGGATGTGGGGCGATCTCCGGCCATCCGCAGAGTGCTCGACTCGCCCAACCGCCCGGATGGCGAAGTTGATTCGGCCGCCCACCCGGCGAGAGTGGTCGAGCATTTTGAAGGGGGAATCGGTCCGGGTGCTGACGCTCCGGACGGGGTCACCGGGTCTTGCGCACCCATACCTGGTAACCACGGTGGACCTCCTCGAACCACCCCGCATGCACCCCAGGAATGCGTGTCAACGCTCACTCGAAACTGACCCAGTTTCGCTCACCTGAAATTGACCCACCCCGAAAACGATCTTGGCCTACTCGCCCATGCTTCAGCTCCCTTCACGTCATCGTTCGGGGCCGCACCGGCCCGCTTCTTCCCTCGCATCCGGTAGCTCCCCCGGATGCTGAACACCGTCGACCGGTGCAGCAGCTGGTCCAGGACAGCGCTAGCCACTACCGCAACGTAGGCGGTCGTGATCAGCTGAACTGCCCCGTTCACCCCAGTCTTGATCGTCGTAGTCCCCCCCCGTCACCCAGACGATGTCGTTCGTGTTGCTCTTCCCCCCGCGGCGGGAGATTCTGCCAGGGTTTGACAGCCCCTCGGTGATCGCGTTCTGGTCCGGGCAGACAGGTTTCTCGTCGTTCGGGTGCTCGATGGCGTGAGAACGCGACGTCGGCCGCTGCCGATCGGATGCGTGGTCCGGGCGGCGCTGTTGGTGGCAGGTTGGCAGGAGGTGGCAGGGTTTGGCACCCCGACGCGATCGCAACGATGAGCTTTGGCTTCGGTCCGCAGAACCGGCCGGCCCCACCGATCGAGGGTATCCGTCCTGTGAACCACAGGGGTCACGCCCCCGCAGCCCAGCGATGGGGGAAAACGTCGGCTCACCTTTGGAACGCGCCCTCGGGCAGACGGGTCCGAGCGTCCCGCAGGTCGATGACGGGTCGATCCCGTAGGCGTCGGCCGGGCCACCGGCGACCGGTGCGTCACCGGGCCGGGTCAGGTGGGTTGTTCGACTTGGTCTCTCTGGGACTCGGCCCAGCGATGGGGGAAGAGGTCGGCCAGGTCCCGGAAGGCGGCCTGGGGCAGGCGGGTCAGCACGTCCCGCAGGAACGCGAACGGATCGATCCCGTGGCGGCGGCAGGTCTGTGTCAGGGTGTAGAGCACCGCGGTGGTGCGGCCGCCCTCGTCGCTGCCAGTGAAGAGGTAGTTCTTGCGGCCGAGGGCCGCCGGCCGCAGGGCGCGTTCCGAGGCGTTGTTGTCGATGTTCAGGAAGCCGCGCTGCGTGAACCGCAGCAGCGCCTCCCAGTGATTCCGGGCGTAGTTGATGGCCTGGGCGATCGGGCTCTTGGGCAGCACCAAAAGGGCCTGGGCGTCGAGCCAGGTTTTGAACGCGTCGATCTTGGGCCGCGTCTGCTCCTGACGCATCTTCCATCGTAACGCGTCTGCCCGAGGGCCATCGAGCTTCTGGTCGTCGATGATCGTCTTGGCTTCGCGCTCGACGTCGTAGAAGAAGCCGATGCGGGCGAGGGCCTCGGCGGCGCGGGCGGCGTCGCTCGATCGCGCGTCGTGGAAGTACCGCCGGGCGTGCGCCCAGCAGCCCACCTCGACGATGTCGCCGGGGCGGTAGAAGCCATCGAAGACGTTGGCGGCGTCGGCCTGAAGGAAGCCCTTGTAATCCTTGAGAATCGCCGCCGGTCCGTCGCGTGCCTTCGTTGCCGTATAGAGGTAGGCCGTGTGCGGATGATCGCGATCGCCCACGAAGGTCCACAACCGCCCCGACTTGGTCTTGGTGTTCCCCTGTTCCTGCACCGGCAGGCGCGTCTCGTCGGTCTGAACCACCCGCGACAACAGGACGTCGGCGAGCATCGCGTCGGCGAGCGGGCGCAGCAGGTCGGCCGAAGCGGCCATCCAGCCGCACAGTGTCGAACGCGACAACTCGACCCCCATTCGGCCGATGATCATCTCCTGGCGGTGCAGCGGCAAGTGATCGCAGTATTTCGAGGTGATGACGAACGCCAACAGCCCGGAACCGGGCAGGCCCTTGTCGATGGGCTGGGCGGGCTTCGAGGCCACGACCACGACGGTCGATCCGATCGCGGCTGGTGTCGATGAGGTGCACCCCGATGGAGGCGGAGCGTCGACCAAATCGAGTGAAGCCGATCCGGGGGTTGTCGGTGAAGGTGGTTCCGGTACGGCCGCGGCTTTCGTACAGTTCGGGCAGGCGTATTTCAGACGGACATGTTCCCGGACGAACAGCTTCGCGGGCTGGTAGTCGAGTTGTTCGCTGGTGTCCTGGCCGATCGCGACGCGCGGCGCCTGGCAGCACGGGCAGACCTTGTCGGCGTCCGGCACATCGTACACCACGCGCTCGCGGCGGAGGTCCTCGGGCAACGGACGTCGACCGTGACCCGTCCTCTTGGATCGGGTGGGCATCGGTTCGGCGGGAGGAGTGGCGGGTTGCGGGGCCGCGGGCCCGGCGGTCTCGGCGGCGGCTTCGTCGAGGAGTTCGAATAGGCCGGGCTGATCGGGGCGGAACGTCTCGCCCTTGGGGCCGTAGAGCCGGCGGAGCAGCTGATCGAGGCGGTGGCGAACGCCGCTCAACTCGCGGTCGCGTGAGCGGAGCTGATCGAGCAGTTCGCGGACCATGCGCTTGAGCGTGTCGAGGTCGTCCGGCAGACGCGCGTCGGGCGGGAGCGCGGATGGGGCGGGCGGTGGGGTCGCCGGTGTTGGCGCGGGCGTCGCGGGGGCGGGAGGAGCGGTCGTGTCGACAACACCCGTGCTCATGCTGTTGAGACGCATGAGCCGGACGAATGGTTCGTGAAATCTTAGGACGAATCCGTCGTGAGACTCGCGCGTGACAGGTCGATGTCACACGGCCCCGGTGGGCCGCTGGTATCGTTTCGTACGCGGCACCTTCGCCGGGTCGATCCCCTGCAGCACCAGCTGCAGATCGGCCGCGGTCATCTCGACCTGCTTCGCGTCATCGGCCGGTGCCGGAACGGTGAAGCGTCCCTCCTCCAGCCGCTTGTAAAAGAGGGCCAGGCCGTCCCGATCCCACCAGAGCACCTTCAACCGGTCGCCGCGCCGGTTGCGGAACACGAAGAGATGGCCGGCCAACGGATCGTCGTGGCCCAGGAACTCGCGGACGATGGCCAGGAGGCCGTCGAAGCTTCGCCGCATGTCGGCGGGTTGGGTGGCGACGAACACGCGGGTGGACGGCGGTAGCGTCAGCATGGCTGGGCCTCCGGCTCGGGCGACTTGGGTGCCGGGTGGAGGATGGCCAGTACCTCGGCGAGGAGCGCGCGATCGCAGCCGGCGTGAACCCGCAGGCGGTGCCCGTTGGCGAGGCGGATGTCGAGCGGGGCGGCCGCGGGCGGTCGTGAGTCGACCAGGGTGACGGGTAGGAAGGTGGGTGCGGGTGCGACGGGCGGCTGGGGAGGCGTGGGGTGAGCCGTCGGGTTGTCCCGCGCGCGGATGGTCCTCCGCCAGGCGTAAAACGAGGGCTCCCGCAGGGCGTGTGTGCGGCAGTAATCCCGGATCGTCAGACCGCTCGCGGGCTGTCGCTTGAGGTGACGCCGCCAGAACTGCTCGAGCTGGGCATCGCGTGTGTGTCGAGGCATGTCGAGGACTCCGTGAGGAAATCCTCGAAACTATCACATACGTCAAGAACGCCGTTCACCGGACGGATACAGAAGAATTGATCGAGCACGCGCGGGCCTCATGGCCGGAGTACAATCGCCGGTACGCTAATCCCTTCGACTGGACCGGGACCAACGACCAGATGCGCAACTGGTTCGCGGAACACGCCCAGTGAATTAGTTGCATGACTTCGTAGCAGCACCACTAGCCGCTCACCCCGTCGCGGAGAACGACAACTGGCCAGGGCTAATTTCGTACTACCGCGCGACAGTGACCCACGAGGGGTACCTTTGAAATCCTGAACGTGTCAGACCATTTCCACGGCGTGCTGCTTTGAACTCCAATCGGGGCGTCTCATCAAAAAAGCGAAAGCCTACCATCTTTATTTCTTCATCTCTATAAGTTTAATGGAATCTTCAGCAAACTCTGCTACAGATTTATCCTTATCATTCATTGCTTCCATAAGAACGGGTATTGCAATCTTTGCTTTTGGACCAATCCTGCCCAGGGCGCGAACAGCTGCAAGACGTATGATGCTGTCTGCGGATCGCACGAGCGGAATCAGAACAGGGATTGCCGCAGATGATTTATCACCCATGTAGCCCAATTCAGTTATTGCTCTCCATCTCGTCATTAAATCCTTGGTTGTCGATAAATGGTGCATCAAAACCGGAACGCTTATAACATTGTCAGTATCAAGACTATGCAATGTGCCGGCGGCTACGACTTGGATATAAGGTGACGAGTCGGCAAGCGCACCCAATATTCCTCGCTTAGCCTCTATGGATCCCGGATCGGCCCGCTCTAAGCCGATTACAGCTTCTAAACGTATTTTGCTTTCTTTGTCTGTTGTGAGTTGGATAAGGCATTTTTCCGCAGGAGGCGACAGTTTGTTGACGTACATCAATGCCTTAATAGCAAGGAGTCGGACAGCGGGCTTGCAGCTTCGGTCTAAGGCTACATCTGAAAGGGGGCCGACAGCATCTGGGCCAATCTTGTTTAGCGCTATCGCGGCCTCATCGTTAAGCGTGTCCGCCGAAAAACCACGATCTTCAAGCTGATCGAGTTCGGAATACGTTTGGTTGTTCTTCAGGGCTTGGATTAGTATTGGAACAGCACTTCTTAAAGTTTTGCCGATGTTTCCCAAGGAATTCACCGCAGCTTTCTTTACTTCTATGCTCTTGTCCGCTTTGATCACATTTGCAAGCACGCGCACGCTGCGATCGGTCTTGCATTCTCCTAACATTTGCACTGCGCGGATTCTGATCTGCGGATCATCGTCTTGGCTCGCGGAAACTAGAACATCTATCAGCCAATCTGATAGCGATAATCGCCGGATCGCATTTAGTCTAGCATCGGTAAAAGCATGCGCATGAGCCGTGCAATAACATATTAATCGACATTGGTTTGTCGCCCGATGTCCAGGAGCCCCCTCCCTTGTGAATCGTTCGTCGCTAAGCGAATGCGGTAAAGCAAGTGGAATTGCTATGAGCAGGAGGTCGGTCATGGCGTCTTTCCTGAGATTGTTGTTTTCTTACCTGAAATGCCAGTGGCCGTGATATTATGCTGCACCCACGGTGTGATTGAGCCCTGATTTGTAGCTTTATACGCATTCAGCACTTTATCGATTTCCGCCTGATTGCCGCTTGTCGAGATTGACGGCAAGGTGCCAGCCCATGAATCGCCGCCACGCTTCCACGTCATAGCGCCTGGTGTCACGTTATCTACATAAATCGCATCGCCTTTTATAGTTGTAATTGTTGGACACCCTGGTAGCTCAACGTATACATCATTGGACGCGATGCCATAAATCTCAACGCCGAATTTTGCCAAGTCGTTTAATGTGTCTTGAAGTTTCACCGGTAGGTTGCCTTTGTCCTCTTTTTTAATAATAGTCGTTTCGGGGCTAGTTTCACCTGGGGCAACTCTAAAGGCTTCATAGAAGTCGTGTACATCATTCTTTACAGGCATATTGCCTTGATAAGTCACTCGGTCTCGCACCACGTGCTGTATTACATAACCTCCCAATCCCGCAGCTTTATCGTTTAGGACAAATTTAACGGGCCATGCAAACGCCCCAGCTAGGCCAAGGATTGGCTCCTTAGATTCCTCTATAGTTAACGCCGTGGGCTTCAATCCGGAGGGGTCGTCTTGAACGAGAGGGCTGTCCGCAACAAATGTGTAGAAATTGCTAGCCATACCTCCAAACCCGATGGGATCCGGTGTCGTCCACCGGCCCATCGCCGGATCCTCGTCCCGCCGCCTGAAGGCGTAGCTCCCGGTGACTCCATCCAGCCGTCCACCCTGGTATAGGTACACCCAACTGTACCCACTTCCGCTGATCGTTGACCAGCTCGCGTTCATCACTGTCGTCGCGCCGAACGGGTCGTAGGCGTCCCGCTCGACCACCACTCCGGAGCTGTTCACCAGCACGGTCACGTCCCAGTTCACATCCGTGGACGGCCACAGCCGATGATAACCGGTCCCCGTCGCCGTCAGC
>JAQGHQ010000413.1 GCA_028288765.1 Gemmataceae bacterium | reverse complement strand
ACCGGGGCCGCGCCGTCGAGGGCCGCCGCGGGCGGGTTCGGCGTGGTAGACTGGACGGTCATCCCCGGGACGCCCGGCGGGAAGGCGCCCGGCAACTGACTCGGCACCCAGGTCGGGGTCGGTGCGGGCTTATTGTCCGGCGAAACGCCGGATACGCGAACGACGGGCGCGGCCGTGTCGACCGGGTGCTGCTCCGGCCCGACGGGGTGGGTCGGGTCCTGATACCGGTGCGGGAGCCGCGGCAGGACCACGGTTCCCGGGCGGACCCCCGGCGGGAGGACGCGGGCCGGCGCGTCCCCTCGCGACAGCCGGACGAGGGGCAAGCCCAGGATCGTGCCCGGTGCCTGCGGCGGGGTCGCCGGTTGATCGCCCGCCACGACCACAACGGTCGGCGGTGCGAGCGGGGGCGGTGGAGGGGCCGGATCCGTTGTCCCGGCGCGCTTCCAATTGACCGTTACGACCGGCCCGACCGGCTGGGGTGGCGTGCTACCCGGGTTCTGGCCGAAGGCGGCCGAGTCTGTGCCGGCCAGTAACCCGGTAGTGACGGCCCACCTGGCCAATCTGGAATGCAACATCGTTCCGTTCACTCCTGGGTGGATGACGAGAATCCACAATCCGCGCAATCGGAATTGAAAAAAGAATCGGAATCTTCCATCCCCCGTCCCCAATCAAATTCGGTGTAGACTTGCGCGCCGTTCCAAACGGCATAAGTTTCGCAGACTAGCTATTTTGCTTCGATTACCAGCGCAAGGAGGTGCTCGGCGCTGGATTCGAGGTATGTCCTCCTCGATCGGCAGGATCGACACGAACCGGCCGAACTTCTTGCCTTACCCGGCCGATACAGGATCACTACCGCCCCGGCGCGGTTTCGGGCGCCTGCGAGACCCGAGCCTGCCGGCTTATGCGTATCTGGCACCGCGCCAGCGAGGCTTCCTCCCATGTCATTTCCTCTCGACCGTTTGATCGCCGCCCTTTCCCAGACCGGCATGACCCGGTTCTTTCAGAAGCTGTTCGCCGACTACCCCGAACTGCTGATGAAAGACCAGACGGTCGAGGCGGTCCGCCCGGATCGGACGTTCAAGATCGCCGGCCGGTGGGTGACGAACTTCGGGTCCGACAGTTTCCTCGGGCTCGACCAGGACCCGCGGGTACAGGAGGCGGTCGAGCGCGGGGTCCAGGACTGGGGGACCCACAACGGGAGCTCGCGGGCCTTCTCCAGCATCCGGCCGAACGTCGTCGCGGAGGAGAAGATCGCGGCCTGGATGGGGACCGAGACGGCCCTGATCTACCCGTCGGTCACGCTGGCGAACCAGGGGGCGTTGCCGGGGCTGGTCACCCGGCACGACGTGGTCGTGGCCGACCAGTTCGCCCACAACTCGATCGACGAGGGGATGAAGATCGCAAAGGCCCGGGGGGTACGGACCGCGAAGTTCGCCCACAACGACCCGGCCGACCTGGCCCGGGTGCTGGCCGAGCTCCGCCCGTACCGGCACGCCCTGATCGCCGTCGACGGCGTGTACAGCATGAGCGGCCAGCTGCCCCCGCTGCGGGAGTTCCAGCAGATCGGGATCGAGACCGACGGGATCCTGTACGTGGACGACGCCCACGGGACGGGGGTGCTCGGGGAGCGGGGCCGGGGGACCGTGCGGGACGCCCTCGGGAACTACGACAACACGCTCGTGGTCGGGTCGCTGTCGAAGGCGTTCTCGTGCTTCGGGGGGTTCGTCGCGGGCCCCGCCGCCGCCCGGGAGGTGCTCAAGCTCCGGTCGAACTCGTTGATTTTCGGCGGGCCGGTGCCGCCGCCGTACCTGGAGGCGGTGTGTGCGGTGGTGGACATCCTCGACTCGCCGGAGTACGAGCGGATCCGCGGCCGGCTCGACGCGAACGTCCGGCACCTCGCGGCGGGGGCGGGCGGGCTCGGGCTGGTCGTGATGGGCGGGCTGGTGCCGATCGTGTCGGTGCTCGTCGGGGCCGAGGACGTGACCCTACAGGCCGGCCGGGTCCTGTTCGAGCAAGGGTATTACGTCCAGTCCGTGGTCTTCCCGGCGGTCCCGCACGGGGCCGGGGTGCTCCGGATCCAGGTGAACGCGAACCACGCCCCGGCCCAGATCGACGGCCTGCTGGCGGCCCTCGCCGAGTTGCAACGGGTGATCCCGCTCCCCGGCCCGGGGGCCGGCGGGGTGATCCGGTTCCCGGCGGCCGCGGCGGGGATGTCGGCGGCGTCCATCCCGGCCTGAATCGAATGCGGAATGCGGAATTCGGAATGAAAGACCGGCTGATCCGATTTCGATTTCGTGGTGGAGGAATGCGGGATGAAAACCCGGCTGTTCTGGGACACGTCTCGCTGAACGCGACACCGGCTCTGCTTCCCTCGCTCACACGCTCGGCGCTATGCATTACCCGGACCAATCTGTCCCCTGATCTTTTCTTTCAGGCCCCGAAGGGGCCGACTCCCCCGTGGCACCGGTCTCCAGACCGGTGGTGGTACCCCGGTCGGGAACCGTGGCGGGGAGCGAAAGACGCCGGCCCCTGAGGGGGTGCCGGCACCGGTCTGGAGACCGGTGCCACGAACAAACCGGCCCTTCGGGACCCGCAAAACCAAGAATACCCGACACGGTGTGACGATGTGGGTCATGCATACCGCGGAGCGCCGGGAGCACCAGGGAAAAGTTGTCGTGCCGAGCGAGAAGTGTCTGTTCTGGCCCTAATTCCGCATTCCGCATTGGATGCACTGGTGAGTGATGTCCTGGGTCTATCTCGTCCTGGCCGGCTGTTTCGAGTGTGCGTTCACGACCTGCCTGAAGTTGTCGGAGGGGCTGACGAGGCTGGGGTGGGCGGTCGCGTTCGTGCTCCTGTCGATCGTCAGCTTCGGCCTGCTCACCCTCGCCGCCCAGAAGATCCCGCTCGGGACCGCTTACGCCGTCTGGACCGGGATCGGGGCGGTCGGGACCGCCGCCGTCGGCATCATCTGGTTCAAGGACCCGGCCACGTTCTGGCGGCTGTTCTTCCTCTCCACCCTGATCGGTTCGATCATCGGGTTGAAGCTCGTCTCACCGGACTGACCGGCAGGCAAACCCGGCTGGGATGCTGCCGATGGTACTGCTCGTTCCGAAGAGAGCAACCGACGCAACCCGCTCCGACCTCGGGTGGAACGGACTGACCGATCGCTTCCCGAAAGGATCAGCTGGGCAAGTTGGAAACTTGCCCCCACACCACACCGGGATCGAGAGGCTGGCGGACTGCCAAGTCCTGCCAAAACCTGCCTCGGGCCCGCGGTTCTCCTGGCCTTCTCCCACCGAATATTGTCGACGGAACAGCTGCCCGGGCAATAGCTTCCAGCCTGAAATTCGAGGAGGGGAGAGTTTGTTTCGCGGAACCTGCTCCCGTTCGGAAACCATCCCCGCGCGATGCCTCCGCCGCTTCATTCTTTTGCGGAGAGCACGCACCGGCGATCACCGGCTATCACGTCATCCCTGCCCCACTTCCGGAACCTGAAGGCACGCCGATCACGAATTCTTTGCCGTACTGCACTTGTTCCTGGACCGGGTTGTGCCAACAATACCAGTGTCACCCGCGGCCCGATCGGTACACCGGCCCCCTGGCCGGTGTTCTCGCATAGAATGGGCGCGGTTGGCGGCGATCCCTCCGGAGTCGGTCCGCAAGCCCTTTCGGGCCCCGCGGACCGATTACACGCTCTGACCACCCGGTCGGCGCGGACGGCGGTTCGCCTCGCCGGGGACTGTTCCCGGCGGGGCAGGACGGCCCTCCGGTCCGCCGCCGCGGTCGGCAACCCCCCGACATCAAGCCGACCCCGAACATGGTTCCGGCGAGTGACCTTCGGCCACCCGGCCGACGATCGCCCCGCAGCACCGGGAGACGGCAGCATGACGGCGAAAAAAGACAAGGACCCCGGGAAGGCAGTCCTCGAGCTCGTGGACAAGATGCACGAGGAGAAGAAGATCGCCCGGGAGGTGATCTTCCACGGGATCGAGTCCGCGATCCAGCTCGCTGCCGAGCGGCATTTCGGCGTCGAGGAAGGGGTGTTCGTCAAGATCGACCAGTCCACCGGGCACATTCTCGCCCGCCACGGGGACGCGGAGCTCGACCCCGAAACCCTGGGCCGGATCGCCGCCCAGTCCGCCAAGCAGGTGATGATCCAGAAGATCCGCGAGGCCGAGTCCGACACGGTCTACAACGAGTTCAGCGGGAAGAAGGGCGAGCTCATCGTCGGGACGGTCACCCGGGTGGACGCCGGGACGGCCATCGTGTCGCTCGGGAAGAGCGAGGCCCTGCTCCCCCGGAGCGAGCAGATCCCGGGCGAGAGCCACCACGTCGGCGAGCGGGTGAAGGCGGTCGTGCTCGACGTCCGCAAGCAAGGGCACCGGGTGAAGATCGTGCTCTCCCGGTGCCACCCGGACTTCGTCAAGGCGCTCTTCGAGGAAGAGATTCCCGAGATCGAGGACCACATCATCAACATCCGGGCGGTCGCCCGCGAGGCGGGATACCGGTCGAAGGTGGCGGTCACCAGCATCGACGTGAAGGTGGACGCGGTCGGGGCGTGCGTCGGGGTCCGGGGGAGCCGGATCAAGAACGTGATCGAGGAGCTGAACGGCGAGCGGATCGACATCGTCCGCTGGAACGACGCCCTCCAGGTGCTGATCCCGAACGCCCTCCAGCCGGCACAGATCTCGGAAGTCTTCACCTACCCCCGGCTCGGCCGGGCGATCGTACTGGTGACCGACGACCAGCTGTCGCTGGCGATCGGCCGGCGGGGCCAGAACGTCCGGCTCGCGTCCAAGCTGGTCGGGTGGGACATCGAGATCATGACCCACGACGAGCTCGGCGAAGCCCTGGAGCGAGCCGAGCGGTGGTTCGGCCAGCTCCCGCACGCCTCCCCGGAACTGACCGGGGCTATGATCGAAGAAGGGTTCCTTTCGTACAACGATCTGACCTGCACCGACGCCCAGGGGCTCGCGGAGTTCTCCGGGCTGAACGAAGAGCAGTCCGACGAGGTTGTCATGTACGCCGAGGAATACTCGGACGTGATGGACCGGAGCGTCGAGGACGAGCGGCGCCAGGCGGAGGAAGAGGCCGATCGGCAGGCGGTCGCCGAGGCCGAGGCCGAGGCCGCCGGGGCTTCGGCCGGCGAAACGGGGGAAGAGGCACCGACCGAGGCTGCGGCCGGAGTCGAGGGGACCGAGCCCGGGGAAACGTCCGATCTCTCGGCTGAAGGCGAGACCGTGGCCGGGGAACTGTCCGATCTTTCGACTGAAGGCGAGACCGTGGCCGGGGAAACTGTGGCCGAAGAGGCGAACTCGGAGCCGGTGGGCGTGTCTACTGAAAACGAGGGGGGAGCGGCCGGGCCCGAGACCGGCGATCTGCCCCCGGAGGACCGGGCGGGCGAACCACCAACCGCGTGATTGCTGAATCCCGAGGCCGGGTTCCGCTATCGAAGTAAAGTGGCAGGGTTTGGGGTGTCCGGGCGGGGTTCCCGCCCCGGCCCCGGCCGCGCAAGACCCGCCAGTTCCGCGGACTCCCCTTTTCACGGAGCCCAACGGGATTAGAATATTACACATTCGGGGCGTAACCGGCCGTTCCGGCATAACCCACAGCCGGCTCGTGGGGAGTACGGGGGTGCTCGGAGCACCCCCAAAGGGAGTACCGCTTGTCGAATCCGCAGACGAAAGAGAAAGACAAGAAAGTCCGGGTGTTCGAGCTCGCCAAGGAACTGACCCTGGGGAGTAAGGACCTCGTGGCGATGGCGAAGGATCTGGGCTTCGCCGGTGTCACGAACCAGCTCAGCGGTCTGACCTCCGAGCAGGTCGACGCGCTGAAAGACCGCGCGAAGAAGGGCCCGAAGCCCGGTATCCCCGCCGCTCCTGCCGCCCCGATCAAGCC
>JAQGHQ010000385.1 GCA_028288765.1 Gemmataceae bacterium | reverse complement strand
GAGCAACACCGGTGGGCCTCGAAGACTCGACCCACCCTACAAGCAACTGCGCTCCGACGTCGCCCCTCACCCTCCACCACCCGGCACGGATCGGTCCGTTACACTCGTCAGCGGACCCGGAGTAGTTCCTGGCTGTAACCCGGCAGGTCCTTAATCGGGCGCAGTACTTTCAGCGAGAGGATATGGCAGGTCGCGGCAGGGGGGGGGCAATTAATCTCGATGAAACCGTCATCGTTTAACTTCATGATCACAGAAACCCCCTTTCCCTCTACGGATCGGTGATGAAGTTCGATCTGCTGTCCGGCCTTGTCCGACGGAGGCTCCAGGTCATATTCGTTCCCCCCGATCCGAACCCTCGCCGTCCTCCCGAACACGAGACCGCCCTTGTTCTTTTCCTTTGCCAGCTTCTGAACCTCCTGCTTCACAGGCGGGTCGAGCTTGTCCATCCAGTCAAAGACCATTTTTCCGTTCGTGTCCTTGATGACCTTGATTTCGCCGGGGCGGTCTTTCTCCCTGAATAGCTGGCGGTACATGGGAGGCTGATTGTCGCCCATGCTTACCCGGACCACCGCCATCCCCAGGAGCGGGTGTAGGTCGAGGGTGTCCCCATGAAGGGTGACGACTCCTTTCTTGCTGACTGTGAGTTCTGCCTTGAACTGGTTCTGCTTGTCGGTGACGGTGACCGTTGAGTCTTCCTTTGGGTTGGCGATTATCCCCTCTGGGAGTCCGAGAACTTCGATCTTCTGCAGACCCTTACCCTCTCGGTTTCCAGTCCGGAATAACTCCACGCCATCCGGTAGCTTTTGGAAGGCGAGGTGATTTAGGCCAATGACCGGTGGTTGAACACGAAGATCGTCCAGATCGCGTTTTACTTGCTCCAGCTCGCGTTTGAGGTCGTCCCGTTCTTTGCTCAGTTTCTTGTCCCCGTCGTGCTTCCCGGCATCCCTGAGTGCCTCTTCCAGTTTTCGCTCTGCGTTCCGCGCTTCCTGTCTCGCTGTTTCACGGTCCCCCTCGGCCTTCACCCGGTCGCGGTTCGAGTCGGTGGCGGACTGGGCCAGTTTCACGCGGTCATCCCTCAGTTTGGTGAACTCGACGTCCTTGCTCTGGCCCTCGTCCTCCTTGGCCTTCAGATCCGCGGTCAGCCGGGCCATTTCCTTCTCCTTCTCGTCCTCGTCGCGGCCCTTGAGCCCCGCGTGCCGGAGGAGCGACCGCCCGCTCGAGACCTCGACGAGGCTGCCACACACCAGGAGCAGCATCACCCCGAGGACCATCCCGACCAGCAGCGGGCGGAGTCCGCTCCCGGCGGCCCTGGGGTGGGAGGCCGGGGCCAACGGCTCTTCAACCGCCTTCTCGTCTTCCCCCGGGGGCGGTTCCGTCGTCAGCCGGGGATATCGGGGCTTGCGGGCCGACGGCACCGGATCGAATCCCGCCACGGCCGGGACCGGTCTTCGGGTCGGGGCGGCTACCACCCCCGTCCGGGCGGCCTCGACCAGCGGTCCGGTCGGCTCACCGGTCATGGCCCGGTCCAGGCGGAGGACGACCCCGCGGCGGGAGGCGATCGCGTCGCGGGCCTCCGGCGAGTCGGCCAGGACGCACCGCCACTGGCACCCGGTCCCGGCGGTCCCGCCGGTGAAGTACGTGTTGAACGTCACATCCCATCGGGTTTCCGGCGGGAGGAGGGCCATCGCCTCGGTCAGCAGCCCGAGCACGTCCGTACCGGGCTTGAAGACCAGAAACGCGGGCTCGGCCGGGGTGGTCGCGGCGGCAAGTACCCCGGCCCACCCGGCGTCTCCCGTCGCCCGCTCCCAGCGCTTGCACTTCCGCGGCCCGGCCGAGCCCGTCGGCAACCCGCGGGGGGCGGAGAGGACTTCGGGCGGTCGGTCCCACGCGGTCTCGAACACCCGCGGCTGCTCGCACAACCAGGCCGGGCCGGCCGGGAGGAGCTTGTCCGGGCCGAACGCGATGTGGTGGGCCAGGTAGTTGCTCCGCCCGGTGTGGTCCAGCCCGGTGTCGGCTACCCGGGAGAGGACGTGGTACGTCTGGTATCCCACAGACAGGAGCGTGTGGGCGTAGGCGATCGGGGTCCCGGACCGGTCCGGGTCCGCCCCGACCGCCCGGTGGCGGAACCGGGACAGACCTTCCAGCTGCTCCTGTAAGTCGACCGGGAGCCCGGCCGTGTGGGCCACCGTGCAATACCCTGTGGTCCCCGGCCGGACGCCCCGGAGGGCGGACGTGTACACCAGTTCGTGCGTCATGCTGGGCCTACTCGGTTGGGCGGCGGGGACGGCGGCCGCTGGGGACGAGCCTGGGGATCTGTTTGCTCAGACCGTACAGGAACGGGATCTCGACTCCGGTCGGCTTGAGATCTGCCGGGCGGACCGACCACCGCCCGGTCTGCGGGTGGCGGACCGGGGCGACACCGAGCGCGCTCGCCCCGACGTACACGACGGTCCGGGCGAAGCTCTCGGCCGCGGTGACCACCTCCGGGGTGAGGTCGAGCAGCAGGCGGCGGATCGCCTGCGACGTGTCGTCGAGCCGGTCGAGGTTCAGAGCGGGAGTGGTCAGCCCCCGGCTAGGGGCGACCACCGGCTCGGCCGCCCGGAGTTCGGGCACCAGCGGCTCCCACACGTCCTGCTTCGTCACGATCACGATCAACGGCTGGTCGTGCTTCTCGTTGTCCCGCAGCCCGGCGAACCGCCGGACCCGGCTCGCCGCCTCGGTCAGGATGAGATCCTGGCGGTTCACCCCTTGCCCCGCCCGGATGTCCGTCGCGACCTCGCCGCGGGTCGCGGCCAGCCGCTGCCGGAACGGCTGGTGCTGCGTCGGGTCGAACAGGAACAGGAGCAGGCTGGACTCGGCCAGGTGGCGGGTGACCGGGCGGACGGACGAGTCCCGGCCGGCCAGGAACGATTCCCCGGCGTTGTCGTAGAGGCACAAGATCCGGGAGAGGGAGGCCGGGTCGGGGTCCGTGGCGGGGTGGTCGGGCTGCGGGCGGATGGTGAACAGGAACGGGCGGGGGAACTGGACCACGTCCGACCCGAACTGCGCGGTGTCGTACAGGTCGCCCTGTTCTTTGGTCTTCTCGATCAACTCCCCGAGCGGCAGCAGGTCATCCGGGGTCGGGTTGTAGAACAGGGGCTGCTCGTACCCGGCGAGGAGCTGATTGGCGTCCGCGTCGGTGTCGGTGAAGGACACCCGGAACTCCGCCGGCAGCCGGCGCCGCAGCGCCCAGGTCATGGCGGCCAGAAAGTACGATTTCCCCGACGCGGGGGCGCCGAAAATGGACACGAACCACGGCTTCAGTTCGAGGCAGAGCCGGGGGACGTGCAGGTGGCAGTTCGGGCACGCGAGCTGGGTACACTCGGTCCCCGACTCGTCCAGCGCCCCGCCGCGGGGGGTGAACCGGGAGGACAGGAACCGGCGGTGGGCGTCCGACCCCAGTCGGGGGTCGCCGCGGAGGGCGGGGTGGGCGGCGATCCAGAGGACGTTATGGGGTTCAAAATGGTGCCAGCAGTGCGGACACGTGACCTTCTCCAGGAGTGTGGAGGCCGGGCGATCGACCATGGGCGGACAACCTCGGATGCTGCGATGCCCGCAATCCGTCAGGATCTCGCTCTAAAAGGATTTGGAAATATTATTGGATTGACGGCGGCTGTGCATCAATCAGGCGCCGATACGTCGTTTATTTGCCTGGAACCGATGGACGGATTATTGCCCGGTGCGGCTCCCGGATCAAGGGGCGTAGGGTGTATTTCCGGAGCCTGCTGCTTCGCCTCCCACCCCCCAACCCAGGGCAACGCCCTGGGCGGAGGGAGGACGAGTAAGAAATGACCTGGGCGAGGGATGGGGCCGTGATCGCTCACCGCGCCTCCGCCGGTGCGGGGAACTGCTGGCACAGGTCCCCGACCCCGCCGCGGACCCGGTCCAGGGTCGGTTTGTCCTCGTGGTGCTCGAGGACGGTCGTGATCCACTTCGCGATCTGCCGCATCTCGCCTTCCTTCATCCCCCGCGTGGTCAGCGCCGGGGTGCCGATCCGGACGCCGGACGGGTCCATCGGCTTGCGGGGGTCGAACGGGATCATGTTCTTGTTCACCGTGATCCCCGCCGCGTCGAGCGAGTGCTCGGCCTGCTTCCCGGTCACCCCCTTGGCGGTCACGTCCACCAGCATCAGGTGGTTGTCCGTGCCGCCGGAGACGATCGGGAACCCGGCCCGGCCCAGCTCCTCGGCCAGCACCTTCGCGTTCGCGAGCACCTGGGCGATGTAGGTCTTGAACGACGGCCGGAGGGCCTCGTTGAACGCCACCGCCTTGGCCGCGATCACGTGCATGAGCGGCCCGCCCTGCACCCCCGGGAACACCGCCGAGTTCACCTTGTCCGCCCACTCCTTGCGGCACAGGATGAACCCGGCCCGCGGGCCGCGGAGGGTCTTGTGGCTCGTGGACGTCACGAACTCGGCATGCGGGACCGGGTCCGGGTGCAGCTGCGCGGCCACCAGCCCGGCGATGTGGGCCATGTCCACCATCAACAGCGCGCCGACCTCCCGGCTGATCTCGGCGAACTTCGCGAAATCGAGGACCCGCGGGTAGGCGCTCGCGCCAGCGATGACGAGCTTCGGCTTGTGCTCGCGGGCCTGGGCGGCGAGGTGGTCGAAGTCGATCCGCTGGTCCTCCCGCCGGACCCCGTAGCTCACCACCTTGAAGTACTTGCCGGAGAAGTTCAGTCTCATCCCGTGCGTCAGGTGTCCGCCGTGGGCGAGGTCGAGCCCGAGGATCGTGTCGCCCGGCTGCAGGGCGGCGAGGAACACCGCCATGTTCGCCTGCGCGCCGGAGTGCGACTGGACGTTCGCATGATCGGCCCCGAACAGCTGCCGGGCCCGGTCGAGCGCCAGCTTCTCGGCCACGTCCACGAACTCGCACCCGCCGTAGTACCGCTTGCCCGGGTAGCCCTCGGCGTACTTGTTGGTCAGGCACGACCCCTGGGCGGCCATCACCGCCGGGCTGGTGTAGTTCTCGCTCGCGATCATCTCCAGGCCGATCTGCTGCCGCTTCCGCTCGCCCTGGATGGCGGCGAACACCTCGGGGTCGGCCTGCTGGAGGATGTCCATAAACCCTGCTCCGTGTCGGGTAAACCGGTACGCGGGTTGTTTTATCGACCGGGTCCTACGGAATCACCTGGGCCATTATCGCCGGGTGGGCATCGCCTACCAGGCTCGAAGGTGCGTAGCTGCACAGGTCTGGAGACCTGTACCACGAGAAGAGTAGCCAGGAGCGTAAGTCTGGTTTTGTCGTGGCACAGATCTCCAGACCTGTGCAGCAACACGACTCAGGCAAGCGAGCCGTGCGATCCGGTATCAGCTGATCTCCACGCCCGCCGCCCTCAGTTTCTCGGCCAGGGTCCCGTCCGGGGTGTAGGTGACGCCGCGCAACCCCGCCCGGTCGGCCGCCTCGACGTTCACCGGCAGGTCGTCGACGAACACACACTCCGCGGGGTCGGCGTGGGCGAACTGCTTCGCGTAGGCGAAGAACTCCGGGTGCGGCTTGCGGGCCCCGGCGTGGTGCGAGACGACGAGATGATCGAAGTGCGCCAGGACGTCGGCGTAATCGCGGGTGTAGCGGAGGAAGTGAGCCTCATTCGTGTTCGACGCGAGCACCAGCCGGTAGCGGGGCTTGAGCATCGGGATGAGCTCGCACACCTCCGTGTTCTCCCAGAAGATGTCGTGGTAGTACGACAGGAACTCGACGTCGGTGCAGCCGAGCCGGCCATTCAAGAGGGCCTCGCGGACGTACTCGGCGGTGGAGATCGTCCCGCACTCGTAGTCGTCGGCGATCGGCCCGCCGTACAGGGCCAGGGCCAACTCGACCGGGGGCATGTCGGTGAACCGGACCAGCTCCGCCACCGCCCGCCCGTGGTCGAAGAAGGCGATCACGTTCCCGAAGTCGAAGAAGATGGTTTTGATCATCGAAAACAGAAATACAGGATTCACCACAGAGTCACAGAGGGCACAGAGCCAGAAAATCGAGAAAACGATAATTCAGATCCTCGGTCCTCTCTCCCGTGATTTTCCCTCTGTGCCCTCTGTGACTCTGTGGTGAATCTTCTTCCCCTCCTCACCTCCCGGGCATCTTGAGGATCACCGCATCCGCTTCGGGGGCGGTCCGCGATTTCGGCCCGCATCCGAGGATCAGCTTCGTCCCGTCCGGGGTGATCGCCAGGCCGTGCAAGGCGCCGAGGTCGAACTCCGTCCCGGCCAGTCGCTTCCCGTCCGCCACCGACCACACGGCGAGATACCCCCGATACCGCGGGGCCGGCCCGATGGTCACCAGGAGCTTGTCGTCCGGAGTGAACCGGACCGTGTGGACCCATCCCGGGTGCGACGGGGCCGGCTCGCCGGGTTGCACCGACTTCAGGTCTGGATTCGCGAAGTCGCGGACCACCTTGCCCGCCGCCACGTCCCAGAGCTTCGCGGTCCGGTCGCTCGACCCGGTGGCGAAGTATTTCCCGTCCTTGGTGAACACGGCGGCGAACACCTGGTCGCGGTGCCCGACCGGTTCCTTCGGCGGCTCGACCTTCGCCCCCGGCGCGGGGTCCGGGGCGGCCTTGAACTCCTTCACCAGGGTCCCCGCGGCCACGTCCCACAGCTTGACGCTCTTGTCGTAGCTGGCGGTCAGGACCTGCTTGCTCCCCGGGGCCCACGCCACGCTGTAGATCGGGTGCTGCACGTTCATCGGCATCGTCTGGACGTGGGCGTTGATCGTCTTGAGCGGCGTGGCCTTGGCGATGTCCCAGATCCGCAGGATGCCGTCGTGGCAGCCGGTGGCGAGCAGCGTCCCCGTCTCGTCGAACGCCACGGCGTCGACGAGGTTCGGGTGCTGGAAGTTCTTCACCGGGATGTCGGCCGCGATCCGGAACCGGCGGGCCTGTTTGTCCTCGGCGGCCGAGAAGAACAGCCCCTCGGCGTTGAACGCCAGCCCGCTCACGGCCGCGGGGTGCGGGTACGTCTGGATCGGCCGGCCGAACTCGGGCGGCACCGGCTGGCCGGCGACGAACGCGACGTTCCACGCCACCACGGTCTTGGTGTTGAGCGCGCCGACCAGCACCGGGTTCGTCGGATGAAATGCGAGGTCGACCACCGGTGCCCCCGCTACGAACGAGCTGATCATCTTCCCGTCGCCGACCGTGTAGAGCTTCACCGACCCGTCCGCCCCGCCGACTGCGACCCGCTGCCCGTCCTTCGAGAGCGCAGCTGCCCCGGCTTCCCCGCCCGTCTCGAACGCCTTCTCCTTCACCCCGTTCCCGGTGTTCCAGCTCACCACCTCTTTCCCCGGCCCGACGCTCAGTACCCGCTCGCCGGCCGGCGACACGACCACCCCGGCCGGCTTGCCCGTCCCGACGACGACCGCCCGTACCGCCGTGACCGGGTGAACCAATATCGTCTTGTCGGCGCTCGCGGTGACGACCTGGGGCTGCGTCGTGTTGTGGAACACGCCCCGGACGGCCCCGCCGTGGCCGAACGACTGGACGACCACGCCCGTCGCCACCTCGACCAGCACCGCGAGATTGTCCGCCCGGCCGAGCAGGAGGCGGGTTTTGTCCGCGTTGAAGGAGAGCGAGAGCACGTCCGCCGGCTGGGTGACCTTGCCCATCTCTTTCCCGTCCGCGGGGTTCCACAGGATCACGTCCTTCCCGACCGCCCCGGCGATCGTCTGGCCGTCGCGGCTGATGGTCAGGGTCGTGACGGGTGCGGCCAGCGGGCCGATTTCGCGGAGGGCCTTCATCGGCTGGGCCGGGTCCCAGATGCGGACAAGCTTGTCGGCCCCCGCGGTCACGATCTGCCCGTTCGTCGGGTGGATCGCGGCGGCGGTGACCTTTCCGGTGTGGGCCTTGATCTCGAATTTCGCCGCCTTCTCCTTGGGCTGCTTGGGGTCGATCGGCAGGTTCCACCCCTTGGCGATGCCGTCCGCCCCGGCAGCCAGGAGCACCGGCTGCGACGGGTGGAAGCCGATCGCCGTCACCCCGCCGGGGTTGGCCGGCACCTCGGCCTTCACCTTCCCCTGCCGGTCCCACAGGATCAGGCTCCCGTTCGCGCACCCGGCCGCGACGGTCTGCTGGTCCGGGGAGAGCGAGATCGTCTCGATCGCGCCTTTGGCACCGGCGAAGGTCCCGCCGGGGATGCCGGTCGCGACCGGGACCAGGGTCGCGGTTTTGTCGGCGGAGGCGTACAGCGCGGTCGCGCCGTCCGGGGTGACGTACAGGCTGGTGATCGCGTCTTTCGCGGGCGGCGGGGCCTTCGGCTGGGCCGGAGGCGGGACCTGCCAGAACCGGAGCACGCCGTCCGCGCTCGTGGTGTACGCGGCGGCGTTATTCGGGTTCACCGCCAGGCCGGTGATGTCGGCGGTCGCCGAGCCGTAGGTCGCGATCGCCTTCCCGTCGGTCGGGGACCAGAACCGGACCGTCCGGTCGGCCCCGGCCGAGATCAGGAACTGGTTGTTCGCCGTAAACCCAATCCCGGTCACGGCCCCGACGTGGCCCTTGAGATCGAGGGCGCCCTTCTCCTCGCCGAGCGGGAAGAGTTTGATCACCCCGTCCCCGCCGGCCACGGCGAACGTCTTCCCGTCCGCCGCCACGGCCACGCGGGTGGCCGCCCCGGAGTGGGCGAAGACCTTTCCGGGCGTGCCGACCGGTACGTCCCAGATGCGGGCGGAGTTGTCCGTGCTGCCGGAAGCGATCTGGTCGCCCCTGGCCGAGAACGCGACCGCCAGCACCTGCCCCTGGTGCCCCTGCTGCCCGCCGTAGGTGCGGATCTCCTTCCCGGTGGCCGCGTCCCAGAGCTTGATCGTCTTGTCGAAGCTGCCGGTCGCGATGATCGTCCCGTCCGGGCTGAGGGCGACGACGTCGACGGTGTCGATGTGCCCTTTCAGGACGGTGACGACATCCGGGGCGGGCGATTGCCCGCGGAGCCCGCCGGACACGGCCAGGATGGCGACGAACAACCCGGTGACGGAGCAAAGGCGGGTGAAGGGCATGGTGGGTTCCACGGGGAAGGGGGGGCGGGCGGCGGGTGGAGGGTTAGTGTCGCACGGCGGGGGAGGGCGGTCAACCTGCCGTCAGGGCCTTTCTGAGTCGCCCGGTCGCCCCGCTCACGGATGGTGCCGTGTCGAAACTCCCGGGACGTTCCGCGTTGCGGTCTTCAGCCCGAAGGGCTAGGACAGTAGTGGAATACCCCGCCCGTTCCCATAGGATTCGTGCAAGACCGGAGATCTGATGCCGTAGTTATAGACACCAAGTCGACCGATCGCACAAGGTCCTCCACTGGCAGGCATTCCGGGAACGGATCCTGAACGACAGGCTCGGTGGAGTGTTCGTTTCCCATTTGGGCAAAACCGGCGCGAAGGACGGAATGGTGCGGGCGATGAGCAACCCGGCCGGCCGAATCGTCGAGGCCCTGTGGGACTACTCCGCGACGCTGGCCGGGGGCCGGAATCCGTGGTCGTACGTCGCCGAGCCGAAGGGATGGATGGTCATCGCCGATGTGATCAACCGGGTGTGAATGGGCGGGACGATCCGGCACGATTTATGCTTTTGCAACCGGTAGCCGATATAATTCGGTAGCCCGTCTCGCCCCCAGGAAGACTCCGTGTCCGAACTCCGCGACCCCGTCTGTTCCGTCTCACATCTGATCACCGCCGTGTGGGCCGCATATGCCACGCTCATCCTGATCCGCATCACCCCGGCGAAAACGGCTCAGCGGATTTCGGTCGTGGTGTTCGGCTTGTCGATGGTCCTGCTCTATCTCGCGAGCGGCACGTTCCACGGGGTGCCGTACACCCAGACCGCAAACCCCGCCGAGTTCCGCTTCTTCCAGCTGCTCGACCAGTCCGCCATCTTCCTCGTCATCGCCGGGACGAACACCCCCTGTCTGGTCATTCTGCTCGGCGGCGAGAGGGGAAAGTGGTACCTGAAGACGATGTGGCTGTTGGCCGCCGCCGGGATCGCCTGCCTGTGGGTGCTGCCGAAACCCCCGCACGAGCTGATCGTGGCGATCTGCCTGGGGATGGGGTGGTTCGGCGTCGTGCCGGGTGCCCGCTACTACCGGGTGGTGGGGTGGCGGGCGATGAACTGGGTCCTGCTCGGGGCCGGGGCCTACACGACCGGGGCGGTGCTCGAACTCCTCGAATGGCCGATGCTCAGCACGTTCCCGGTGCGGTTCGGCTACCACGAAATCTTCCACCTCTGCGACACCGTCGGCAGTCTCGCCTTCTTCCTGTTCATCACCCGGCATGTGATTCCGTACGAGAAGCCGGAAGAGGAGTCGTCGGCCGACCGCGCCGAGAAGCCGGAGCTGGCCGCGGTGGGCCGGCGGGCGGCGGAGTTCGACGAGTACACTCCCGGGTAAGGCCCAGTTTGAAAGGTGAGAAGTCTATTTTGCCGCACGATAATGCAAGCAAATAGGCGCTAGCTCGACTTCATTTCTCCGCCTGGCCGGCTTACAATCGGGAATTGCTCGGAGCATTTAAATCTGTCGGAAATTTTAATTTGGCTTTGCGTTGCCCCCCCCACCCTGGTATCGTCACCTGTTGGCCGGATGGCCTCCTTTCCTACCTTACGCACCCCGCTGACATCGGGGCCGCCACCTACCCAACCAGCCCATCCGGCACGGGGAGTCCCTCGCCGCCGGCAGGGGCCCCACGCCGCCGATCGGCCCCGGGGACGGGACATGGACCCACACGAAGCGCCCACCATTTCGCCCGAGGTGCTGGCCCGGCGGTTCGACCTGCTCGCGGCCGACGCGACGGAGTACGCCCTCTTCCTGACCGACCCCTCCGGGCGGGTGACCTGCTGGAACCTCGGGGCCGAGAGACTCTTCGGGTACCGGACGGCCGAGGTCGTGGGCCAGCACTTCTCCCGGTTCTTCTCCCGCGAGGACCATATCAGCGGACAGCCCGAGCACGAGATCGAGGCGGCCCTGACGGCCGGCCGGTGGGACGGAGTCCGCTGGCAGGTCCGCAAGGACGGCTCCCGGTTCTGGTGCAAGGCCACTCTCACCGCCCTCTACGACGAGGCGAAGCAGGTCCACGGCTTCGCCCGGGTGATGCACGACCTCACCGACGGCCAGGAACGGGAGGCCGAGACGAGGCGGGCGGACGACCTGGCCGAGGCCAACCGGGCCAAGGAGGAGTTCATGGCCCTGCTGTCCCACGAACTCCGCAACCCGCTCTCGCCCATCCTCAACGCCCTGGGCATCCTGAGGCAGATGCGGACCGACGACCCGGTCATCCAGCAGGCCGGGGGGATCATCGAGCGGCAGGTCCGGCAGATGGTCCGCCTGGTGGACGACCTGCTCGACATCAGCCGGATCACCAAGGGGAAGTTGCGGCTCACGAAGGAGCGGGTGGAGTTGCGGGCCGCCATGAACCGGGCGGCCGATTCCGCCCGCCCGCTCATCGAGGCCCGCCGGCACGAGTTCTCCCTGCTCCTCTCGACCGAGCCGTTGTGGGTGGAGGGGGACGCGGGCCGGCTGGAGCAGGTGGCCGTGAACCTGCTGAACAATGCGGCCAAGTACACCGACGCCGGCGGCCTGATCCGCATGACCGTCGCCCGGGAGGGGGACGACGCCGTGGTCCGGGTGCTGGACAACGGCGTCGGGATACCCCCGGAGATGCTCCCCCGGATCTTCGACCTGTTCACCCAGGTGGACGGGTCCCTGAGCCGGTCGCACGGCGGGCTGGGGATCGGCCTGGCCCTGGTCCGCACCCTGGTGGAGATGCACGGCGGGCGGGTGACGGCGACCAGCGGCGGGCTGGGGAAGGGGAGCGAATTCGCGATCAAGTTGCCCGTCCTGGCGGGCGGGGCGGGGCACGAGCTGACGACCACCCTGGAGCCGGGCGAGCGGGTCGGGCAGGCCCTGCGGGTGCTGGTGGTGGAAGACAACGTGGACGCCGGGGACAGCCTGAGCATGCTCCTGCGGCTGTACGGGCACGATGTCCTGGTGGCCCGGACCGGCCCGACGGCCCTGGAAGTGGCGGCGGCCTTCCACCCCTCCCTCGTGCTGCTCGACATCGGGCTGCCGGGGATGGACGGGTACGAGGTGGCCCGGCGGCTGCGGGCGAACCCGGGGCTGACGGGCATGACGCTGTGTGCGCTGACCGGGTACACCCCGAGCGAGGCCGACCAGCTGCGGCCGCAGCAGTCGGGGTTCGACTACCACTTCGTCAAGCCGGTCGGCCTGGATACGCTACTCGGGCTGCTGAAGGGACTCGGCTGACTCTGCCCACCGACACGCGTTCGCGCGAGCGGTCTTGCCGCGGTTCCTCATACACGAACTCGCTGCGCCGGTCGCATCGGGTGGCATGTCCACCGCTCGGGGTGGACGTGGGTGTTTCTCGTCGAGCGGGAACCTCACCCCACCCGGGCTCCGGGGCCCCCGCATGGCCACCCAAAGCGGTGGACATGCCACCCGGCCGATGTCGCGCCCGTCGCTCCGGTCGAACCAGCGGGTTCCTGTATCAGGAGAACGGCCCGAACCGTTACCGCCCCGGGAGCCGGCGGGCGAGGAGTGTCTGCAACTCCCCCAGTCCGACCGGCTTGGTCAGATGGGCGTCGAACCCCGTCTCGGTCGCCCGCTGGCGGTCTTCCGGCTGGGTGTGCCCGGTCAGGGCGACGAGCAGTACGCCCCCGCCCAGGGCGGTGCGCACCCGGCTGGCCACCCCGTACCCGTCCAGCCCGGGGAGCCCGATGTCGATCAGGATCACCTCCGGACGGACGGCCAGGGCCGCTTCCACCCCCCGCAACCCGTCCTCCGCCACCTCCACCCGGTGCCCTAGCAGACCCAGTAGCATGGCGAGGCTTTCCCGCCCGTCCCGGTTGTCCTCGATGATCAGGATGTGGCGGCGGGGGGAGCTCCCGCTCCCGGCCGGTTCCGGGCTCGCTCCCGGCGGTACCGCGGTCGCGACGCACGGGAGCCGGACCGTGAACTCGCTGCCCCGGCCGACCCCGGGGCTGGCCGCCGCGATCGTCCCGCCGTGGAGTTCGACCAGCCGCCGCACCAGGGTCAGCCCGATCCCCAACCCGCCCTGGGGGCGGTCCGCACTCACATCGATCTGGGTGTACAGGTCGAAGACGTGCGGCAACATGTCGGGCGCGATCCCGGTCCCGCTATCCCCCACCGTTACGACCGCCTCGTTCCCCTCCTTGGCCGCCGCGACGGCGATCTCGCCGCCGGCGTCGGTGTACTTCGCCGCGTTGTTCAGCAGGTTGACGAAGACCTGGACGAGCCGGGCCCGGTCGCCCGCCACGCACAGCGGCCCGGGCGGGAGGTGGACGGACAGCCGGTGCTTGCGGGCCGCCACCAGCGGGGCGTTCATCTGGACCGCGTCTTCGAGGGCCGGCCGCAGGTCCAGCGTCTCCGTCCGCAACACCAACTTCCCTTCGGCGATGCGGGCCACGTCGAGCAGGTCCTCCACCAGTCGGGTCATCTGCTCGACCTGTCGGACCATCACCTCTCGGACCTGGCGGACGGTCGCCGGCGAGTCTCCGTCCAGGCGGACGACCTCCAGAGCATTCCGGAGCGGGGCCAGCGGGTTCCGCAGTTCGTGGGCCAGGGTGGCCAGGAACTCGTTCTTCCGCCGGTCCGCCGCCCGCAGGGCGTCGGAGTGAGTCCGCACCCCCTCTTCCAGCCGCCGGAGCTGCTCTTCCCGGTTCCGGACGTACCGTCCCACGCTCACCTCAATCGCCTCGTCCAGGGCCAGCCCGATCGCCTGGATCTCGGCCAGCCGGAGGGGCCGGTCCAGGGACTCGTCGAGGTACTCCAGGACGACCAGCCGGAGGATGCGGTAGTCGCGGATCACCTCGGTCAGGGACCACCCGGTCTGCCACCGCTGCTCGGCGTGGATGTGGGCGAGCCGCCAGTGCGGGGGCGGGCCGCCCCCGCCAGCCGCCGCCAGGCCGTCCCCGAGTTCCTCCAGGAAGTACGGTAGGTCGTCCAGCAAGACCGCTTGGTGGACCCTCTTGGCGGTCGGCTGCTCCTCGGCGGCCCGTCTGGCCCAGCGGTCGATCAGGGCGGTAGAGTCCCGCCGGATGATCGCCCCGATCTCGGCGTACCGCCCGGCACGGATAACGCTGGCGTCGGTTGACACGGTCGCTGGCCCTGTGCGTGGGGATGCGGTGAGGGGATGGGGGATTCGAGACGTCCCGGAGAGGAGGTATTGTAGCAGGCCGGCCGGGTTGCAGTCGATGCGGTTCCACCCGGTTCTCCGCCCGTGGCGACCTCGGTCTCCAGAGAGGTGACGGTACCTAGATCCGGGGGCGTACACCTTCCGAAAACCAGCCGAAGCGATCGCGAGCCCGACCGGTCGGGCTCGTGGGACCGGCCCGGAGCTCCCCGTTTCAACGGTCAGTCCGCCTTCGGGCCGGCATGTCGCCCGGGTACACTGGAGACAGACGGCAGACGTCCCCTGTCCTGGGGCTCTCGTGTGGCGGCCGGCCACACTCGGTGTCGTGGTACGCGCCTCTGGGTTGGAGAGGGAGGTTGGAGAGGGAGGCCGGGGGCCGGGGCGTCGGTTGGGGATCGATTTTGCCAAACGAACCCGACCTACCCGATTTCTTCACAATTTGAGCCGACCTGACCCACTAAGCTGGGTCGGTTTTGCAGAACGAACCCAACCCGCATCGGTCCCCCCCGGGTTGGGTCGATCACCGGAGCGGTCGGGCGGTCAGTTTTGCAGAACGAACCCAATATGGGGAGCGTTCCCCCCGGTGGGCGTCGGTTTTTTGCAGAACGAACCCGATAGCCGTCACCCGCTCGTGCTCCCCAGGCGGATTGCCAGCCCGGTCCCGACGCGGAGGTCGCGAGAACGGTCTTTCGTGTCCTGGGACTGCCAAATCCTGCCACCAGCTGCCACCATCCGGGCTCCCGCCGGTACGCAGGCCGATTCTGCCGATCGAACCCAATTCCCCGGGGACGTTCGGCCTCGTGCCGGGGCGACCGGCCAGTGCCCGCCGGCCCGGGGGTCGATTCGACCGAACGAAGCCAGTGCGGGCGGGCGGAACCTGTCTGGTGATCGGTTACTCCCGATACAATTCGCCGCCCTGTTGGGACCACCGTCGTCTCTGATTTCGGTGAAAGCACACCACCCGCCGGACCTGCCTGACCGTCGCGCCAATTCGATTGACAGCACCCCAGAACAAGGTGACAATTCGGTAGATGGGCTGACCTCACACACGCCGCCGACGATCGGGTCATGCCGCCAAATGCACCAAAACCACCCGGGCCGTCAATCCGAACCGCTCGCGGCACCGTGAACGGTTACGGTGTAACTATCTATACTCTGTGCGGCTGAGCATCAGGTTGTGGGTGGGTGAGCATCCGCAATTGCTCCTCTCGCTCCCGGGCGCAGGGCTACCGCACTCCGAAGTCATGATTTCACGGGTAATTACGGAATTAAGAGGGGCTGAAAACGGTCAATTTTCTATGCCCGAAACTCGAAACCCCTTGTTTTCCAGGCGTTTCGATAGTGCGGTAGCCCTGCGCTCCCGGGCGAGTCGTAATACACCTGGGCTACGGCACGCGGTGCTTGATCATCGGGGCAGAAGTCTTTGCGTCACATTGGATACAAGCGCGCACCCGCCCGAAGGGTTCAACTAATCATGGATGGGACTTTAGGTGACGATTGATCCTATGCGGCAGTGTAGCCAGATGGGAGTTCACAGCAGGCGTCCTGCTGTGGCATCTATCGTGGGAGGTCTGTCATGCTCAGGCCGGGCATCGTGAGTGGATTCGTGTGCTTTGTGCTCGTAGCTCCTGCAACTTCTGACGAACCGAAGAAGTCGGATAATAAAGCGGACCCGGTCACCAAAGATAAGCTTCTCGGCAAATGGGAGGGTCCGAAGGATGTGCCAATTACCCTGGAGTTCACGGAAAAGAAACTCACGGTGACGGTCGTTGCTACAGCGGGGGGGATGCCCAAATCGACGACCCTCAAGTGGGACTACGCAATCGATGCCAAGGAGAACTTGGTCAATCTGCAGCCTCTCGACCACGGGGGTGCGCTCGGTAACGCGTGGCTGAAAGCGGACGGAACACTTTCCGTGCTCATTGTCCCGGTGCCGCCGGCCATACCCAAGGCGCTGAAGTATGTCACCTTCACGTTCGTCAAGCCCAAGGACCCCAAGAAATAACCACTGGGGTAGGTCGTACAAAGTTGCCAGCACCAGTCATGTGCGTATACGCCCGCCATGTGCGGAAATGTTGTCCACAGCAAGCACCGGGGCGATCGGGGGTTCGAGCGGGTTGTCGGTCATCAGATTCTTATCTGACAATCTCAAGAATGTATGCCGAAAAAGCCCACCCGGGCGCTTACCGACGAAGCCTCGACCGGCTGCCGCGACGCCGCAGCCAATGGTGAGGCGGGGCCGTCAAGCCGCCAAATTTGAGGTCACGCCGCGGTTTGCACCCCCGACGTGGTTGCTCTTTTGTTCGCACGCTGTTTCTTACGGGACGGGTTTCCGGGTCGGTGGGCGAAGTAGCGACTCAGGCGTTCGTCCTCGCTCAGGAAGGCCGCACGCAGTTGCAGGATCGATTCCGCCCCGGCCGGTCTCGTCCAGTGCTTCT
>JAQGHQ010000307.1 GCA_028288765.1 Gemmataceae bacterium | reverse complement strand
AGGTTACCGGCGGAAGATGCGATGACCAGGCGGCCGAGCCGCCAAAGACGGACGAATTCGGGTACTCGCAGGTGCCCCCGTACCGGGCTGCGCCGAGCCAACCCAAAACTCACGGAAGTGCCATTCCACCCGGTGACGGTGTCCGTTTCGGGTCCCCCTTTCCACGTGAGGGAGAGGGAGGACGGGAATGGCCCGGGTGGCCGGTCCACCGCTCGGCGTGGACCGGCCGCCCGGATGCCGGATCCGGACCGGGTATTCGCCCGACCAAGCTCAAGCATGTCCACCCCAAGCTGTGGACATGCCACCCAGACCAAGGTGACTGACTCAGTGGGTTCGTGTCTTAGACCAGCTCGGCGATCGGTTTCGGGTCGTCGAGGAGTGGGATCGGGCGGCCGGTGAAGTCGGGCAGGGTCTGCGCCGGGTCGATCCCGAGGGCGGTGTACACGGTCGCCAGCACGTTCTGCGGGCCGAGCGGGCGGGTCTTCGGCTCGGCCGCCCTGGCGTCGGTCTCCCCGATCACCTGCCCGGTCTTCCACCCGCCCCCGGCGAACAGGGCGAACCCGGCCGCCGGCCAGTGGTCCCGGCCCTCCACGTTATTCACCTTCGGCGTCCGCCCGAACTCGCCCCACACCAGCACGGCCACGTCCTTGTCCAGCCCGCGGTCGTGCAGGTCGGTCACCAAGGCGTACACCGACCGGTCCAACAGCGGCAGCTGGGACCGCAGGCCGGTGAAGATGTTCCCGGTCCCGGACGTCTTCCCGTGGTAGTCCCAGGTGCCGACTCGGACGGTCACCACGGACACCCCGGCCTCGACCAGCCGGCGGGCGAGCAGGAACTTGTCCGCCGGCCAGCCGAGGGTCGGGACCGGGTCGTTCCCGTAGATGTACTTGCCCCCGATCCCGTAGTGGTCGCGGGTCCGCGGCGACTCCGTCGACAGGTCGAACGCCGCCCGGGCCTTCGGCGAGAGGATCATGTCCCTCGCCCGGGCGGTGAACGCGTCCATCCCGGCGAACTCGCCCCGCGTGTCGACGTCTTTACGGAGCGTGTCGAGCTGGGTCAGGAGGGCGGTGCGGTCGGTCAGCTTCGCGGCCGTCATCCCGCGTTGCAGCCCGAGGTTCTTCACCCCCTCGCTGCCGTACAGGAACGCCCGGTGGGCCGCCCCGGCGTACTGCGGGCTCTCGACCACCGCGTGGTCGGCAGAGTACTGGTCGAGGCTGACGTAGGCGGGCATCCGGTCGTCGCGGCCGGTCTGGAGCTTGCTCACCACCGCCCCGAAGGCCGGCCGTTTCGCCGCCTTCGAAAACCCGGTGTACACCTCCTGAAGCTCGTGCTGCATTGGCTCCTGCCACTGCACGGTGCGGACGACGGCCAGTTTGTCGGCGATCTTCGCCTGGAGCGGGAACACCTCGCTGATCTCGAACCCGGGAACCGTCGTCTTGATCGGCCGGAACACGCCCCGGACCTCTTCCGTCGCGTTCGGCTTGAGGTCGTACATGTCGATGTGGCTGGGCCCGCCGGCGAGGCAGACCATGATGACGGCCCGCGGGGAGGAGGTTTGCGGGTCGCCGGCCGCAGCCCGGAGCCGGAACACGTCGGCCAGGGTGAGCCCGCCGAGCCCGATCGCTCCGGCCCTGAGGAAGTCACGGCGGGAGACGCCGTCGCACGTGCGGTGCTTCCGGCCCCAGACGGTGAGCATGGATGGGATTCCGGGATGTGAGAGAAATGGCAGGAGCCTGCACACCATTGGCAGGTAGGGAGGCACGTCTTTGAGATTCTGCCGGGTTCGCGACCGGAGTCAAGGCGCAAACCAGGCCAATCCGGGGGTGGGAGATACCCGGGTAAGATATTCCAGACTTTGCATCGATGGTACCGTAACTGCCACTATGGTCGTCGAAGTTCCAGCGAGCCCGGGTAACGGGGGCAGCGGTCGCTCACGACCGTGACGATCAGTGAAATTTTGAGCAGCACGCTTCTCAACTGGATTGTCCATCCGGCGTTGGTCAACCTATTTGGCCAGAGATTTACGGTCACGGCCACTCCCCGAACCAGCACTGCCGGCCGAATCGCGGAGCGCCGTCCGATAGTCATCGCACTACGCCATGAATACTGAATCTGACAAGGCTGCGGCCGGCGGTTGGGTATGCTAGAAGTTCATTCCTGTTCAACTCTTCGGACAAATAGTGGGCGTTGCTGATCAATCGGCCCTGATCACTCGACCACGTCCATCGCACGAAAATTGAGAAGTAGAGTTCCCAATATGGGAACTCTACTTCTCAATTCGTGTGGCGTGCATCTCGCCAGTGTGTGAAGGTGGAAGCGCTGGATTTGCCTGAAGTGCATAGCGGGAAATAAAAAATGGCGGGATGCCCGCCACGGATCGTCGCCCATTCGATCCGCTACAGTCATCCCGCCGAAATGTTATTATGCAGACTACGTGCCAATCCCGTTCCCGTTTCGATTCAGAATTCCCGGATCTCGACCCGGAAGCCCTCATGCCGGAGGTGGCGGGCGGCCTGCTCGGCGTCGAACCGATCGTGGTAGGTGCCGTGGATCTGCCAGCCGTGGTGCCAGCTGTGGACCAGGACCTCGAACCGACGGTGGTGGTATTCGACCGGCGTATGGGCGTCGGCGGCCGTCGGGGTGAGGGTCAGACCCGTCAGGGTCCCGGTGGCCACCACGGCGGACAGGATCAGGTTGCGGATCATGACTGGGTTCCTTCGTTCTCGGGGGTGTGTCTGGTTCACCCTATCCGCCCGAGTAACGGGAGCCTGGAAGCGGCTTTGCGCCGGGGCACGGGGTCACTCATCCGGAACTCATCGGTCGTCCGCCTCCCTGACGGCAGAGTATGGATAGGCAGGGACGTGACGTCGACTGAAGTGGGCAGGGAAACAAGACGTCCCCGGCACGGTTCGACGTGCCGGGGACGTTCATCACATCGCGGACCGCGGACTGGTCAGTAGGTGCGGGAGTACCCGCCCCGCGCGCCGCCGGTCCCACCGGTCCCACCGGTCCGCGGGCGGTCTTCTCGGGGTTTGGCCTCGTTCACAGTCAGGTTCCGGCCGCCGAACTTGGCCAGATGCAGGGCCTGGATCGCCTCTTCGGCGCCCTCGGCCAGCTCGACGAACCCGAACCCCCGGCTCTGGCCGGTTTCCCGGTCGCTCGCGATGGTCGCGCTGATTACGCGGCCGTAAGCGGAGAACATCTCCCTCAACTCATCGGCGACGGCATCGAACGGCAGGTTCCCGACGTACAACTTCTTGATCAAAATGCACTCACCTTGTAGGGACTAAGACCGGAACAGATGGCGTCCAGCCGAAGTGGCTGAGGCCAGACGGGGTGACGGATTCAGCTCGACCCGGAACCCGCGGTTCCCCCGTCCCGACAAAGGGCGGGCACGACCGGGGTCTGGGTCTGGACGACTGGGCTTCAGTGGCAATATCGGCTTGTCGATCTCGGGGTCGTGAATGAGGTGACGACTCGGCGCAGAAAGCCAAGAGCGATCAAATCGAGAGAGCGGCGGAAGTAGTGCGTCATCCCCTGACGGGCGGGCACCTTGCCCACCCAAGCACTATCATACTCTTCCGCGGCTCCGTAGCGAATAGCATTTCCGGGGTTTCGGACCGAATCGCTTTGCTGAGAATAGCTTGGCGAAGCCTGGTCTTCGGGAAGCCCGGTGTGGTTCCGGTCACACCCCGGAGTACCAATCGTACCCGCGCTCGGCCCAGAAGTTGGCCAACCGGTCGTCCTGAAAACTCACCCGCGCCAGCCACCTGATGTTCTTGATTCTGTACTTCATCACGGCTGAGTGGCCTGTCCCCGCCGAGCCGTGGACCTGCCACCCGGGCCATTCCCGTCCTCCCTCTCCCTCACGGGGAAAGGGGACCCGAAACGGACACCGTCACCGGGTGGAATGGCACTTCCGTGAGTTTTGGGTTGGCTCGGCGCAGCCCGGTACGGGGGCACCTACGAGTACCCGAATTCGTCCGTCTTTGGCGGCTCGGCCG
>JAQGHQ010000306.1 GCA_028288765.1 Gemmataceae bacterium | reverse complement strand
AGGTTACCGGCGGAAGATGCGATGACCAGGCGGCCGAGCCGCCAAAGACGGACGAATTCGGGTACTCGCAGGTGCCCCCGTACCGGGCTGCGCCGAGCCAACCCAAAACTCACGGAAGTGCCATTCCCTCCTGGGCCGGCTCACACTAGCCTGCCGGAACGTCCACCAGTTGCGGCACAGCGTTGCGACCGCCATGATCTCGGCCGGCACCCCGCTCGGGGACGTGGCCGAATACCTCGGCGACACCGTCCAGACGCTCGTGAAGACCTACCTGCACGCTTCGGGGGTCGACCCGGTCTCGACCCTGGACAAGATCCTGGGGGCGGTTGGGAAGGGGAAACCGTAAGGTGGGGATAGAGTGGGTGCCCGGTTATCCGCCAATCCACCGTTGCAGTAAGTTCTTTGTTATCTGCTGGATACGTTTATCTGGCCCGTGGGGTCTCCCGTTATGCACGTACGGGAGCCAGTGGCCGGGCGGGCTCGCCAGCCCCTGCGCCCAGAAGATCGTTGCCGCGTTGAAGACCGTATTGCCCTTCGGCCCGGGGTAGATCGTCGCCTCGTAGTGGCTCTCCTGCTCGCCGCCGGTCCACGTCTTCCCGGCGGCTACGACCTCCAGCCCCGGGATGTCCGCCGGGTTGCCGTGGTGCTCCCACCCCACCAGCCCCGGCACCTTGTCGCCGGCTTTCATCCCCGTCCCGGCGAAGATCCAGTGCCCCGGCTTCGTACACACCCAGTCGCCCGACCCGTTGAACGGGATCACCGTCCGCGCGCCCATCAACGTCGCCTCGTTCGGCCCGTCGTCCGGGAGGTCGGCCATCCACGGGAGTTCCGCCGGGCTCACCCCGCCGTACCGCCCCCGCCGCTCGATCACCCGGTTCGGCCGGCCGTCCGTCGAGGGCGTGAACGGCGTCACGAAACAGACCGCGTTCCCGCTGAAGAACCCGAAATTCACCCCGCGCTTGACGGCCTCGATACAGTGGTCGAACTGCTGCCGACTCCAGTACTCGTCGTGCCCGACCGACAGGACCGCCTTGCACCGGGTGAGCGTGTCGAGCGACGTGTGGACGTCCTCGTTCGTGCAGTAGGTCACGTCGTACCCGTGCTGTTCCAGCCAGTACGCGAACGGGAACTCGAAGAGCAAAAACTCGCCGGTCCCGAGCGACAGCGGGTTGTCGGTCACCTGCGGGTACTTCGCGAACGGGCGGTCGAAACTGACCTGCACCCCGGACACGAGCGGCTTCTTGTCCTTCCGGTCGTTGTCGTAGAGGGAGTGGGTCTCGGGCCACTTGTTGTACGCCTGCCAGGTGTTCGTGCTGCACTGGAAGAGCACGTCCGCCGGGCGGTCGTCGGTCACCACGAAGACGACGTAGCTCTGGTAGCGGTGCTTCGCCGCGGAGAGCTTTCCGACGTAGACCCCGCTCGGCCAGTCCTTCGGGACGTCGAGGGTGACGCACGGCTCCCACTGGCACTCCCGCAGCCGCTTCTCGCCGACCGGCGGGGTGGGCTGCGGCCGCCCTTCGAACGGCCCGAGGGTCCGGACGAGCCGGCCGCCCGCGCCGCCGTAGTAGCCGAGGCGGTAGACGTCGATGGTGAACGCCGAGGCCGGGTCGGTGCTGACGCAGAACCCGAGCTTGTCGCCGGCCTTCACGCTCATCCGGGTGCAGTACCCCTCGATGAGCGACTGCCGGTACTTCGCCTTGGGATCGAACTTCACGTAGGTGAGCTGCCAGTCGGTGGTGCCGGGCTTGTCGTTCTCGGCCTTGACGAGATCGCTCTGGCGGGGCGTGTCCGGGCGAGCGGAGGGCGTGAGCCCCCCGAGGGCTCCGGCGGCGGCCATGGCCCCGAGGGCTTCGCGGCGGGTGGGTTCGGGCATGGCGCGTCCTCGGTGTGGGGTGCCGCCAGTGTCCCGCACACGGGGCCGGTCCGCAACGGTGGAGTGGCCCCGTTTTTAGCCCGGACGGGAACCCGCGCCGTCGCGGGAGGTCCGGAAACGGCGGGGTGTCGGGCCCACGGTCTGCTCCACGGCACCGCCCTGCTCCGGAACCTCGAAGGCGCCGGAAAGTAACACCCGGCCGGGCGGTCGTGGACGCCGGAGGGGTCAGAGGGTAGCCTGATTCGCGGTCGTCCGCCGCTCTCCTCTTCGAGGCCCAGTCTCATGACCGCTCGTCCGCTCCGCTGGATGCCCGCTCTCGGTCTGGTCCTGGCGGCCCTCGCAGCGATTCGGGCAGACGACCCGAAGCCCGGGGAGGAAAAAGACCCGACCAGCATCGAGCTCCCGAAGGGGGCGAAGCTCCGGCTCGGGTCCGCCCACACGCTCACCCGGATTGCCGCCGTTCTCCCCCCCGACTACAAGACAGCCCTCGCCAGCGACCCCCGGGGTACGCTCCAGCGGTACGACCTCGCCACCGGCCGGCCGCCCGACCCGGGGAAAGGGTTCTTCGGGCCCGGCCAGCTGCTGGTATCGGGCGACGGCACCCGGGTCTTGGGTGTCAGCACCGGGCCGCTCAAGGTCCAGGAAGTGGCGACCGGCAAGGTCGTGCAGGAGATCAAGACCCCGGCCTCGACCGGCATCGGTTACTCCCTCGGGGGCCCGTCGGTCGCCCTCTCGGCCGACGGCAAGGTGGTTGCCCAGGGCGGGTCGGCCTTCGGCCGGCCGACCAAGGACGGCCGGCTCGCCGTGTACGTCTGGGACGTGGACAAGAACGCGGAACTGGCCAGGATCACCGTGGCCCAGAACCAGCAAGCGTTCCCGCGCCTGTCCGCGGACGGGTCGCTCCTGGCCACCTGGGGCTCGAACGCATTCGTCCCCCCGCCGAGTCCGGGGGGGGCCCCGGCCCTGGGGGCCGGCGATGACGACGGGAATCGGCTGGTCCAGATCTGGGACGTGGCCGCCGGGAAAGAGATCGCCAAGCTCCGGCTGGCCGGAGCCCGGCCGGCGGCCGTTGTCTTCTCCCCGGACGGGAAGACTGTCGCCGCGTCGTGCGGGGACGGGCTGATCGAGCTGTGGGAGGCCCGGACCGGGAAGGCCCTCGTGCCGGCCCTCGGGCGGACCGGGCAGGGCCGGTACGTCGCCTTCTCCCCGGACGGGAAGTCACTCGCCGCGGTCGGCACCGACGGCAGCATCCAGCGGTGGGTGGTGGCCGACGGGACGCCGCTCGGCACCACCGAATTCCCGGTCCCCTTCCCGAGCCTGGTGGTCGCTGGGGTCGGGTTCGCCGCCGACGGTCGGGTGGTCGCCTGGGGGACGATCGGCACGGTAGCAGCTGTGTGGGAGGCCCCGTCCGGGAAGCTGCTCACCCCGCTCGCCGAGCACGTCATGGCGGTCAAGAGCATCGCCTTCCCGGCCGGCGGGAAGCAGATCGTCACCTCGGGCTTCGACGGTCGGGTCGTCCGGTGGGATGCGGCCACCGGCAAGCCGGCGGCGGCGGTCCCCGTCCGCCCGACCTGGACCCCCACGTATCAGTCCGGCCGGGCGGCTCTCGAGCTGTCCCCGGACGCCACCCGCGGGATCAGCTACGGGGCGACCCCAGGCATCTTCGACTCCCGGACCGGCTCCGAGATGTTCGCCCTCCCACCCGACCGGGCCGGGCGGGGTATGGTCGGGCAGGTCGCGTCCCCCGACCACTCCCGGGTGGCCGTCCTATGGAACCCGTCCGCGCCCGGGGCGAAGGGGGTGGTTTGTGCGGTCTGGGACCTGACCGCCCGGCGGAAGCTGATCGACCTGGACCTGCCGGGGGCCGGCGGGTTCGGGGGCGCGGCCGCGTTCAGCCCGGACGGGACCAGGCTGGTGACCGCCTCTCCGGGGACCGACCCGAACGGCCGCCGGGTGATGTTTTTCACGGGCTGGGACCTGAAGACCGGCAAGAAGCTGGGGGAGTTTGATGACACCACCTGGACCGGCGGGCTTCACCTCACCGCCGCGAACAACGACTCGGCCGTCCTGGTTACCCCGGGCGGTGAGGTCTGGGGGCTCGACTACGCGGGCGGGCAGAAAGGCGAGCTGATCGACAAGCGGACCGGCAACAACCCGATCGGGGTGGTGTTCAGCCCGGACGGGTCCCGGTTCGCGGCCGGGATGTTCGACCCGGAGTCCGGGCGGTACGGGGCCCGGATCTACGACTGGCCCCGCGGGACGATCCTGCACATGTTCACGGGGCACCGCGGGCCGGTGACCGCCCTGGCCTTCTCCCCGGACGGGAAGACGCTCGCGTCCGGGTCGGAGGACACGACCGTCCTGCTCTGGGACATGGCCGCGGGGCGGGGCGGGAAGTGACCCGGGCGGTGGCCGCGGGCCGGGCCGGGCGGTAGCCTGACCGGCGGTCGTGTGCGTCCACACCTCGCCGAGATCCACCCATGACCGCCTGCCGCTTCCGCCTCCCCCTCCTCGGGGCCGCGCTGGTTCTCGCCGCCCACGTGTCCGCCGCCGACCCGCCCGCCGACCCGCTCCCCAAGGGGGCGAAGGCCCGGCTCGGCACCCCGCGGATGCGGGACACGTCGTCCTGGAGCGGGGCCAGCCTCACCCCTGACGGGAGGTATCTCGTCGGCTACACCCCGAAAGGGTTCGCGAAGTTCGACGTGACGACCGGCGACCAGGTCGGGCTGGTGGGGCCGAAGTCCGGGGCCGGGTTCGTCGGCGGCCGGGTCGAGATCACGGCCGACGGGAAGCGGGGGCTGACCGTCACCTACGCCGGGGTGAACGTGTGGGAGGCCGCGTCCGGTAAGCCCCTCGCCAAGATCGACCGGCGGCTCCCGTACGGCGACTACGGGGCGGCGGTGTCGGCCGACGGCTCGGTGCTCGCGGTCGGCGGGAGCCGGGACATCCAGTCGAAGGACAAGCCGGTCACCGCGGTCGTGTGGGACGTGGAGAAGAACGAGAAGCGGGCCGAGGTGACCGTCCTCCAGAACGAGTCCGCGAACGTCGCCCTCTCCCCGGACGGCAAGACCCTCGCCACCTGGGGCGGGCACTACGAGCCGACCCCCCCGAAGGACGGCCCGGACCCGGCGGCCGACCCGAGCAAGATCATCCAGTTCTGGGACGCGACGACCGGGAAAGAGCTGGCCCGGGCCCGGTCGGACGGGTACGGGCCGCCCGCGGTCGTGTTCTCCCCGGACGGGCAGACCGCCGCGGTCGGGCACACCGGCGGGTCGATCCGGCTGGTCGACCCGAAGACCGGGGCGGAAAAGCGCCGGCTGTTCGGCCGCGGCGACCAGGGGCCCCGCCTGGCCTTCTCCCCGGACGGGAAGATACTCACGACCGCCGGGACCGACGGAACCACCCAGCTCTGGGGCACGGCCGACGGGGCCCGGCTCGGGGTGGTCGAGTCCCCGGCCGGGCAGCTGTCGACCGGGGTGCGGGGGGTGCGGTTCACCGCCCCCGACCGGGCTGTCGCGTGGGCGACCATCGGGTTCACCGCGGTCGTGTGGGAACTCCCGTCCGGGAAGCTCCTGTCCCCACTGGGCGGGCACGTGGGCGGGGTCCGCTCGGTGGCGTTCGCGGCCGGGGGGAAGGAAATCCTGAGCGGCGGGGAGGACGGGCTCCTCCTCCGGTGGGACGCGGCGGCGGGGAAGGAGGTCGGCGAGATCCGGCTCCGCGGGCCGGGCGGGTTCGGGCCGTCGGGCCGGTTCGCGATGGGCGCGGTGCAGATCGCGGCCGACGGCAAGACGGCGGTGGCGGACCGGGGGGGGCAGGGGGTGTACGACCTCGCCACCGGCCTTCAGGTCGCCGCCCCGCTGACCGGGCTGAACTTCGACGTCCGCCCGTACCTGTGTGCCGACGCCCGTACGCTCCTGCTCGTCCCGGGCATCCCGTTCCCGCCGAAGCCACAGCCGAAGGCCCTGCGGGTCCCGGTCTGGGACGTGTCCACCGGCGCGAAGCTGGTCGATATCGAAACCCCGGTCGCCGACCTCCTGGCCGCGGCCGTCACCCCCGACCGGTCGAAGCTGATCACCGCCCTGACGACCCGCCCGGCGGACGGGAAGGCCGAATTCGTGGTCGCCGGCTGGGACCTGAAAACCGGGAAGAAGCTGGGCGAGGTGGTCCACCCGGGCGGGTTCGGCACGGTCTACCTCGCCCCCGCCCCGGACAACACATCGGCCCTCGTGGCGACCCCCGAGGGCAAACTGCTGGCGGTCGATGTCGTCGCCGGGAAGGTGACGAAGGAGATCGACACGGAGCGCCTGCGGCTGAGCGCCGTGCCGGTTTTCGGGCCCGGCGGGAAACAGTTCGTCCTGGGGTTCGGGGCCGGGTTCGGCCCGGCGACCACCGCGACCATCCGGGTGTACGACTGGGAGTCGGGTAAGCCGACGGGGGCGTTTTTCCACGGGCATACGGCGGCGGCCACCTGTCTCGCGTTCTCGCCGGACGGGAAGACCCTCGCGACCGGCGGGCACGACACCACCATCCTGCTCTGGGACATTGAGGAAAAATGACGACCGCCCCACCGACTGGGCAATGACGAATGACCCACCGGCTGGGCAATGACGAATGACCCACCAATGACCCACCAATGACGAAGGGAAAACACCGTTTCATTCTTCCCTTCGTCATTGGTGGGTCATTGGTGGGTCATTCGTCATTGCCTTACCCGATTCCTTGTTCCTCCCAGGGCTTCATGACGCACTTCGTTTCCCACCTCGAAGCCGCGATCGACGGCACCGTGATCCCGTTCGGCGGGCTCGTGAACACGCACGGCGGCCGGCCGGTGTGGGTGCGGTATCACCTGGACCGGGTGAAGGCCGCCGTCACCCCGGCCGAGATCGCCACCCGCCCGCCGACCCTCTGGCGGTACCGGGAACTACTCCCCCTGCCCGCGGACGTCGAGCCGGTGTCGCTCGGCGAAGGGATGACGCCGCTACTGAAGTGCCCCCGGCTCGGGCGGCAGCTCGGGTTGTCAAACCTCTACGTCAAGGACGAGTCGCAGCTGCCGACGGGGAGTTTCAAGAGCCGGGGGATGACGGCGGCGGTGAGCCTGGCGAAGTGGCTGGGGGTGAAGCGGGTCGCGCTCCCGACGGCCGGGAACGCCGGCGGGGCCGCGGCCGCCTACGCCGCCCGGGCCGGGATGGAGTGCTTCGTATTCATGCCCCACGACACGCCCGTGGTGAACCAGTTCGAGCCTTACCTGTACGGGGCCAAGGCGTTTCGGGTGAACGGGCTGATCAACGACTGCGGCAAGATCGTCCGCGACGGGGCCGACCGCATGGGCTGGTTCGACCTCTCCACCCTGAAGGAGCCGTACCGTCTCGAAGGCAAGAAGACGATGGGGCTGGAACTCGCCGAGCAGCTGGGGTGGACGCTGCCCGACGTGATCCTCTACCCGACCGGCGGCGGGACGGGGCTCATCGGCATGTGGAAGGCGTTCCAGGAGCTGACGGAGCTGGGGTGGCTCTCGGCCAATGCGGAATGCGGAATGCGGAATGCGGAATCAGAACCACGCACTTCTTCGATTCCGCATTCCGCATTCCGCATTCCGCATTTCCCAAGGTTGATCTCCTGTCAGGCCGCGGGGTGTGCCCCGATCGTGACCGCGTTCGAGAGGGGCGCGCGGTTCGCCGATCTGTTCCCGAACGCCCGGACGGTCGCGAGCGGGCTACGGGTGCCGGTCGCGGTGGGCGACTTCATGATGCTCGACGCGATCCGGGCGAGCGGCGGGAAGGCGGTGGCCGGGAGCGAGGCCGCCATCGGCCCGTGGATGCGGCGGGCGAGCTCCGCCGAGGGGATCGCCGTCTGCCCCGAAACCGCGGTCTGCTTCGACGTGCTGGAGAAGCTGATCGCGGCGGGCGACGTGAAGCCCGAGGAGCGTGTGGTCGTGTTCAACACCGGGGCCGCACCGAAGTACCTCGAAGCACTCCCGGCCGATCTCCCCACGCTGGACAAGGACCGGGTCGACTGGGACGCGATCGGGGCGTGAAACCCAGGAGTTTCGACAGGATCACAGGATTAACAGGGGCAGATCATGAAGTATGTTCATCCGGTGATCATTTCTACACTCTTCTGGCTGGCATCGTCGGCGTGGGCGGCGGCCGCTGAGCAAGACACCCCGATCGTGCTCAAACCCGATCGCGTGTTCGACGGCACGACCGGGACCTCGCACGAGGGTTGGGTGGTCCTCGTAAAAGGTGAAAAGATCGCCGCCGCCGGCCCGGCCGACAGCGTCGAGGTGCCGAAGGACGCGAAGGTGATCGCCCTCCCCGGGACGACCCTCCTGCCCGGCCTGATCGACGCCCATTCGCACCTGCTCCTGCACCCGTACGACGAGGCCCCGTGGGACGACCAGGTGCTCAAGGAGCCGCTCGCCGAGCGCATCTGCCGCGCGACGGTCCACGCGAAGGCGGACCTGCTCAGCGGGTTCACCACCCTCCGCGACCTGGGGACCGAGGGGGCGGGCTACGCGGATGTCGGGATCAAGCGGGCGATCGAGAAGGGGATCGTCCCCGGCCCACGGCTGCTCGTCGCCACGCGGGCGATCGTGGCCACCGGGAGCTACGCCCCGCGCGGGTTCGCCCCGGAAGTCCGGGTTCCCCAGGGGGCCGAGGAGGCGGACGGGCAAACCCTCCGGCGGGTGGTCCGGGACCAGATCAGGGGTGGGGCCGACTGGATCAAGGTGTACGCCGACTTCCCGCACGGCCCCGGGAAAGGGGCGAAGCCGGCGTTCACCCTCGACGAGTTGAAACTGATCGTCGGGACGGCGAAAGATGCCGGGGTGCCAGTGGTCGCCCACGCGACGAGCAAGGAAGGGATGCGGCGGGCCGCCCTGGCCGGGGTCGAGACGATCGAGCACGGGGACGACGGCGACGTCGAGGTATTCCGGCTGATGGCGGAGCGCGGGGTCGGGTATTGCCCCACGCTCGCCGCGGCGGAGGCCTACGCCCGCTACGCCGGCTGGCGGCGGGGAACCCCCGAACCGGCCGGGCTCCGGTCGAAGCGGGAGAGCCTCAAGGCCGCTCTGGAAGCCGGGGTGACGGTGGTGAACGGGAGCGACATCGGGGTGTTCGCCCACGGGGACGGGGCTCGGGAACTGGAACTGCTCGTCGAGTACGGCATGACACCGGTGCAGGCGGTGAAGGCGGCCACAAGTGTGGCCGCGAAGGCCCTGCACCTGGAGGAGAAGGTCGGGGCGGTGAAGCCCGGCTTGCTTGCCGACCTGATCGCGGTCGAGGGTGACCCGACGAAGGACGTGAAGGTGCTCCGGAAGGTTCAACTCGTGATGAAGGGCGGGGCGATTTACAAGCAGCCGTGATTGTCGCCGGACCAGCTCCGAGCGACCCTCCCGACCTCGTGTCCCCTCCTCTCTCCCAGGGAGGCCGCAGGCGGTCTGAAGAACCGTGGCCTATGAGAAGGCCGGTGCGTCGAACGTCAGCCGGCTCCGAAACTCAAATCGGATTGCCACCGATCCTTCGAATCGGTCGTCCTTCGCGGCCTCCCTCTTTCACAGACAGCCGAGCACGACGGGGGGCCGCCATGACGACGGCACAGAAGGAAATCATCATCAAGGACACCCACCGGGGGCTGAAGTACGTCGACGGGGTCCTCCGCGAAGTCCTCGGGGCCGGACGGCACGAGCTCCCGAAGGCCCGGCTGTTCGGCCGGACCCCGATGGTGGAAATCGTCCTCGTGGACATGCGGAACCGGGACCTCACCATCAAGGGGCAGGAGATCCTGACCGCCGACAAGGTGGCGATCCGGGTCAGCATCCTGGTCCAGTTCGCGGTGACCGACCCGAAGGCCGCGGTCCACACCGTCGAGAGCTACGAGGACCGGCTCTACAGCGACGTCCAGCTCGCCGCCCGGCGGTCGCTGGCCGCGATGACGCTCGAAGACATCCTGACCAACCGGACCCGGCTGAGCGAGGACATCCTGCGGGACGTGAAGGAGGCGGCCGCCGGGTACGGGGTGGCGATCGCCCGGGCGGACGTGAAGGACCTGGTGTTCCCGGGGAACCTCCAGGAGATCATGAACAAGGTGCTCGCCGCCGAGCGGACCAGCCAGGCGCAGCTGGTGGAGGCCCGGACCCGGGCCGACGTCCAGCGGATCGACGCCCAGACCAAGGCCGACGCCGGCCGGATCCAGGCCGCGGCCGACGCCGAGGCGGTCCGGACGCGGGCCGAAGCGGACGCGGACGCCACCAAGCTGAAGGTCCAGGCCGAGCGGCAGGCGGTCGAGGAGCGGAGCAAGGCGGCCGCCGCGTTCGCCGAGTACCCGGCGCTCATGCGGCTGGAGGAGCTGGCCGCCCTGCGGGACCTCGGGCGGAACGCGAACGCCCGGCTCTACCTCGACTTCAAGGAGCCGGCCGCCAACGGCGACGCGCAGGACGTGTAAAGGGGAACGCCCCTCCCCATTCCGGGGGTAGGGGAGATAGAACCCGCCGGGCGGTTTCGCCCGGCGGTCCCGTTTGGTACCCTCGGTGTCTCCTCCCCATACGGAGACCGCCGATGCGCTGTCGGGCTCTCGTCACCCCCACCGTGTACCTGTGGGCGTCTCCGAACACGCTGCTCGGGCTCGCGTTCCTGCCGCTCGCCCTCATCACCGGGGGGGGGGTGCGGGTCGAGCGGGGGGCGGTGGAGATTTACGGCGGGTTCGCCCGCTTTTTCCTCCGCCGGTGCCTGCTCATCCAGGCATCAGCGCTGACGCTCGGGCACGTCATCGTCGGCCAGGACCGCGACTGCCTCGACCACTCCCGCGATCACGAACACGTCCACGTCCGACAGTACGCCCGGTGGGGGCCGTTCATGCTCCCCGCGTACTTCCTGTCGAGCTACCTCGCGTGGCGGCGGGGCGGGCACTTTTACTTCGACAACCGATTCGAGCGGGAGGCCTTCGGGCTGTTCCCGTGAAGATTCAACGCTCGATTCGGGTCCCGGGAGCGCGGCCGTCTCGGCCGCGCTTCTCGCCTTCTCAAAGAAGGAACACCGGTCGGCCTCGAAGACTCGACCCACCTTACAAGAAACCTCTTCCATCAAGGGTCGAGATCGAGGACCGCCGGGATTGAAGTTTGTCCCATCCGCCCGGCAGTCCCGTCTGGTACCTTCGGTGTCTCCTGCCCACACGGAGACTGCCGATGCGCCGTCGAGCCCTCATCACCCTCGCCGCACTCGTCGCCCTTGGCACCGGCGTCCTCGCTCTCACAGCAGCCCGCCCCCAGCCGCCCGCACCCGGAACGAAGCCGCCGGGTGGGAACGTCCGCCACCACGGGGCGAAGGGCGACGGCAAGGCCGACGACTGGCAGGCTCTCCAGAACGCGGTCGATGCCGGGGCCGGCGTGGTCCACCTCCCACCCGGGACGTACCGGGTCACGAAGCCGGTCGTCGTCGACCTCGACAAGGTTGGGTTCACCGCGATCACGGGTGATACGGTCGCCCGCGTCGTGATGGCCGGCGAAGGCCCGGCGTTCAAGTTCGTCGGCACCCACCAGGGGACCGCCGCCCCGAACTCGGTGAAGGACAACGTCTGGGACCGCCAACGGATGCCGAGTATCGACGGCGTCGAGATCGTCGGCGACCACGAAACGGCCGACGGGATCGAGGCGACCGGCACCATGAAGCTGACGGTCACCCGGGTGCTGATCCGCCGGTGCTTCCACGGCATCCACCTGACCGTCCGGAGCCGGAACGTCATCATCTCGGCCTGCCACGTCTACCAGAACCGCGGGACCGGGGTATTCCTGGACCACGTGAACCTGCACCAGATCAACGTGACCGGCAGTCACATCAGCTACAACGACCGCGGCGGGGTGGTGTGTCTCGGCGGGGAGGTCCGGAACCTCCAGATCACCGGCTGCGACATCGAGGCGAACCACGGGAAGGACCAGCCGCCGACCGCGAACGTGCTGATCGACAGCACCGGGGGCACGAACGCCGAGGTGGCGGTCGTCGGGAACACGATCCAGCACACCCGGCAGGTGCCCGGGTCGGCGAACGTGCGGGTGAAGGGCCCGACCACGCCGGCGAAGGGGACCGACGAGGTCCGCGACGGGCACGTCACGATCGCCGGGAACGTGATGAGTGACGCGAAAATCAACATCCATCTCGATCACGCCCGCGGGGTGGCGATCACCGGGAACACGCTCTGGACCGGGGAGGAGTACAACCTGCTCGCCGAGCACAGCACGGGCGTCGTGGTCGGGGCGAACAACCTCGACCGCAACCCGCGATACTTCCGCGAGGAGGACAACGCGACGGACGCGGTCCTGTTCCGCGACTGCACCGACTGCACCCTCACCGGGCTTCAACTGAAGGGCACCCGGCACGCCCCGGCGGGGGTCGCGCTGGAGCGCTGCGACCGATTTAATCTGAGCAATTTGACAATATTGGACTGCGCCGGTGTCGGGTTATCGCTGAAGGACGTGACCCGGTCGCGGGTGGCCGGGTGCCTGATTCGAGACGACCGGCCCGGGGCCAAATCGCTCTCGATCCAGTCGGTCGACTCGCGGGACACCGCGATCGGGGAGAATACGCTCGGACAGCGGGTGCTCATCTTGCCCACCGGGGAGAAGCCGACACCCGAGAAGGTGCCCGCGCCAAAGCCATGACGCGGTTCATCGCCCCTCCCGCCGCGTCCTTGTGGGTGTCGCCGAACACACTGGTCGGCTCGCGTTCTTGCCGCTCGCTCCTTACCGGCGGGCGGGAAATGCAACTGCCGTTAAAGGGGAAAACCACATGCCGCTCATCACCCTGCCGCCGACCCCGCGTGGCGACCGGGGCCGCGAGGTAGAATGGATTGAACCTCCCGACTGACGCCTCCGGGGAGCCTGCGATCCAATGTTGCGGCTGGGACCGAGGCTGACCGAGGTGCGGACCCTTGCGTTCAGCCCGGACAACCGGTATCTGCTCGCGGTAGGGGTGAACCCTCTGCTCGGCGGGCTGCTGCGGTTCTCGCGGGTCGCCCTGTGGGACCTGTCCGACCCGGCGGCGGAGCCCGGGGCCGGGATCAATGACGGGCTCGACCCGATCGCCGGATTCTTCCTCCCGGACGGCCGGGCGCTCGGCGTGGACAACCGCGGCCGCTGGCGGGCCTGCCGGGTGGGCGGGGCCGACGCCCTCGAAGCGGCCTACTTCCCGAGACGCGGACGGGTCGAGCCGGCGGCCGTCTCCCCGGACGGGCGATGGCTCGCCCTGGTCGGCCGCGGGGAGGTGGAATGCTGGCCGCTGTACCGGCCCCCGGCACCGGAGCGGCCACCCTGGCGCGTGGAACTGGACCCCGGGTATGAAGCCGTAAGCGTCTCGTTCTCGCCCGGGTCGGAAGTCGCGGCGGTGGTGATCCGGGGGGAGCGGGGCTCGGTCCCGCAGTCCGGGATCGAGATCTACGAGTTAGACACGGGGGGGCGCGTCCGCTGGTCCGGGGTTGAAGACGCATTCTGCACCCGGTGGTCCCCCGACGTCGGCTCACTCGTTGCCGTCCGGTCGGACGGGTTCGCCGTCGAGGACCTGTACACCCGGACGCTCCGGGCGTCGCGGACCCGACCCGGTCCGCGGCTGACGGACGCGGCGTTCTACCCCTCGGGGCGAGTATTCGTGACCACCGATACGGCCGGGCAGGTCCAGCTCTGGGATACGGGCGAGTGGGGCGATCGGCCGCGGGCCGCCGACGAGGCCCGGCCCCCGGCCCGGGAACTGGACTGGGGCATCGGCTCGATCCAGGCGCTGGCGGTCAGCCCGGATGGGACGCTCGGGGCGGTCGCCGGGAGGCGGGGCGAGGTCGTCGTCTGGGACGCGGACGAATGAGCTGAGGGGGCACGGGATGCGGGTGATCGATGCGTTCGACCGGCCGGTGCAGGCGGTCGCGGTGTCGGCCGACGGCCGGTTCCTGGCCGCGACCAGTACCGGCCACGCCCTCGCCCTCTGGCACTGGGCCGGGTGCGAGCCGGCGTGGCGGATCGTCTGTCCCGGAAGCCAGCAACTCGGCTTCTCCCCGGACGGGGTCTGGGTCGCGTCGTGCGGGGTCAACTTCCTCCGGGTGTGGCCGACCGACGGCCGCCCGCCGGTCCAGCTCCCGGTCGTCCGGGGGGTGCCGTTCGCCGGGGGGGTCGCGTTCACCCCGGACGCCAAGCACCTCGTCGCCAGCCGGGACGGGAGCGGGACGACGGTCAGCTTCTCGACCGCCAGCCACGGCCAGCTCGCCCGGTGGTTCGTCCCGACCTGGCAGCGGGTGCCGGGGTTCGACGACCATTTACCGGTCTTCCCCCGGCTCGCGGTGAGCTCGAACGGGCAGTACGTGGTCGGGATCAACCCGCTCGTGTGCGAACTGCGGTTCGTGGTCAGCGGCGGCCTCCAGGCCCGGGTGCGGATGGGCGGCCGCGGCCGCCACGCCTTCGTCTCGTTCTCGCCGGACAGCCAGACGCTGGTGTGCGGGTGGGACGCCGAGCTGCACGTGGTCGAGACCCTGGGTGGGCGGGGGGTCCGGCAGGTGAACGTCTCAGGCGCCCCCTTCCGGGACGCGGCGTTCACCGGGACCGGCCGGCACGTCGGGACGGTGGACGGGACCGCGGTGCTCCAGCTGTGGGACGTGGAAACGTGGGCGGTCGAACGGGCCTACGACTGGAACGCCGGCGCGCTCACGTGCCTGGCGTTCAGCGCCGACGGCCTCGCCGGCGTCTGCGGGACCGACCGCGGCCAGCTCGTCCTGTTCGACCTCGACTGACCCGCACCCGAACGAGCGCGGCCGGTTGCGTCAGTCCTCCTCCCGCCACGGGGTGAGGATTTCCTTCCCGGTCACCCCGATCCCGGCGAGGGTCGTGTACTCGCCGACCAGCTTCGGCCCCTTCTCGATCTTGTACATGCTCACCCCGGCCTGGCCCGTGCTCACCCAGCACATCGAGAGTTGGTCGCCCTTCCGCAGCGCGGTGCCCACGAACAGGAGTTTTTCGCCCTGCGTGTACGTCACCAGGTAGGCGTCCCCCCGGCGCTCGATCTGGGCTTCGGTCGTCACCACCTTCCCGTTCGCCTCGACCAGCTCCGACCGGTACCGGCCCACGATCTCCAGCCGCTCGTCGGCCGGCGGCTTCGGCTTCCGCAGGGTGGCGACCGCGAACCCGGCCTTGGCGTCCGGCTTGAACCCGCCCGGCCGCGTCTGCCCCTGCGGGTCGAAGCACAGCTTCAGGGTGTCGCCGTCGAGTGCGTACACCCCGAGCAGCACCCCGTCCTTCCCCTCGCCCTCCTTCACCACCAGGTTGACCGTCCGCGGGGACTTCGACGGGTCGAGCTGGACCGACCCGGCCTGGTAGACCTTCCCGCCGCGGCGGAAGATGAACACGTTCCCCCCGAAGAACACCGCCCGCTCCTTTACGTCGCCCGCCGCGACCGCCTTCCCGCCCTCCTCCCAGGCTTCCACCTGCCAGGTCCCCTGGAACCGTTGCAACTCATCCTTGGTAGACGGGGACGGCTTGGCCGGGTCGTCCGCCCGGCCGGTGGCGGCGGCGAGCAATCCGAGAATCAGGCCGGCATACCATCTCATGACGGAGCCCTCCCGGAAGGGAGACGGGAATGTACGGCGGGCGAAGCCCCCGGGGATGCGTTGCCGGGGCGGAGGAGGTTGCGGCGTGACGGGGAAGTGGGCGGCATACGAAGCTCCGACGGGCCGACTTGATTGTCGCACACCCGGACCGGAGCCGCAAACGCCAGGCGCCTCAGGAGTCGGGGTCGACCCCGAGGTCGCGGAGTTTCGCCGCCAGTGTGTCGGCCCGCTGACGCTCCCGATCAAGACGGCGGGTCGTTTCTTCCTGGAGGCGCCCGGGCGCAGCTGGTCTCACTCCGCCGGGCCCTTGTCCTTCGACTTGTTCGCCGCGTTCGGGTTGCCGTTGGCCGGCGGCGGGGCCTTGGCCCTTGGTTTCGCCGACTTTACCACCGGGATCTCGCCCGTCGTCCGGGACATGTCCCGGAGCTTCTTCCGGGCCCGCGACAGAACCGCCCCGATCGTGTTCACCGGCACGTCGGTCTCGGTGCTGATCTCCTCGTACGTCCGTCCTTCCAGGTAGTAGAGCCGGACGATCTCCCGCTCCCGCCCGGACAATTTCTTGAGGAGATTCTCCACCTCTTCCAGCCGTTCCATCCCCTTCACGGCCGCCGGGGCGTCGTCCGGTTCGACCTCGGCCAGCCGGGACTCGCCCCGCTTGATCGCGTCCTTCACCTGCTGCCGCCGGGTCAGCTCCTGAACGCAGATCCGGCGGGCGATCACCGTCAGGTACGTGGCCAGGCTCGCGTGCCCGCGGAACTCCCGCAGGGCCTTGAAGTTATTCGCTACCAGCTTGAGCAGCACCTCGGCCGCGATGTCCTCCTTGTCTTCCGGGGTGAGCCGGACGCTGCGGAGGTGGGCGGTGTACCCGATCACGTGGTAGATCAGGCTGAGGAACCGGTCCACGAAGTCGTTCCACGACCCGGGCTCCTTGTTCAGGCAGCGTTTGAGCAGATCGCGGTCCACCGCGGTGAACGGATTCGCGTCCACGGCCGGAACCCCCGTATGATGTGCGGACAGCTGACTGCCCCCTGCTGTGGAGACTAGCGGGGCGCGGGCGGCCTCTCAATCCGTGGCCGGCGAGTTCCCTTCATGTCTCATCTTAACCCGCACCGCGTGACCGGTACAACCGACGCGGGAGGGAAGAGACCCGGCCGCCACCTCCGGATTTCAAAAAGGTGGGGTAAAGGCGACCCGACCGGCCTTGCCCCTACCTCTCCTGCTCGGGGAGGAGTCGGGCGGCGACTCAACCATTTCACTTGCACCCGTCGGGCCGTAACGGCATGATGTAAAAACCCTCCCGCATCCCGCCACCGGGCATACCCCGGCCCGCCACGAGTCACGTTATGTTGCGCGTTCTCGGCTCCCCCAAGTGGCTTTGCGATGGGTTATCCCGCCGTGATTTCCTCTGGGCGGGTGGGCTCGGCGGGCTCGGGCTGACACTGCCGGACTTTCTGCGGCACCAGGCAGTTCGGGCGGCCGAGCCGGGGGCAGCTGGTCACGACAAGTACTTCGGGCGGGCGAAGGCGTGCATTCTCCTGTTCCTATACGGCTCGCCGAGCCAGCTCGAGCTCGCCGACATGAAGCCGGACGCGCCGGAGGAGATCCGCGGGGAGCTGAAGCCGATCCGGTCGACGCTCGCCGGGTGTGACGTGTGCGAGCTGTTGCCGCACACCTCCCGCGTTATGCACAACGTGACCGTGGTCCGGTCGTTGACCCACAAATACCCGATTCACGGCGTCGCTTACGCGACCACGTCGGTCGCCGAAACCGACGTTCCGATGGAGCTGAACCCGCACGACGGCCGGCACTGGCCGTTTATCGGGTCGGTGGTATCGCACCTCGAACGCCGGAAGAACGCCGCGTCGGCGCGGAAGGCCGTGCCGGACAACATCGCCCTGCCGTGGGCGTTCAGCACCCAGCGGACCGGGGAGGTCCACCGGGCCGGCCCGTACGCCGCGTTCCTTGGTAGCGCGTACAACCCCCACTTCACGACCTTTCACGGAAAAGCGACGGGGAAGATTACCAAGACCCTTACGGACACTACCAAGGAGTTCGACGAACCCTACGTCGGGATTTCGCCGAATTCCTACTTCGCGCTCGGCGGGGAGGGGGCGGCCGACCTGACGCTCGACCGGATGAACCGCCGGCGGTCGCTGCGGGACCAGTTCGAGGACGCCCGGACGCTGCGGGCGAGAGTCTCGGCCGCGGCGGACCCGGTGGACGAGTACCGGGAGATGGCGTACTCGCTGATCGGGTCGGAGAAGCTGCGGCAGGCCCTGGACGTCCGGCGGGAGCCGGGGAAGGTCCGCGAGAGTTACGGGCACACGCTGTTCGGGCAGGGGTGTCTGGCGGCCCGGCGGCTGGTGGAGGCGGGGAGCCGGTTCGCGACCGTGTTCTGGGACGAGTTCGGGCTGGCCGGGTCGGGCTGGGACACGCACTGGGAGCACTACCCGCGGATGCGGAACGAGCTGATGCCGGGGTTCGACCGCGGGTTCTCCGGACTGATCTCGGACCTGGACCAGCGGGGGATGCTGGACGACACGCTGGTGGTGGTGTTGAGCGAGCACGGGCGGACGCCGAAGATCAGCAAGGCCCGGGGCGGCGGGCGGGACCACTGGTCGCAGGCGTACTCGCTCCTGTTCGCGGGCGGCGGGGTGGCCCGGGGGAAGGTGGTCGGGAAGACGGACAGCATCGGCGGGACGGTGGCCGACCGGCCGGTCTCCCCGAAAGACGTTCTCGCGACCGTGTACCACCTGCTCGGGTACGACCTGGAGACGCCCATCACTGACCGCGCCGGCCGGCCGGTGTCGATCGTCCCGAACGCCCAGATCGTGCGGGACATTTTGGGGTAATCCCCCGCCGGCCGCCGGTACAATGCAGGCGGGTTGCAGTCCTCACGGGCGCGGGGTTTTGGCGGTGCAGATTACTCAAGACAGTACCCTCCAAGCTGACCCGGTTCTGGCGGCGACGGTCGCGGAGAAGAATTGGTTACTCGAAACGGCCATTGACGGGTCCGCTGCGGAGGCAACCTGGGAACTCAATGGCGAGCCGGGCCGGCCGAATCTGATCCTCCGTGTCCGCGACCCAGAGGGCTACCGGAGCAGCGCCACGTTCGCCCCGGTCGAGTTGAAGAACGAGACCGGGCTGACGTCCCGGCTCGGGGATCTCAACGAAGCCCTGCTCCGGGTGGCCGAATGGCGGAAGGCAGTCGACACGTTATTCGCAAGGATTCGTCCGTGGTGCGAGGCGTTGTCGGGCAGCCCGGCTGTGTGCAAGAACATCAACTTGGTACGCGAGGAGAGAAGTGGGGAGTACCTCGTCCGGGAACTCTTCGTCATCCCGATCGGCGGCGATCGGCTGATCGATCCGCTGATGGTCTTCACCCCTGTCGCGGCCTGGGTCGTCGGGTGGGACGGGCGGGTGGACATGACCGGCCCGGGCGACCGCTACATCCTCAACTACTCGCGGGCCGCGGGCGCATGGTATCACGTCCCGAACTACCTCCCGTACCGGCAGCTACCGCTCACCGAGACGCTCTTCCGCGAGCTGGCCGAAGCGTGCCTCGATGGCTAATCCACTGGACCCGATTCGCGAGTGGTATACGACCGCGCGACGGCATGAGGGTGACCCGCCGGGTGATCGAAGCCGGAATCGTGGGCGCGGTCACGGACAAGCACGTCTTCTTCGCGCAAACCGATCAGGAGAAACGGGACGGCCTGGACTGGGCTCAGTCGGAACTCGATCGGCTGGTGATCTTGGGGCTGACCGCGATATTCGAACGAACCGTACGGGATTACCTGGGCGGACTGACCGTGGTCGGGCCGGCGACCCGCGACACACACCTCGACCGCGTCCGCCACGAAATCCTGAAGGACATGGAATTCTGGAACATTTCGTCGCGGGTGGTGGACGTATTCACGAAGGTGGACGAGGCCCTGCGGGGCCAGATCAAGCAGATCATCGCCTACCGCAACTGGGTCGCTCACGGCCGCACGCTGATCGAGCCGCCACCGGTCAACACGAATCCGGCGGACGCATACCAGAGACTGACTGATTTCCTGACCCAGGCTGGGGTCGTTACGCCATAAAGCTCTTGCCGTCGAACTCCATGAGGCCCCCATGTCAGACCCCATCTCCCGCCGCACCTTCTCCACCCTGACCGCCGGGTTCGTCCTCGGGTCCGCCCCGGACCTGACCGCGGCCGAGACGGCCCCCTCGCCGCACCCGAAGCCGACCGAGGCCCCGTTCGAACGAGATTACCCGCCGCCCGGGTTTACCCCGTCGTGGAAGCGGCCCCAGATCAACAAACTCCTCGTCCAGGACTTCGTCATCTTCGCCCACATGGACCTGGACATGGTCAAGAGGCTCCTGGATAAGGAGCCGGGGCTGCTGAACGCCACGATGGAATGGGGCGGGGGCGACTGGGAGACCGCTCTCGGGGCCGCGTCCCACATGGGCCGCCGCGACATCGCCGAGTTCCTGCTCGACCGCGGGGCCCGCATCGACCTCTTCTGCGCGGCCATGCTCGGCCTGCTCGACGCGGTGAAGGCGTTCCTCACCCTCCAGCCGAAACTCATCGACGCGAAGGGGCCGCACGGGTTCGGCCTGCACTTCCACGCCCAGGTCGGCGGGAAGGCCGCGGAGCCGGTGCTCGACTACCTGCAATCGGTCAAGAAGGTGGACCTGAAGCCGAACCCGTTCCTCGCGAGGCCGGCCGGTAAGACGGAACCGCCGAAAAAGTCGTGACCCCCACCCGCCGGGTCTGGCTGCGACGGGTCGTCGCCCTGCTCGGGTTGGCCGGCGCGGGGTGGCTGGCGTCATCCTTCGCGGTCGCCTATCAGCTCACCCGCCGGCCCCGTCCCGTTTACCCGGAACCCATTCCGACCGTTGCCTGGGGAACGGTCCAGCCTTTCCGCCTGACCACCGCCGACGGCGAGGACCTCGGCGCGTGGTTCGTCCCGGGCCGCGCCGACAGGCCGGTCGTCCTCCTGCTCCACGGTAACGGGGGGGGTCGGACTGCCTGTCTCCCGCAAGCCGAGCTGCTCGCCGCCGAGGGATACCCGATCCTGATGCCGACCCTCCGGGCGCATGGCGACTCGACCGGGAATGTGAACGACTTTGGCCACAGCGCCCGGCACGACGTGGCCGCCGCTGTCGGCTGGCTGGGGGCGAATCGCGCGGACAGGTCGGTCGTGGTGTGGGGCCAGTCGCTCGGGGCGGCGGCCGCGGTGTTCGCGGCGGCGGACCTCGGGCCGCGGGTGTGCGGGTATGTCCTCGAATGCCCGTACCGCGACCTGCACACCGCCGTCCGCAACCGCACCCGCCACTACCTGCCGCCGGTCGTGGACGCGGTCGCGTACGCCGGCCTGTGGGTCACGGCCCCGCTCGTGCTTCCCAACGGCGGGAAGATTTCGCCGCTCGAAGCGGCGTCGGGTATGCCGCCCGACCTTCCCGTTCTCGTCCTGGCCGGCGGTGCCGACCGGCGGGCCCTACCCGGTGAGGCCCGCGCGATCGCCGATCATCTCGGACCGCGGGCGGAGCTCGTCGTGATCGAGGGGGGCGATCACCTGGCGCTCGCCCGCGCGGACCCGGACCGCTACCGGGCCGCGGTCCTCGGGTTTCTCGAACGGTGCCGGGGGCGAAAATAACAGGCGCCACCCGCTGACCGCAGTTGTCGTCTGCGGCCAGGGGGTGGCTACTCGGAGCTACAGTCCCGTCAAGGCGTCCGGTTCGATCCTCGAGACCGAACCGGACGTCGTTCTCCCCTGGCCTGAGCTCAACTCCGGGATCGTTTACCAGTCGCTGCCGAGCACCTCTCCCCCCGCGGGCGTCAGGGCCGAGGCCCAGGTCGTCAGGCTGACCCCGGGGCTGACCGCCCGCACCGACCCGTCCGCCAGCGAGACCTGGCACCCGCCGACCGACAGGAAGTGCGCCAGGGTGGCGTCGCAGGCCGTGGCCGGGGTCGTTTGTTGCTGCGGAAGGCTGATCGGCATGGCCGTCCCGATCACCGTGTGGAAGGCCGGGACGTACCCGGTCGCCCCGCCCGTGATGGCCGCCCACGTGCTCCCCCCGGGCCCGGTGGTGCAGCTCCCCTTCTTCTCGGCGAACAAGACCGTGTTCGACGTGCCGTCGGTGAAGGTCGCGGGCATCGTCGGCCGGCCGTAGAAGCTGTTGATCGTGTAGGTCGGGGTCGTGGTGTTGGTGACCGAGGTGGCGTTGGCGAACACCAGGGTGTTGGCCGCGTAGTTCCCGGCCCCGGCATTCCCGTTGGCCTGGACCACCCCGCCGGAGGAGGTCGAGTCCAGGGTGGCGACGAACGGCTTGACCACCGCGGTGGAGGTGGGGTTGAACCCCTGGTTGTACAGGGGCTGCTGCTCGATGTACGGGAGGAGGAAGAAGTGCAGGTTGCCCGGGGCGTTGGCGAACGGGCCGGTGCTGGCAAAGCCGAGGGAGTTGGCGCTGACGAGCGGGGGCATGGCCCCCATGTACGCGTCCCCACAGGACTGGCAGGCGAGGGCGATCTGCTTCAGGTTGTTCTGGCTGGTCGTCCGGGCGGCGGCCTCGCGGACTTTCTGGACGGCGGGCAGGAGCAGGCCGATCAGGATCGCGATGATCGCGATCACCACCAGCAGCTCGATCAACGTGAAGGCTCGCCTCGCGGTCGCGCGGGCGTAATGCGTGTAGGACACGAAAACGACTCCCGATGTGTGAACGCAGGTCGGCCGGCGCGGACCCGGCGGGAGGTAAGCGCGCGGCCCCGTGGTTGGGAAGGTTCAGAGAGGTAGAGAGGGCGGAGAGAGGTTGGAGGAGGAAAGGTATATTAGGGCGCCCCCCCGCGGACGACAAGTCGGAAATCCGACGAGTAACCGCGGCCCCACGGTTCCCGCGGTTGTGTCCTTGACGCCCGGCGCCGCGGGCGAGAATATCAACCCCATTCCCCGACCCCGAACCCGGCAGGTCCAATATGCTTCCCCGTCTCTTGCTCGCCGCCCTCGCATCCGCCCTCGCCCTGCCGCTTCCGCCCCGGGCGGCGGCGCAGCCCGACAAGAAAGACCCCGCCCCGGCCGCCTACACCCGCAAGGAGGACGTGATCTACGGCCGAAAATTCGGCGTCGCCCTGACGCTGGACGTGTTCACCCCGAAGGAGAAGGCGAACGGCCGCGGGGTCATCTTCTGCGTCAGCGGCGGGTGGTACTCGGGCAAAGAGGGGATCAGCCCGGTCTTCATCCGGCCGTTCCTCGACCGCGGGTACGCGGTGTTCGCGGTCGTCCACGGGAGCCAGCCGAAGTTCACCATCCCCGAGGTGCTCGACGACATGCACCGGGCGGTCCGGTTCGTCCGGGCGCACGCCAAGGACTACGGGGTCGACCCGGACAAGCTCGGGATCGCGGGCGGGTCGGCCGGCGGGCACCTGTCGCTGATGCAGGGGACGGCGTTCAAGCCGGGGAACCCGAAGGCGGCCGACCCGGTGGAGCAGGAGTCGTCGCGGGTCGCGGCGGTCGGCTGCTTCTTCCCCCCCACGGACTTTTTGAACTACGGCAAGGAGGGCGAGATCGCCCTCGGCGGCGGGACGCTGAAGGACTTCAAGGCCCCGTTCGACTTCCGCGAGCTCGACTCGAAAACCCGGTCGTTCGTCGAGGTCACCGACGAGGCGAAGCGGCTGGCGATCGGGAAGAAGATCTCGCCCGTGTACCACGTGTCGAAGGACTCGGCCCCGGCCCTGATCATCCACGGCGACGCCGACAAGCTGGTACCGATTCAGCAGGCCGAGCTCATCATCGCGAAGTACAAGGAGGCCGGCGTCCCGTGCGAGCTGGTGGTCAAGAAGGGGGCCGTCCACGGGTGGGCCGGAATGGACAAGGACGTGGGCCTGATCGTCGACTGGTTCGACAAGCAGCTGGGGAAGTGACCGGACACGAGGGGCTGCCTCATCCCCCCAGGGCTCCCGCCCTGGGCTAAGAACGGCCGCCGCTCCGCGGCTACCAAACCATGATTCATTCCGTCGTTCTTCAGCCCCGGAGGGGCGTTCGTCCGTAGCCCAGGGCGGGAGCCCTGGGCGGCCTTCCGCACCCGGATCGGGCTCCCGCACCCGGAGCGCCCGACCGGCTACACACGCTTCACCACAGGACCCTCTCAGATGGCAAGATTCACGCGCCGGACCTTCCTGAAATCCGCCGCGGCGGCTGCCGCGGCCCCGGCTGTCTGGGTAAGGCCGGCCCGGGCGGCCGCGGCGAACGACCGGCTCACCCTCGGATTCATCGGCGTCGGGACGATGGGCCGGGGACACCTCGGCGGGTTCCTCGGCCGCAACGAGGTCGAAGTGGTCGCCGTCTGCGACGTGGTCAAGGAGCGGCTCGACAACGCCGCCCGGGCGGTCGAGAAGAAGTACGCCGACCGGATCAAGTCCGGGGTGTACAAGGGGGTGAAGGCGTACCCCGACTTCCGCCAGCTGCTCGACCACCCCGGGCTCGACGCGGTCGTGATCGCCACCCCGGACCACTGGCACGCCATGCCCTGTATCCTCGCCGCCCGGGCCGGGAAACACATCTACTGCGAGAAGCCGCTCACCCACAACGTCGCCGAGGGCCGGCGGATCGTGGCCGAGGTGAAGAAGGCGAAGGTCGTATTCCAGACCGGGAGCCAGCAGCGGAGCGAGTTCGACGGGCACTTCCGGAAGGCCGTCGAGTACGTGTGGAACGGGCGGATCGGGACGCTGAAGACCGTCCGGATCGGGGTCGGCGGCCCGGCCCGGCTGTGCGACCTGCCGGCCCAGGACGCGCCCGAGGGGACCGACTGGGACTTCTGGCTCGGGCCGGCCCCGGACCGGGCGTACCACTCGGACCTCTGCCCGAAGGGCGTCCACGGCCACTTCCCGGCGTGGCGGCTCTACCAGGAATACGCCGGCGGCCAGGTCGCCGACATGGGCGCCCACCACTTCGACATTGCCCAGTGGGCGATGCGCATGGACGGCAGCGGGCCGGTGGGGGTGATCCCGCCGGCCGACCCGAAGACGGGCCGCGGGCTGCGGTTCGTGTACGCCAGCGGGGTGGTGATGATCCACAACGAGTTCGAGAAGGGGCCCGACGGAAAGGACGTCCGGGCCGATTGCGTGTTCGAGGGGACGGACGGGACGATCCTCGTCGGCCGGGGCGGGATCAGCAGCCTGCCGGACAAGATTTTGAAGGACCCGCTCGGGGCGAGGGACGAGAAGGTGTACCCGGCGATGAGCCACCACGGGAACTGGCTGGAGTGCGTCAAGACCGGGAAGGAGACGATCTGCCCGGCCGAGACCGGCCACCGGTCGGCGACGATCTGCCACCTCGGGAACATCGGCTACCGGCTCGGCCGGGAACTGAAGTGGGACCCGGCGAAGGAACAGTTCGTCGGCGACGCCGGGGCGAACAAGGAGCTCACCCGCGAGCCCCGGGCGAAGTGGAAACTGGTCTGAGCCAGGGACCCGGTGAGGGTGAGTGCTACGGGGATGCGCGGTTGAAATGCTTGGTTTTGTAGGGTGGGTCAAGTCTTCGAGGCCCACCGGTGTTAATCTCGGTGGGCCTCGAAGGCTCGACCCACCCTACTAGACAAGAATCCTCATCCAGGCGGCGTCACCGTGGGCGGGTCGGGCACATGATGCGGGGCGGCGACCCCGTTCGGAGACGGCTCGGCCGGGGCGGCGTCCGCCTTCGGCTCTTCGTGCCGGTGCCCGACGTGGGCGGCGTGGGCGACCGCCACGGCCGCCTTCTCGACCGCGTGGGCGACCGCCTCGGCCGGCTTGGAAATAATGTCCGGGACGTGCGGCGGCTCGCCGGTCGACACCATCCGGGTCAACAGGTACTTATGGACCAGCGCCCCCGCGAGCCCGGAGAGGATCGCCACCACGACCACCGGGCGGTACTGCTCGATCCGCTTGAAGATCTCCACCACCTGGTCCGTCAGCAGGTACGCGAGCCAGAACAGGAGGTTTACGCCCGGGATGGCGTACAGCCCGTCGGCCAGCAGGAACCGGCCGAGCGGGACCCGGAGGACGCCGGCCATGATGAAGATCGGGGTGCGGATGCCGGGAAGCAGCCGGGCCCCGAGCAGCACGGCGATCCCGCGGTCGTGGAAGTTCTTCTCGATCTTCGCCCGCTTCTCCGGGGTGACGAGGCGGCGTTTCACCCAGCCGAGGTTCAGGAACCGGGTCCCCCAGAACCGGCCCATCGCGTAGAGGAACCCGTCCCCGATCACCACCCCGGCGATCACCACCGGGAGCATGACGTACCACTTGAGCGGGGTGTCCTCGTGTCCGACCAGGACGCCGGCCGTGATGACCGGCAGCTCCTCCGGGATCGGGAACCCGAGCCCGGACGCGAGGAGGGCCAGGAAGATCCCGAGGTAGCCGTACTCGTCGAAGTTCTTGAACATCCGTCCGTCCGCTGGGCCCGGGGCCGGTGCCGCCGGGTTCTGTCAGGCTACAGGAAACCCGTCCGGACGGTCTAGCGAAAATGACGGCGGACGCGATCCGGCGCGCCCGGCCCCCGGCCCAGCGGACCCGGACGGCGCCCCGGGCTATGTTGTCACTGCCCTTCGGGCCGAAGACGTTGCGCCCTTATTAATGGCGCGCCGGCCCGGCCCGGGGTACCGCCCTGGGTGCCGGCGAGGTCGTTTACCGGAGACTCCTCCCCCATGAAACTCGGCCTGATCAACTCCGCCTGGGCCCAGGCGGGCAAGGGCACCGCCTACGGCATCCACCAGACCAAGGCCCTCGGGTTCGATACCATCGACGTCTTCGCCGACCCGCTCGACATCGACGTCAAGGAACGCACCCTCATCCGCACCGAGTGCGAGACGGCCGGGCTGCCGGTCGTGAGCGTGGCGTGCGTCGCGGTCGGGCTGATCGACTTCAACCCGGCGGTCCAGCGGTTCCACGTCGGCCGGTGCGAGGCGTACCTGGACTTCGCGTACGAGCTGGGGGCGAAGAACCTCCTGCTGGTGCTCGGCGAGTACATCTGGGACCGGCAGGTGATCCCGCCGGCCGAGCAGTGGGCGACCGGGGTGAAGCACTTAAAGGCGCTCGGCGGCTACGCCGCGGGTCTCGGCCTGCAGATCGCCCTGGAACTCGAGCCGTTCAAGCTGTCGCTGCTGAACACCGTCCCGAACATGGTCCGGTTCATCGACGCCGTGGACCACCCGGCGGTGAAGGCGAACATCGACGTGAGCCACCTCCAGCTGGCGGGCACCCGGCCGGAGGAGTTGCGGGCCCTGAAGGGGAAGGCGATCCACGTCCACATCAGCGACTGTGACGGGAAAGTCCACGGCGACCTGCCGCCCGGCCGCGGGGTGGTGGACTTCGTCCCGTACCTGAAGGAGGTTGCCGCCCTCGGGATCGACGGGGCGATCAGCATCGAACTGGAGTACTCGCCCGAGCCCGAGAAGATCGTGGAGTGGGTGGCGGAGGCGTACGCGGCGACCGACAGGCTAATGGCCGCAGCGGGAATCCGACGCAATTAGGGTGGCTGGCCGAATCGGCGGGCGGGCGGACACGTTCCCGGAGCTGGACCCGGCCGAAGCCCGGGTCGGGGGTCTCGCGACCCGCACGGCCGAACCAATCGGGTGGGCGCCGACCGCCATCGTTAAGGGGAAGGTATGGTTTGTTGAAATCCCCCCAGCGATTCGGTCAGGTCGGGTCTTCAGCCCAAAGGGCTGGGACAACATAGCCCAGGGCAACGCCCTGGGGAGCGATTGCGGGTTCAACACGGCAGGGAAGGTACAGAACCCGCCCGCGACCCGTCCGGCCGATTTCCTACTCAGATCCCACCCGGCCTGCTGTGGACTCAATCCCGCCCGGCGGGTATGTCCTGCCCGTCGGCCTTGTGGGCGAGGGTCCGGCATCGTTGATCTCCCTGGGTAAACCGGGATGTTCCGCTTTCCGGCGACGACCCGCCCTCGCCCGACTCGCCATTTTCGTCTCCCAACGGTTCGCCGGTCGCCGCTAACGGCAGGGCTGCCGGGCCCACCGGCAACACGGCCACCGGGGACACCGGGACCACGCACTTCTCCAGCAGCGACCCGCAGGCCGTTCTCCCCGCCGACTACGCCTTCACCGCGGCCGATGCCGGGGCCCACACCTTCACGGCAACGCTGAAGACCGCCGGCACCCGGTCGATCACCGCGACCGACAAATCTGCCGGGGGGATCACCGGGACGCAGTCGGGAATCCGTGTCACACCGGGGGCGGCAACGCACTTCGTTCTCGCCGCGCCGGCCAGCGCCCGGTCCGGGACGTCGTTCACGGTCACGATCACGGCCGAAGACGCGTGGGGGAATGTGGCCACCGGGTACACCGGCGCGGTCCACTTTACCAGCTCCGACACGAGGGCCTCCCTGCCGCCGGACTATACCTTCACCGCGGCGAACGGCGGGACTCACTCGTTCACCGTGACCCTCCGGTCGACCGGGGCGCAGACGGTCACGGTGACCGACAAGACGACCCGGTCGATCACCGGCGGTACGACAGTCACGGTGAGCCGGGGCGGGTGACGGCGGTTCCGGAAGAGGTCCCTGGGGCGGGACGAGCGACGAGCGAGGTGACATTCCCTTCACATGAAGGCCGGGGTGAACCGGGGGGCGCCCCCAGGGCCGTTCAGTTCTCCGGTTTTTCGTGAAGTTGGGAAAGGTAGGCAGCCGCCTACATTGCCCAGCTTCTCCTCAGAGGCGAGAACTGAACGGCCGTGGGCGCGCCACCACCCCCGACAACCGGACCAATACCCGACCGGGTCGGATCCGGAGCATCGGTCACTCCCCTGTTTGGCCCCTCTCCCGAAAGTGGCATCTTCGCCGCTCCGGACTGCATCCGGAGGATGCAAGGAGGTACTATTCCGGAGGGGTGCCGTCGGGGTGCCGCTCGACATTGGTGCAAGAGGCACCCCGACGCGGTCAAGGCCCATTCATCCCGTCGTCTCGCGAGAGAAGCCATCAAAACGGACGAAAGAAGCCCGGGCTGAATGCCGAGTTGAAGGTGGGATTGACGAAGGCCCCATTGAACGTGGGATTGACGAAACCCCGGTTGAACGTGGGATTGACGAAGGCCCCATTGAATGTGGGATTGACGAAGCCCCGGTTGAAGCGGGGATCGACGAAACCCCGGTTGAACGTGGGATTGACGAAGAAGCCCCGGTTGAACGTGGGATTGACGAAACCCCGGTTGAAGCGGGGATCGAACCCGCCCCGGAAGCCAGGCATGCCTCCGCCGCGGAAGCCCGGGCGGCCCCCCATGGCACCCCCCCCTCGCATCATGTGTTGGGCGTGAAGTTGGCCGGGACCTCCCAGCACCACCAAGAGAGCTAAGGCCCCAACACCGAGGTACAAGTATCGTCGACGCATGACTGTTCTCCTCTAGTAGAACCTGGATCGGGACCACACGGACCCGATGGCCCAAGGTCGGTTTCGATCGCCTCGGGATGCCCGGGCGAACGGGGCGACATGCCGCCCGGCAACGCGGGCTTGGTTCCTTGTCAGCCGTGTTTCAGTACGGCACTGAATCCATGATGATGTCGGGTGAGCATATGATCCTCCGTCCCCGCAGCGAACCGGGCTTGAAGCGACGTCGTGTCGCACAGTCGCAGAAGGGTGGGGCCGCCGGATGGGTCTTCGCCGTCGGCGCGACCACAGCGACAATCACCCTGCTCATGAAGAATGCTAAAGGGCTCGCCGTCCAGCTTCTTGGAGGCGATTGCGGCCTTTTAGGCGATTCTTGCGGGCGTCCGGAACTGCCCCGGCGTGACGCCGACGAGGCGCTTGAAGTGATGGGAGAAGTGGCTCTGGTCCGAGAACCCGGCGTGCGCGGCGACCTCCGCCAGGGACAGGTCGCCGCCATC
>JAQGHQ010000302.1 GCA_028288765.1 Gemmataceae bacterium | reverse complement strand
CCCGGCGGGGCGTCGTTGAACACGAGCGGCCACATTCCGATGACGAACATGAACAATCCGCCGACCCCGGTGATCAGCCCTTCGGCGGTGAGCAGGTTCGAGGGCATCACCAGCAAGGCAATCGCCGGTCCGCGGGCGCTCTTCTTGAACTTGTCCTCGACCGACCCGAACTTCGGCTTGTTCTTCTCCGCCTCCTCGATCTCTTTCTCCGTCTCCTTCACCACCCCGTAGCCCCTCTTGACCGACTCGGGGTCCTCGTCCTCCTCGTCGAACGGGTTTTTCCTGGCCGGGGGCGGCTCGGCCTTCTTCGGTTCCTCGGGCTTGGCCGCGGCCGGCTTCTTCTTGGCCTCATTCTTCTTGTCGTCGTCGGCGAGTTTGAAAGTCCCTCCGCCCGCGGGCGCGTCTCCCTCCCCGGCAGCCGGCGGCTTCTCTTCCGGTTCGGGGGTGAACATCTGCCCGCACTTCGGGCACTTCACCCGCTTCCCGGGCGGCACCCGGGCGGGGGTCTTCAAGGTCACCCGGCAGTCGGGGTTCGGGCAGGTGTACGAGACGGACATCAACAGCTCCCGCGGGTCGCGGCCGACGACGGGGATAACCCCGCCCAGGATCACGAGAAGTGACGGGCGACCACGATCAATCCTATCCGACTATTCCGGCTTCTGCCAGACGCTCATTACCGTCGGCTGGCCGAGCAGCCGGACCCGCATCTGCCGGGTCGGGGCCCACCCCAGTCCCTGGAGCGGGCCCCGGAGCGCGTCCTGCTCCATCACGAGGAACACCGCCCGCCCGCCCGGCTTGAGGACCCGGTCCCACTCGGCCGCGGCGGCCTGGTACAGCGGGCCGATCTTTTCCGGGGTCTCCAGCTGCTTGCCGAACGGCGGGTTGCAGACGATCCGGTCGACGGACCCGGCCGCCAGCGGCAGGCGGGTCGCGTCCCACCGGGCGAGGCCGACCGGGCCGAGCTTCTCCAGGTTCTGGGAGGTGACGAACATCGCGTTCGGGTCGACGTCCCCGCCGGCCACCCGGACCTCCACGCCCCGCCGCCGGTGGGCGGTGTCGACCGCCTCGGCGAGGATGGTCCCGGCCCCGCACATCGGGTCGAGGATCGTCATCCCGGGGCCGATGCCGGCGAGCCGGACCATCGCCGCGGCGACCGTCGGCCGCAGCGACGCGGCGATGTGTTCGTGCTTGTACGTCCGGTGCCGCATCGTCCGGTCGGACAGCCGGACCCCGCACACGGCGGTCTTGCCCCGGAGCGTCAGCCAGATCTCGAGCCAGGCGTTCTCCCGGGTGGGCTGCCACCCGTTCGGGATGGTGCCGGCGAGCCCCGCGACGAACGCCTCGCGGGCGTCCGCCCGGCGGTACCCGTGTTCGCCCTGCATCTGGCAGATGAGGTTGTACGTCGGCCGGCCCTTGGTCTTCGGGCGGAGCCGGTGGTGCAGCCGGAACAGCTGGTCCCAGTCGGGCTTTTTCGCGGTCCAGGTGCGGATCGTGTCCAGGTCTTCGGGCTTGAAGGTGAGGCTGTCGGACCCCCAGGCGAGGAGGAACACGTCCTCCGTGGTGCGGAGCTTGAGCACGTCCGGGGTGAGCGCCCCGACCCGGAACACGACCACCCCGCGGGCGGTCTTCTTGACCGCCCCGCCGAGGTCGCGGGTGATCTCGTCGGCGGCGACGGGTTCGAGCCCGCCGTGGACCATCGCGTAGAGCGGCGGCAGGGGCTGCGAATCGGTGTCCGGACGGCTTTTGCGGGACATGAGATAAAGACCGGCCTTGCAATGAATGACTAGTTGATGATATTAGCGGCCGACCCCGGATGACTACCGGCCGGAATTCCCCGCCGAGGCAGCGACAGTGCCGCCGACTCTCATCCGGCTCCACCCGGACCCGGGCCGGGCCACTGATCCTCTCCGGGCCGGATCCGAACTACGTCGAACCCGGCGGTAACTACTCTTCACGGGCAGAAGCGTTTTCGACAGCCCTTGTGGACACCCCGGACCTCGGCATGGGGACGGCCCGGGACTACGCGCGACACAAAGCAGCCGGCTTCCCGGCCGAGGGCGGCCCTGTCATACTAGAGGTTGAGGTGCCGATCGAGATAGTCGATATTGTGCGGAACGACCCGATCTCCGGTATGACCGCCGCGTCCGGCGACGTTCGGTTCGAGCCCGGGGTCGGTCTGGACGAACTCCGGCAGGCGTGGCCGGGCCTCACGAAACGAGTCATCCCCCTGTGACACCAGCCGAGTCCATCCGCGAGCTATTCGCCCGTCTCCCGGCACCCGGGCGGGACGTCGTCTGGCTGGCGGACGAGGTCATTTCCGTCGCCCAGCACAGCGGGTCGATCACCCTCCCCGATCCGATCATCGGGACCGGCCCGGAAGGGACTCCGGATCTGACTTCCCCATTCTGGCGGCTGTTCCGACCCCTCCTCGCCCGGATCGCCAGGCTCTCGGCAGACGAGACCGGCACCGAGTTCGACCCGTACCACGGCCGGTACGTGCTGACGAGGTCGGGCCGGGAAGGCCCCGTTCACCTGGAAATCTTGCTCACCAACACGGCGGCCGGGTCGAGCCTGCGAATCACCCGGGTCCCGGCCCCAACACACCCGGCCCTGCTGATCGGCAATGGCTCGGCCGTTCACCCGGCGCCGCCCCAGGCCGCGGGGTGATTGCCAACCATCCCCCTTCCTGACAGCTAAAGACAATTCCTCCTGCCGTGATCGGATGATCCGACCTGCCGATCCGGGCCTGTGCGACCAAGACCACCTTGCGGGGACCCCATGCACACCATCTACGTCGACGCCGACGCCTGTCCGGTGAAGGAGGAGGTCTACCGGGTCGCCAAGCGGTACGGGCTGAAGGTCGTGGTCGTCGCGAATGCTCCGCTCCGGGTCCCGGCCGACCCGCTGGTCGAGCTGGTCGTGCGGGCCGGGTTCGGGGCGGCCGACGACTGGATCGCCGGGGTGATCGGGTCGGGCGACATCGCGGTCACCGCCGACGTCCCGCTCGCCGCCCGGTGCGTCGCGGCCGGCGCGGTCGTGATCGACCCGAAGGGCCGGCTCCTCACCGCGGACACGGTCGGGGCAGCGCTCGCCGTGCGGAACTTGATGGATGATCTCCGCCAGGCCGGAACGACGACCGGCGGACCGGCCCCGATGACCCCGAAGGACCGGTCCCGATTCCTCTCCCGGCTGGACGAGACGATTCACGCTGCCCGCCGGGCCCACCCGCCGCGGTGACCGCCCGGATCCTCGCCCGCCGATCATCCCTGTTCCGCCCGACCAAACGGTCTCGCCCAACGAGCAAACCACGCTCCCGTCCGCGGTAACCTGATACACGAACTCGTTAAGGAATGGCACTTCCGTGAGTTTTGGGTTGGCTCGGCGCAGCCCGGTACGGGGGCACCTACGAGTACCCGAATTCGTCCGTCTTTGGCGGCTCGGCCGCCTGGTCATCGCATCTTCCGCCGGTAACCTA
>JAQGHQ010000288.1 GCA_028288765.1 Gemmataceae bacterium | reverse complement strand
CAACCCCCGACCCACCCTACAAGAAAGACCCCTACGGAGGGCTCAACCGGGGATTTCGACACAGCACCCAACGAGGAGAGGGCCGGGGGTGAGGGGTCTGGGCCGTTAGGGCGGGGGTGCGCTGCCCCTCACCCCGCGGGCTTCGCCGCGACCCTCTCCCCAACGGGAAGAGGGTAACGACCGATCGGGCCCAGTACTCTGGCTCGACCACGGGTTGCTTTCTACCCGCCGCTCGCCTGAAAGACGTCGCCTCGCACGGACAGTCGGAGGTAAGGCCACTCATGGGAACAACCGAACCGGCCCCCGGACCAGTCGGCCCGGAACTGTCCGGTGGTGAGGCCGCACACCTGCGCGACCTCTCCCCCCGCCAGTGGAAGTCCGGCGCGGCGGCGTGGCTGGGCTGGCTGTTCGACGGCCTGGACATGCACCTGTACGTCCTCGTGGCCGCCCCGTTCGTCTCCGAGTTGATCAACGCCGCCAGTCCGAAAGACCCGGCCGTCGGCTACTACAGTTCATGGATTCAGGCCGCCTTCCTGATCGGCTGGGCCGTCGGGGGCGGGTTCTTCGGCCGGATCGCCGACCGGCTCGGCCGGAGCCGGGCCCTGACCCTCACGATCCTCACCTACGCCCTGTTCACCGGCCTGTCGTATTTCGCCCACACGTGGTGGCAGCTGCTCGTATTCCGGTTCCTGGCCGCGCTGGGCATCGGCGGCGAATGGGCTGTCGGGGCGGCCCTCCTGTCCGAGACGTGGCCTCGCCGCTGGCGGCCCTGGATGGCCGCCGTCCTCCAGACCGGGGTGAACCTCGGCGTGATGCTCGCGAGCCTCGCCAACTTCTTGCTGGCGGCCTACCCGCCCCGGACGGTGTTCCTCGTCGGCGTACTCCCGGCGTTCCTGGTCCTCTGGATCCGCCGCGCCGTCCCGGAGCCCGAGGAGTGGCAAGGAGCGAAACAGGTATCCGGCAGCCAGTCCGGCCCGGGGTTCGGCGACCTCTTCCGCGACCCGATCCGGCGGACAACGATACTCACCCTGCTCGTCTGCTCGTTCGCGCTGACCGCACACTGGGCTTTCCTCTTCTGGTATCTCCAGCACCTCCGGAACCTTCCCGACCTGAACGGCTGGACGGACGCGGAGAAGAGTCAGCTCGTCAGCAAAGCGATGTGGCTGGTCGTGGGCACCTCGATCGCGGGCAACTTTCTGGCGGCCCTGATCGCCCGGAGGTTGAAATACCGCCGGGCGATCGCGGTCCTGTGCGTGACGTACTTCCTGTCGATGGTCGCGACCTACGGTGCTCCACGCAGGCACGACGACATGTGGTACGGCTTGATGGCGGTCGGGCTGTCTCAGGGCGTGTTCGCCCTGTTCACCATGTATCTCCCGCCGCTCTTCCCCACGCTCCTGCGGACGACCGGGGCCGGCTTCTGCTACAACTTCGGCCGCATTGCGGCGGGACTGGGCACGGTGTTGTTCGGGCTTGTTTCACAGGTCGGGGATTACCGGCTGGCCCTCCTCTACTCCAGCTTCCTGTTTCTCCCCGCGGCGGTCATCGCCCTGCTGATGCCCGACGTGCCGGACGAACAACCGATCGGCCCCCTCGCCGATTGAAAGGACGACCCATGCCCACGGACAGGCCCGCAGCCGCGAATTGTCGGGAGTTCGGGTACGAGCCCGACGACCGCTGGGCGAAACTGCCCCCCGGGTGGGGCTGGACGGAAGTGGCCGCCGTGGCGACCGACTCCCGGGACCGCGTCTTCGTCTTCAGCCGCGGGGAGCACCCCGTGATGGTGTTCGACCCCGACGGCGAACTCCTGGCCTCGTGGGGTGAAGGTCTCTTCGTCCGACCGCACGGCATTTTCATCGGGCCGGACGACGCGGTGTACTGCACCGACGATCTCGACCACACGGTCCACAAATTTACCCCCGACGGCCGGTTGCTGATGACCCTCGGCACGAGCGGGAAGCCCTCGGACACCGGGGCCACGAGCATGGACTTCCGCACCATCCGGCGGACCGGCCTGCCGTTCCACTACCCGACCAACCTCGCGGTCGCGCCCGGGGGCGAGCTGTACGTGAGCGACGGGTACGGCAACGCGCGCGTCCACAAGTTCTCGTCTGATGGCAAGCTGCTCCTTTCCTGGGGAGAGCCCGGGGACGGCCCGGGACAGTTCCGGATTCCACACGGGATCGCCGTCGACGCGCAAGGAATCGTGTACGTGGCCGACCGCGAGAACAGCCGGGTTCAGCTCTTCTCGCCGGACGGTGCTTACCTCTCGGAATGGACCGACGTCGTGCGGCCGTGCCAGGTGTTTATCGACGGCAGCGGGAGTGTGTTCGTGGCCGAGTTGGGGTACCTCGCCGGGATGTGGCCCGGGATCAGTCCTCCCTACCCGGAAGCCCCGGGCGGCCGGGTGAGCCTCTTCGACCCGCAAGGGGTATTGCGTGGCCGGTGGGGCGGTGGGCGGAACCCCTGCGCGCCCGGCGACTTCTTCGCCCCGCACGGAATCTGGGTTGATTCCCGGGGAGACGTGTACGTGGCCGAAGTCGTGATGTCGGCGGGCGGGAATCGGGGGCTGGTGTCACCCGGTTGTCACTCTATCCAGAAGTTCGTTCGCCGGTGAGGCATGGTGTTTTGAATATCGGTCGTGAGTGTGGTCGGCTCGCTCCGCGAGCGGTTGGCCTTTCATTTCCGGCACCCCAGAACTGACCGCTCGGGGAGAGCGGTGTGAAGGAATCTTGAAGGGCGCAACCGATCGGGCTCGCGATCGCCTCGGCTGGTTCTCGGGAGGTTTACGTCGTCGGATCTGGGTGCCAGCACCGGTCTGGAGACCGGGGCCACGAGAAGAAGAGTCCCGGAGATGAGTTCCGTCTTCCGTTGTGGCACCGGTCCCCAGACCGGTGCTGGCACCCAGATCCGACGACGTACAAAACGAGCGGACCGCACTCGCGGGCCGAAGAACCGACTGCTCGCGGAGCGAGCGGACTACTTTGAAAGACTCTGCCGGTGAGGCTCCCATGAGGCGGACCGAATTCCTGACGCGCGGGAGTGACTCCGGGCGCGGCGAACTGGCCCCGGGGGTAGGGCTCCATGTCCTGGCGTCGGGGTCTTCGGGGGCGCGGGGGCTGACCACCGCACTCGTCCGGTTCTCGTCCGGGGCGGAACTCCCGTATCATCGCCACCCGTTCAGCGAGGTGGTCGTTGTTCTGGAAGGACGCGCCGAGTTCCGGGTGGAAGGGCGGCGGTATCGGCTGGCACCCTATGACGCGATCCACGTCCCGGCCGGGACCGCGCACGCGGTAACCAACTCCGGGACTGATCCGGCACGGCTGCACTCGTCGTTCGCCTCCGACGCGCCGACCCGGGAACTCGTTTCGACCGCCTTCAAGACTCAGGATGTGGACGACTCCGACCCCGCATGGCCCGAGCATCTCATCCGATTTGCGACGGCACCGGTGTATGAGCTGGCCCCGCGGGCGTTCTTCCGCGACCTGTTCGCCTGCCGGCTCGGCTCGCGGGGGGTTTGCGGCGGGTACGGGCTGTTTGAGCCGGGGGCCTCGCTCCCCTGCCATTACCACGGGTTCGACGAGTCGATCACCATCGTCACGGGGACTGCGGTCTGTCAGGTAGCCGGCCGGGAATACGTGGTCGCGGACTGCGACACCGTATGCATACCCACAGGCCGGCCGCATCGATTCCTCAACCAGTCGGAGCGGCCGATGGCGATGATCTGGGTGTACGCCGGAGACGAGCCCGACCGGACCCTGGTCGACCCCGGCTACTGTGACGGGCCCCTCGGCTGACGAACGCAACTCTCGATAGATGCTCGAACACAAGGGCGACGGAGACCCCGACGATGAAGGCCTGGCGATTCCACCGGTTCGGCGAGATGCACCTCGACGAGGTGCCGGAGCCGATCTGCCCGCCGCGGCACTTCCTCGTCGAGCCGCTCTGCGTTCAGCCGAGTGTCACCGAAGCGCAGCTCGCCCAGGGCATCCCGACGCTGGCGTATGACCGTGTCAAACGCCGGCTCGAAACCGAGGCCCCCGTCCAGCTGTTCGGCCACGAGTTCTGCGCGCGAATCCTCGAAACCGGTCCAGGGGTGACCGGCTTTCGCCCCGGCGACCGGGTCGCGGCCCGGGCCAAGCTCCCCTGCGGGGCGTGCCCGCTCTGCCTCTCCGAGCGGACCGACCTCTGCCGGAAGGGACCGGTCATCGGGTTCGACCTTCC
>JAQGHQ010000276.1 GCA_028288765.1 Gemmataceae bacterium | reverse complement strand
TGGATCAAGGCGAACGCTCGGTGGGTCCTGGACGTCGTCACCGGGCGCCCCGGGCAGACCACGTTCGAGGTCCAGAAGTGGCGGTGGATCGTCGAGCGGACGTTCGGCTGGTTCGGCCGATACGCGCGGAGCTTCGGCGGAGACATGCCGAGGAGCGTCGGGTACTCCACGGTCTCGGCCGCCGGTGTAATCGCGTCCCCGAAGCCGACGTCCACCTGTAGCGTCACCCGTGCCTGACCGAGCGTCACCACGAACGTGACGCGCCGCCCGCCGTATTCGTCCGCCTCGCGGATCTGTTCGGCCGCAACCGAGTCGGTGTCGAACACGAGTCCGTCGTCCGCGTCCTCTCCGGTACACAGGGCGCGAAACACGGTCGCCAGCCTCGCGTCGCTGTTCTCGCCGAAGCCGAGGAAATCGACGTCGCGGGTCGGCCGGTGCATCTCGCCGGTCCAGAGTGCGAACAGCATCGCGCCCTTGAGCACGAAGCTGTTCGCGTGTTCGGAATGGGCGAGCCGAAAGAGCAGTCGCTCGACGGCGTAGCGGGTGAGCAGCAACTGGAAGTCCTCGCCCGACTTCTTACCGACGTTCAAGAGTCGCTGCTTGACCGAGGCGGCGGCGTTCTTCTTCGGGGTCATACGAGCGACTCGATGTAGGGCCTCATGACGTTCGCCATCCGACACACTTTTGCGGCCGCCCACAGCTCGTCCATCGTCGCCTTCTTCTTGCGCCAGCAGTCGCGGAGCGCCTCGATGGCCACGTCGAGGCCGACGGTGTTTCGAAACTTGAAGCAGTCGGCGACCGTTTTCGCCGGCGTGTAGATCCGCACCGTCACCTTTTCGAGCTCGTACTCGCCGACCATCTCGGAGAGTGCCGGGCCGGAAAACCGGACCACCCGCAGCTTGGGGGATTGTACCTTCGGCACCCACGCCTTGTTCGGCAGTGCCACCCACACCTCGTGCGCCACCTGGGTCGTGAGGCCGTGGAACTGGAGCGCCGAGATTAGGCAGATGACGCCCGCGGGGACGGACCGCGCCACTTCGGACAGGGAGTGGTGCTCGGTCACCTCGGCGTCGGGCCAGGCGTAGACGCCGCGGGCGACTCGCTCGATCACGCCGCGGCGGCGCAGCCGGTCGAGGTAGTCGCCCGGGATGTCGAGCGCGACGAGATCACGGGGGCGGATGCTCCCCCGTTTCTTCACAAGCCGGATGGCTTTCTTCAGTTTGGTCGCGGGCTCGGCCACGGCAATGAATCCTCGGTACTTGTTCGTAACTACCTAGCCATTATTGCACGCTGTCCAGCACTCGTGCAACCGGAATCTCGGGGGCGGACCAGTCCCGCCGCAGGCGAAGGGCGGTTCTACGTGCAAAAACCTCCAAAAAAGTGAGTCTTTAGCATCATTGCTGGGGCCTACCCAGCCTTGGCCCTCGCTCGGTGGAGCGTTTTGACCGTGTCGGTGCGGTCCGGGCGCTGCGAATCGCGCAGCATATCAAGAGCGATGCGGTTGTGCAGGTGCTCGTGGGTGCGGACCCGGTAGACGGTCTTCTGCATCTTGCGGTGGCGGCGGTTGCCGCGTTCCACGGCGTTGGACGTTGACGGCAACAGTTTGTCGTCGAGGAACGTTAGTGCCTTCTCCAAGTTGGGCGAGAGCAGCTCGTTCAAGATCTGGCCCACATGCTTGAAGCGGCGGACACGTCGGCGCAGCTTGGCCAGTTTCGCCAATGCCGTGTCGGTGCGGCAGCGACGATCGAACAACCGGTAGGCCTCTGCCATCAGTTCGCGCCCGGAGAACGTCCAGCCGTCGCCCTAGCCTGGCCGCGGGGCCGGATTCACTGCTGAGGACGAGTTGGTGCTGCGAACGTTCGCCCGGCCGGGCAGGATCTCGCCACAGGTGCCGCCTCGGGAGTTCCGTCGAAAGAAGTGAGGAGACGGAGGTGCCAGCCTGTTACACACCAGCGATCGCAAAGGGCCGCCTCGCATGTTTTCCCTCGGTTTTCAGCGATTTTCCGCTATCGATTTTCTCTCGGCACCGCTTTGCTAAAGCGGCGTGGGGGTAAAACCCCACCGCGGGTTCGAATCCCTCCCTCTCCGCTTTCATGTCTGTGTGCTGACAGGCTCGTGACGCAAAGCTAATAAAAGCAACATCCTGCGTCACTGCTCCCCCAAACGAACCGGCCTCCTGGTGCACGTTTGGTGCACAAATCGTGCACCAGGGGGAGTTCCGTGCCGCCGAAAAAGTCCCGCCCCTCTCCGCGTTTCCGCGTCGGCAAGGTCAGTGTCTACGAACACCACGGGGCCTGGTGGGTGTACTACCGGGACGACACCGGGCCGCACCGCAAGAAAGTGGGTTCTACCCGCGATGAGGCCGAGCAGGTCGCGGCCCGGGTTAACTCGCAGCTCACAAGCCACGAACCCAACCTACTCACCTTCACCCCGATCGGCGTGCCGGAACTCCGGAAGCAGTTCCTCAGCTACCACGAGCACGTCCTGCACTCGTCTGTGGGCACTCTGAAGCGTTATCGCTCGGCGACTCAGCACCTGGAAGACTTCGTTCGTACCCTGCCGAAGCCGCCCCAGGCCCACGAGGTCAAGGTGGAGGCGTTCGCCGCCCACCTTCGCACCATCCAGGTCGCCCCGAACGGGCACAAGAACACCGCCAAGCGGAAGTTGCTCACGAAGGGGGTGCTATACGTCCTGGAGACCTGCCGGACGATGTACACGTACGCCGTCCGGCGACGGCACCTGCCCCCCTACGCCGGCAACCCCTTTTCGGAACTCCCGCTCGACAAGATGAAGATCGAGGACGCCAAGCCCATCTTCGTGTTCACAACCGACACCGAGCTGAGGTTCCTGAAGGCGTGTCCCGACTGGGCATTCCCGATCCACCTCACGATGGCCAAGACAGGGCTGCGGGTCGGCGAGTTGGTCCACCTCTTGGTCGAGGAAGTGGACCTGGCCGGCGGCTGGCTGCACGTCCGCAACAAGGTCGAGCTGGGGTGGCGGGTGAAGACCGGGCAGGAACGCCTGGTGCCGCTCCTGGCCGAGGTGGTCGCGGTGATCCGGGCAGTGATCGGGAAGCGGACGTGCGGCCCGGTGTTCCTCCGCGAGAAGCTCCGTGGTCGAAAGCCGGCGGTCGTGGGTGACCGGCGGGAACTGGAGAAGGTACTCCGGGACCGGCGGGCGGCCGAGGGCCGGCCGCTGACCCGGACCGAGGAGGCCGCCCTGGCGAAGAAGCTGTGGTGGGACGCCGGGGCGGTGAAGGCGGACAAAATCCGGCAGGTGTTCGTCCGCGTGATGGCCGCGATCGGACACCCGGAATCCACCTGCCCGAAGTCGTGGCGGCACACCTTTGCCACCCTGCTCCAGGACGCGAACGTCGACCCACTGATCCGCCAGCAGGTGATGGGCCACAAGCCGACATCGAACGGCGGGCTGGGGATGACCGCGAACTACACTCACACCCGCCCCGAAACTCGACGGGAGCAGGTCGAGCGGGCACTCCGACGGTGGCCGGAGTCGCTGGCTCTGGCGACCGAATGGGTGGCGAAGGAATCGGAGGCGTGAACAGCAAGTCGTCGGTCCTGTGAGGCCGGAGAAACGGAGTTCGGCCGTGTGCGGTCCCATTTCGCACGCGGCCGATCACGGCCGTCGAGCCGGTGAGGAGTCGGTCGCGGTCACGCCGCGGATTCACCCGCCAGTCGGTTCAGAGTGCCGCGGACCGGGTCCAGCTTCTCGGCCTGCTCGCGTGCCCAGGTCAACCACGCCGCGAGTTCGGTCCCCTCGCCGGTACTCACCCGCCGGGCGAGCGCGAGTTGCTCCACCACCCCGATGTAGCCCCGCAGCGCGTCGGCCCGCCGCCACGCCTCGGCGTCGGCCAGCAACCGCTCGACCCGGGCACGTTC
>JAQGHQ010000022.1 GCA_028288765.1 Gemmataceae bacterium | reverse complement strand
GCTCGATCGGGGTAGGTCCGGCGCGACCCGCGAGCGGGTACCCCGGCCGGACTGCCGGTGCCGCCGGGGTACCCGCTCGCGGGTCGCGCGGCACCTACCAAATCGAATGCGACAACCCTTCCGGGTTCCTGTATCAGTGCGTGACCTCACCCAAACCGCCGCATCCTACGTCGGGGTCGACCGGCACGCAAGACCCTGTTCGCCAGCGCCCTCAACCCGGCCGGCCGGCCCGGGTGAGCCTGCCGCCCGGGCCGGCCGGGACCGGGGGAACGAATCGCGTATCGGGACCGGCTCGGGGTCGTGACGTCCGGGCACGGCCGCCGGTCGTTCGGCGAGGACCATCCCCCGCCCGTGGGGTACCACGCCCTTGTTCCCGCAACAAAGGCGGTGAGCGTAGAGATGTTCTCTTGACGACCGGAACCTTACCGGGTTCGGCGACACCCGCTAACCCGAGAATGCTTTGGTCGACGCGCCCGAGCCGATCAACAGGCCGCTCGGCGTCAACACCGGTCCGTCCTTGCGCTCTCCGCGATCACCTCCAGCAGCCGCGCCGCCATCCGCGGTCCACTGCCCGCGTCTTCGTGCTTGAAGAACACGAAGCAGTCCCGCCAGTCTTGTGCCCGCATCCGGTCCGCCCACGCCCTCAACGCCGCGTCGTCGTAGTCGGGCCGCCGCAAGCGGAGGTAGCCCCAGTTCGCGGTCGCCGCGAACGGCACCGCCAGATCGTCGTCCGCGTCCGCGACGCACAGCGCCGTCTGGTGATCACGGAGCACCGCGCCGACCTCGGCGTCGAACCAGGACGCGTGCCGGAACTCGAACGCCGCCCGGCACCCCGGCGGCAAGAGCGCGAGGAACGCGCGCAGCACCGGCACGTCCTTCTTGAAGTTCGGCGGCAACTGGAACAGCAGCGGCCCCAGGCGCTCCTTCAGCGTGCCGGCGGCTGCGAGCAGAGACGACACCAACCCGCCCGCGCCCACCAACCTCCGGCCGTGCGTGATCTCCTGCGGCGCCTTGAGCACGAACCGGAAGTCGGCGGGAACCGCGCCCGCCCACGCTTCCAGGACCGATACCGCGGGCGGGCGGTAGAACGTGTTGTTGATCTCGACCGTGCGGAACCGCCCGCCGTAGAAGCCGAGCATCTGCTTGGCCGGCAGCCTCGCGGGGTAGAAGCTGCCCTTCCACTCCGGGTACGAGTAGCCGCTGGTGCCGACGTAGAAGTTCATGTGCCGCCCCTCCGTGATGCGGGTGCGTGGGTAACCGCCACGCCACCATGTACCGGCTGAACCAGTCGACCGTTGCCGCCAGGTACATGAACCCGGCCGGCAGTGGGAGGTAGGTAAGGTATCCGGCAGGTGTCAAGCGACCCGCAGAATGACGGAGACACGGGGGACAAGCCGTCTCGTAGGGCACGCACGGCGTGCCGGTTGGCCAGGCAAAAAGCCGGCACGCCGTGCGTGCCCTACGAAGCGGGCGGGCGGGTCGATTTTCTCCTGCCGTCTGCCTAATGTCGGCCGACCACACTTGCCCCACCCGCTCGATCGGCACGTTCCGGGGTAGGTACGGGTAGACCGGGTGACCCCGCCCCGCGAGCGACAGCCGCGGGTTCGGGTAAATGGCCTCCAACGCCGCTACGAGCGGTCAAACGCCGGATTTGCCCGGGGATGCGACTTTTTTTTCCCCCCGAACGCGGGGTCGGGATCGAGGGTGTAGCGGGAACGCTTCCAGGTGTATCCCAGCCGTTGCAACTCGCGCCGGATGGTGTCGTCGGAGAACGGGCGGCCGGTGCCGTGTGCCAGGTATTTCCGGAGCAAGGGGACGGTCCACTGGGTGGCGAAGTGGCCGAGCTTCTGGGGCGAGCGGCCCAGGAGTTTGCGTAGCAGATCCCGGTTCGACTGGGTCAACAGGCTGGGCCGGCCGGGGCGGTGGCGGTCGGCCAGAGAGGCAGGGTCATGGTCACGGCCATAGGTGGCGACCCAGTGGTAGACGGCTCGGGGAGTGATCTTCAGCCGGCGGGCGACGGCGGCGACGGGTTCCCCTCGGGCGATGTCAAGGACCGCCAGGGTGCGGCGGTACACGCGGACGTCGTGGGTGGAGCGGAGTTGCCGTTCCAGATGCCGTCGCTGCCGGTCGGTCAGGGCCAGGGTGTCCATGGGCGTCCTCCCTACTTTGGAGGCTACCACGAACGGCCGCGCGGGGAAAAGACTTCTGCCGACCGGCTTGGCCGGCCGGCCTCGCCCCTCGCCGGGATCACACCCGGGTTAAGGGGTGCCGGGGCAATGTCTTCCCCAGGAGGCGGGGGACTGACGGGAGAAAGGCTGTGAGAGGCTGGCCGGAGCCGATTGCAGGTTCCTCATTATCGCCATTACATTGAAGTTTACAATGATGATGGTGCTGAAACGGCGGCATAAATGTATCATCTAAAGCCGCGCTGTACTATTAACGACTGGGTGGTGTGCCTATAAAAAAGTGGTCGATACTCAACCCTGTCCTTGCCACACCCCTATGTCGCTCTAAAATCTCTCGCAAGTCGATGTCCGGTCCTAACTGCGCCCCGTCATTTCTACAGCCGAACACGATCGCGATGACTCTTGCCGAATGCCAGAGCCCAGCCGGCGGATTGTGGTGGGAAACTAACTCGCACCCGATCCGCTCCGACCCTGCGGTCTAAGCAGATCGGCAGAAGTCTTTTCACAATGCAGGCCCCAACCAGAAGTCGACCGAGTAGACCCCGGCGGTCTCCAAGGCTCGCCAGGGTGACAGGCTCTCCAGGTAGCCGATGAAGCGATCGACCTGCTCCTCCAGGGTGGTGTACTGCTTGTCGGCACTGACCACGTCCTTGACCTGCGCCCACCAAGTGTCCATCGGGTTGAGCCTGGGCCACCGCTCGGGCAGCCACGATAACTAGATGTCTAACCAGTCGGCCGACTAGACCGACCCCATCGCCAGGTGCCAGCTCCGGTAGGAGCAATGCACCACCCGCAGGTTCATCGCTCCGAGGTGGCGACCCAGTGGTAGACGGCTCGGGGAGTGATCCTCAGCCGGCGGGCGACGGCGGCGACGGGTTCCCCTCGGGCGATGTCAAGGACCGCCAGGGTGCGGCAGTACACGCGGACGTCGTGGGTGGAGCGGAGCTGCCGTTCCAGATGCCGTCGCTGCCGGTCGGTCAGGGTCAGGGTGTCCATGGGCGTCCTCCCTACTCGGGAGGCTGTCACGGAAGGCCGCGCTGTGAAAAGACTTCTGCCGACCGGCTTGGCCGGCCGGCCTCGCCCCTCGCCAGGATCACACCCGGGTTAAGGGGTGCCGGGGCAATGTCTTCCCCAGGAGGCGGGGGACTGACGGGAGAAAGGCTGTGAGAGGCTGGCCGGAGCCGATCGCAGGTTCCTCATTATCGCCATTACACTCGCCATTACATTGAAGTTTACAATGATGATGGTGCTGAAACGGCGGCATAAATGTATCATCTAAAGCCGCGCTGTACTATTAACGACTGGGTGGTGTGCCAACAAAAAAGTGATCGATTCTCAACACTGATCCTTGACACGCCCCTATGTTGCTCTAGAATTTCCCGCGAGTCGATGTCCGGTCTTAGTGCGCCCCGTCATTTCTACAGCCGAGCACGAGCACGATCGCGATGACTCTTGCCGAATGCCAGAGCCCAGCCGGCGGATTGTGGTGGGAAACTAACTCGCACCCGATCCGCTCCGACCCTGCGGTCTAGTTCCTGCCTCGCCCCCGCCCTGTCTCGCCCCCGCCCTGCCTCGCCCCTGCCTCGCCCCGATTACGACGTTGCCGTCGCCGAGACGGCTGTTGTGTCATTCGATCCAGAGTTGGGTCTCATTCCCCGCTGTGCGGTTCCGATCCGGCGCGCCTGCGGGGAAAGAAGCCCTCTGGGGTCGTCACTGGCACGTGGTCCCCCGTTTCCCTTTACGAAGGCACGAGGTTATGACTCTGTTCTCCTCTTCTTCCGGTAAGTTTTTCGGCAAGGTGTTCAAGAAGGGCGCGCGGCGCGCGCCCGCCCTGGCCCCCAAGGCCTCGCCTTGGCGTCTGGAACAGCTCGAGTCGCGCGAGGTCCCGGCCACGTTTTATGTGTCGAACAGCGGATCTGACACGGCCAGCGGCGACGCGACGCACCCGTTCGCGACGATCCAGAAGGCGGCGTTGACGGTGACGGCGGGCGACACGGTGAATGTTCGGGCCGGGAATTACGCGGGGTTCATCCTCGGGTACGACTTCGTGACCTCGGGCACGGCCGCCAGTCCCATCGTGTTCCAGGCCGACCCCACCGCACCCGCCGGGTCGGTGGTCATCAACGCCCGGAACAACAAGACGGCGGTCGGGATCGATCTCGAACCCGGGAGCGCGTACGTCACGATCAAGGGGTTCACCGTCGACGGGGCCCAGATCGGGGCGGGCAACGCCAAGTACGGGATCAAGGCCACCGGGAACTACGACCAGCTGATCGGGAACACGGTCAAGAACCTCGGCAACGCGGTGGCCGGGATCCACGTCAACGGGGCTACCGGGGTGCTGGTCCAGGGGAACACGGTGTTCGGCACCACGGCCCTGGGGGATCCCATGAAGGGGCACGGGATCTACATCGCCAACGGGACCGGGTACGTGGTCCGCGGGAATACGATCTACAGCAACGAGTTCATCGGGCTGCACGCCAACGGGGACCCGAACCTGGTGAGCAACGCGCTGATCGAGAACAACGTGATCTACAACAACGGCAAGGGCGGGATCAACGGCGACGGGCTGTCCGGATCGACCGTGCGGAACAACCTGATTTACGGGTACACGAGCTACGGGATCAACCTGTACCGGATCGACGCGGGCGGCCCGAGCAGCAACAACGTGATCGTCAATAACACGATCGCCGGGCCCGCCGCCGGGGCCGACGCGGCGATCCGCATCAAGAACGGGGGGACCGGGAACACGATCCTCAACAACGTGCTGCTGGGCAACTCCGGGGTGTTCCTGAGCACCAGCGCCGACAGCCTGCCGGGGCTGGTGAGCGACTACAACGTGGTGGGGTCCCTGTACCGGAACGACGACACCGGGGGCACTCAGTCCCTGGCCGCGTGGCGCGCGAGCACGGGCCAGGACGCCCACTCGATCACCGCGACCGCCGCGGCGCTGTTCGTCGCCGCGGCCGGCGGCAACTACCACCTGACGTCCACGTCCCCGGCGATCGGCGCGGGCACGTCCACGGACGCGCCGCCCACGGACGCCAAGGGCACGCCCCGGCCCAGCGGCAGCGGCATCGATATCGGCTACGACGAGTTCGCCGGTTCGCCCGCCCCGGCCCCGGCCACCCACTTCCAGGTGTCGGCGCCGTCCGCCGTGACGGCCGGGTCGTCGTTCACCGTCACCGTCTCCGCGCTCACCGCCGCCAACGCCGTCGATACCGGGTACACGGGGACCGTCCGCTTCACGAGCACGGACG
>JAQGHQ010000242.1 GCA_028288765.1 Gemmataceae bacterium | reverse complement strand
TTCGGGCGACCATGATTCACCTCATGCTCAATCGCCTCTCGCCGGACTCGGGCAAAACTCAGGCCAAGTTTCGATATACGCGAAAACCCCTGCAAAAGGCAGCATAAGTTTCCGGATAGACTCTTAGTCCCTGGTCGGTCGGCGCCCCCCCGCCCGCAATCGCGGCCGGTTCCGTACTAATGACCAGGGACCAGTGACCAAGGACGCTCCATGAAAATCACCCGCGTCGAAACCGACCTCCTGCGCGTCCCCCTGCCGCGGCCGGTGTCCCTCCCGGCGTCCCAGGACCCGCGGTCGGCCACGGCCGCTGACGTCGTCCTCGTCCGCGTCCTCACCGGGGGCGGGCCGGTCGGACTCGGGTTCGCCTACACCCTCGGCGGGGGCGGGGCCGCGATCCGGTCGCTGATGGATACGGTGATCGCGGACGTCGTCGTCGGCCAGGACCCGGCCTCGACCGAGTCCCTGTACCTGAAGGCGTGGAAGGAGCTGGAAGGGCTGGGGTTTGCCGGGCTCGCCGCCCGGGCGTACGCGGCGGTCGATTTCGCCCTCTGGGACCTGAAGGGGAAGGTCTCCGGGCTCCCGGTCCACCAGCTGCTCGGCGGATACCGGACCCAGCTGAAAGCGATTGTGAGCGACACGGCGACCCCGGCGGTGGGAACGAAGCAGGCGCTGCGCGACACCAGGATCGCACTCGACAGTGGAGCGGCCGGCGTCCAGATCGAGATCGGGACCCAGGACCCTGAGTTCGACGCCGAGCGGGTCCGTCTGATGCGTGAGGGGGTGCCGGACGGGGCCTGGTTCGAGGTGTCCGCCTGCGGCCGGTACGATTTCTCGACCGCCGTGTGGATGGGAGAAATCGGGACCCAGGAGTTCGGCCTGGATGGGTATTCCGACCCTCTTCCCCCGGAGGCCCTGAACGACCTCGGCCGGCTGATCGACCGGCTCGACGTGGGCCTATCCGTCGGCGCACTCTACGACCGCCCGACCGATTTCCTGCGCGTCATCGACCGGGGCGGCATCTCGGCCGTGCGGATTGATCCTCTCCGGCTCGGCGGGATCACCCCGGCCCGGAAGGTCGCGGTCGCGGCCGAGCTGAGGCACATTGCCATTTACCCGGTCCGGCTGCCGGAGATCGGGGCGCACCTTTCCGCCGGGGTGGTGTACGGGCGGATGTGCGAGTATGTGGACTGGTTCGCCGAGCTCTTCACCGGCGGCCCGCGGTTCGAGAACAATCAGCTGGTAGCCCCGTCCGGGCCGGGCCTGGGCCTGGCGGTGAACGAGCCGGTGGCGGCGAAGTTCCGGGTGTGATCGGACCGTTGCCGTTGACCGACCGCCGGGGTATCACCAATCCCGTCCCCAACCACCACGGAGGCCGTGCGATGGCAAGCAACCCAGAAAAGCGGATCCAGGAACTGCACCTCACCCTCCCGCCGGCCCCCAAGCCGGTCGCGGTCTACAAGACCGCGGTGAAGCAGGGCAACCTGCTCTTCGTGTCCGGCCACGGGCCGCTGAAATCCGACAAGACGCTGATCACCGGCCGCGTCGGCCAGGAGATGACGCTCGACCAGGGGAAGGACGCCGCCCGCCAGGTCGGGCTCGCGATCCTCGCCACGGTGCGCGACGTCCTCGGGTCGCTCGACAAGGTGAAACGACTGGTGAAAACACTCGGGTGGGTGAACTGCACGGTCGAGTTCACCGATCAGCCGAAGGTGATCAACGGGTTCTCGGAGCTGATGCGGGATGTGTTCGGGGAGGACGCCGGGGTCGGTGCCCGGAGCGCGGTCTCGGCCCACACGCTGCCCGGCGGGATTGCAGTCGAGATCGAGTGTATTTTTGAAGTCGAGTGAGGAAACGAGACAGCCCGGGGATGGGCGCTTCCCCGGGCTGCTCTCGATTTGACGGGTGCGGCGTTCAAATCAACTTGAGCACCGCGTCGGCGGCGGTCGCTTCGGTCGCGAGCCCGGCGCCGACGAACCCGGCCAGCCGCTGGGCGCGGGGGGTCAGCTCGCCGACCAGGACGACCCGGAGCTTCGGCCGGGTTAACCGTAGCTTCGCACAGGTGAGAAACCCACTCTCCCCGCCGGCCTCGACCGGAAGGACGACTGCGGCCGGGTTCTTCCGGGAGGTGAGAGTGTGGAAGTCGGCGTCGGTCGAGGCGTTGCAGACATCCCAGCCGAGCAGCCGGAGGTGTTCGACCGACTGGACGGCGAACCCCGGCCCACCCCGGAGAACCACCCGCGGGCGTTTCAGCCTGGCCGCATCGGTCCCGTTCTTGCCCCGGGCCAACCCACACCCGCCGCCGCTGTTGCACCAGTTGCCGTTCACGACTACCCTCCTCTGCCGCGTTGCCGTCCCCAGCTAGACACTTCGTCTACGAGGAAGTTCGCTCCGGTGGGGCAGAACTTGCGCTCTCGACGAGAAAAAAACCGGTTCGTGTGACACGCCCGTTACCGATGGACGAAAACGACACGAGCCTTCACTTTCTCCTTGCCAGTACCGGAAGTCGGGGCTAGAACCGATCTTCCGGTGAGATACAGGCCGGCCGTCGGTGTCTGACACGTGACTGACCCGGTGTATAGGAGTGGAAGGATAGGGGGTCCGCGGGCGGGTGTCGAGGTCGGTTGATCGTCTCCCAAACTCGAATGCCCGTCCCCCCTTACTCTCACCCCCCCGCAGAACCGCCAAACCTAGCCTACTCTTCCAGGAGGTCCCCGCAGTGAGCAAGGCCCGCATCTCGATCGGCACCTGGGCGTACATCTTCAACCAGGAAGTGCCGACGAACGACTTCCATGTGATCCTGCACAAGCTCCAGGACCTCGGCTACGACGGGGTCGAGCTCGGGAGCTTCGGCCCACACCCGAGTCCGGCCTCACACCCGACCCGCGCGAGCCGGGAGAAGCTGAAGAAGACGATCGCCGACCACGGCCTCGCCCTGTCCGGCATCGCGGTCGACTTGTGGGCGTTCAAGACCCCCGGCACCTCGATCGTCGACGAAACCCCGTCCGCCTACCTGACGGCGTTCCTCGGCTGGAGCGTGTTCGCGGCCGACCTGGGGGTGAAGACGATCCGGGTGGACACGGTGCTCGCCCCGACCTACTTCGAGGCCGACCCGGAAGGAAAGAAGATCGGCGTCGGGCAGGGGTTGGACCGGATCGTGAACGTGTGGGACAAATGCAGCAAGATCGCGGCGGACTTCGGGCTGAACGTGTGCTGGGAGTTCGAGCCCGGGTTCGCCTTCAACAAGCCCTCCGAGATTGTGAAGCTTGTGGACGCGGTCCGGGCGAAGGGGAACAACAATTTCGGGGTCCTTTACGACACCTGCCACGCGCACATGGTCGCGGCGGTCGGGGCCAACCAGACCGGGGTGAAGGAAACACTGCCGGGGGGGGAACTGGAACTGCTCGACAAACTCAGGGGGAAGATCACGCACATCCACCTGATCGACTCCGACGGCAGCCTGAACGAGCACAACACGTCCACCCACAACCCCTTCGGCACCGGGAAGCTGGACTTCGACAAGCTCGTCCCGGCGATGCAGAAGAGCGGAGTGCCGCACGACTGGTGGACGGTCGACCTGTGCTTCTGGCCGCACGCCTGGGAGGTGACCGCCCAGAGCAAGAAGTTCCTCGACAAGCTCCGGGAGAAGTACGCCGCGGCATGAGGTATGATGCTCGGGGCCGCCGGTATCTCGGCCTTGTGATTGTCCCTCCGGACACGGGCTTCCGATGATCGTCCGTCTTCCGACCGTCCCCGACACCGCTGCCGAGTTCGTCCGGCAGCTCGGCGACATACCGCTCGACCGGATTCGGATCAAGCCGCCGATGGGCGAGGCCACCGAAGGCGATTTGGTGAAGGCATTGAACGGCCATCCGAAGCTGCTATGCGAGCTGGTCGACGGGGTTCTCGTGGAGAAAGCCTTGGGGGCCCTGCAAGCGTTACTCGCCGCTTACCTCATCCGGAAAATCGGAGACTACGCTGACGATAACGACCTCGGCTTGGTGCTGGGAGCGGACGGGCCGTTTCAACTCAAGCTCGGGCTGGTCCGACTTCCGGACGTCAGTTTCATCCCCTGGGACCGGCTCCCCGACGGCGAACTCCCGGCCGATCCGATTTGCCCGGTCATCCCGACACTTGCCGTGGAGGTTCTCAGTCCGAAGAATTCGGCAAGTGAGATCAGACGGAAACTGGCGGAGTATTTCGAGGCGGGCGTGAAGCTGACCTGGATCATCGACCCGAAAACGATGACTGCGAAGAGTCACACGTCCGCGAATCGCGTCAAAGAGATCGACTCGGGCGGCGTACTCGACGGCGGGAAGGTGTTCCCCGGGTTCAAGCTCCCGCTCGCCGACCTGTTCGCCGCGACGAAGCGCCGGAAGAAGAAGTCCCGCTGACCGGCGGGGAGGACGACCGGACAATGCCCGCCGACGCCGTTGCCGCGTACCACGACCTGCTCGCCGCAGACGCCACGCTCGCTGCCGACTCGCGCGCCGCCCTCGACCGGGGGCAGGAGGCGCGGGGCCTTGTTTACGGAAAGCGGCCGGTCTGTAGCGTCCTTCGCCCCCGGTTCCAGTCCCCCGCCCAATACCGGTTCCTCCACGACCGGGTGAACGTCCTTCTCCCCGCACTGCGGACCGCCCACGACCGGGCCCTGAGCGACCCCGGCTTCCGCCGGCAGTTCCGGCTGCGCGACTGGGAGGACGAACTCCTCGGCGTCGACCCCGGATACCCCGACCCCGCCCCGACCAGCCGGTTCGATGCGTTCTTCGCCTCCGAGAGCCACCTCCGGTTCACCGAGTTCAACACCGAGACGCCGGCCGGAGCCGGGTACTCCGACTCGCTCGGCCGGCTGTTCTACGGGCTCCCGGCGTTCCAGGAGTTCGAACGCCGATACCAGGTCTGGCCGGTCCTCGCCCGGCCGGGGGTGCTGCACGCCCTGATGGACTCCTTCAAACGGTGGCGGGGGAATAGCTCCGACCCCCCCCGGGTGGCGATCCTCGACTGGCGGGAAGTCCCGACGTTCGCCGAGTTCGTCCTCTTCTACGACTACTTCAAGGCGATGGGGGTAAAGGCCCGGATCGTCGACCCGCGGGACGTGGAGTACCACGGGGGTAAGCTCCGGGCCGGCGATTTCCACATCACCCTGATCTACAAGCTGGTGTTCACGGACGAGTTGATTGCCCGGGGCGGGTTGGAGCACCCCATCGTCCGGGCGGTCCGGGACGGGGCGGCCTGCATGGTGAACTCGTTCCGGTCCCGGGTGCTGGGGAAGAAGGCGTCGGTCGCGGTCCTGAGCGACGAGCGGAACGCCGAGATGTTCACGCCGGAAGAGCGCCGGGCCATCGCCGAACACGTCCCCTGGACCCGACTCGTGGAAGACCGGCGGACCGTCGTCGACGGGGCGGAAATCGACCTCGTCCCGTTCGTGTTTCGGAACAAGGATCAGCTCGTCCTGCGGCCGAACGACGGGCACGGGGCGGAAGGCATCGTGTCCGGCTGGACGGTCGACGGGGCGACGTGGGAGGCGGCCGTCCAGAAGGCCCTGACCGAGCCGTACGTGGTGCAAGAGAAGGTCGGCCTCCCGGCCGAGCCGTTCCCGACCGTCGACGGCGGGCGGCTACAGGTCTCCGACTGGCTGGTCGACACCAGCCCGTTCGTCGCGTTCGGCGAGTTCATGCACGGGTGCCTGACCCGGATCTCCGCCGCCGCCCCGGTGAACGTCGCCGGGGGCGGCTCGATCGTCCCGACGTTCGTGGTCGAACCCCGCTGAGGCCAGCGTCTGGGGTTTGGTGTTTCGCCGTGATCCTCCGCGCTTGTATGGTGAGGGGGGTGACGGAGGCAAGCGGATTGCACGAAATACCGAAGACGAAACACCGAACACAGACTATCCGATGATCCAAACCTTCGAGCGGGACGGGGTCCGCCTCCAGTACCCCGCGACCTGGGTGGTCGAGTTGGGCGAGACCGCGGAAGAGGGCGGCTGGACGGTCACGATCCAGAGCCCGGAGACGGCATTCGCGCTGGTGTCGCTGCGCCCGGACGCGGACAACCCCGCCGACCTCGCCGGCCAGACCCTCGACGCCCTGACGGCCGAGTACAAGGAACTCGACGCCGAGCCGGCGGTCGAGACCATCGCGGGGCGGCCCGCGGTCGGGCACGATATCGACTTTCTCACCGTCGACACACCCGTAACCTGCTGGACGCGGTGCCTGGATACATCGGGCGGGCCGCTGCTGGTGATGTGCCAGACGAGCGAGTTCGACCGGGCCCGACACGAGCTCGGCCTCCGGGCCATCTGTGCCTCCCTGAAGATCGACGAGGAGTGATGCATACCGCTGTCGTCACCCTGGTTGCTCTCGCCGCCCTTGACCTGATCGGGTGCGGGGTACTCCTTGCCGTGGTGTGGGTCGTGTACCGCCGCCAGCGGCGGTTCGCGGCCGGCGCCGGGGAGCCCGTCCCGCCACCGGCGACGGGGCAGTTCGTATTCCTCGGGGTCCTCGGCCTCGTCGGTCTGGTCGGGCTGTACGGACTGGCCTGGCTCCTCCTCAATGGATGATCCGCATGTCCTCGCCCGACCCGTTCGCCGCCAAGCGTCAGGAGATGCGGGAGGAGTTCTTCGCCAAGCTATACCTGCTCGGCGGCTGGACCGGCTCGACCGACACGTACAAGCGGACGATGTGGGCCGCCGTCCCCGACCTGGCCCTCGCCCCCGCCTGCTACACCCTCACCTTCCGCAAGGGCCTGCCCGAGCCCGGGGCCGCCGACCAGCTCGTCATGGCCGGGCACGAGGCCATGCTCGCCCAGTGGTTCCACCGCCCGTTGAAGCGGAGCGACATCGAGCTGTCACGCCGGTGGTATCGGGACCACTCGAACACAAGGGCCTTTCCGGACGAGCTCTGGGATGCCGTGCTGGCCGCTCACCCGGGTGAGGACGTCAGCCTTCCGGTCGACGTCTGGGGGTTCCCCGGCGGGCAGACGTTCCTCGCGGGCGTCCCGAGTCTGGCGTTCGAGGGGCCGGGCGGGGTCACATCATACCTCGAACCGGCGATGTGCCGGTACTTCGCCCCGGTCATCCAGGCCACGAAGGGCCGGCTGATGAAGCTCGCCACCCCCCGGGACGCCGAGTTCGGCCTGCGGGCCGCGCCGGTCGAGGTGTGCAACCTCATCCTTCTCCTGGCCCGGTATGTCGGGGGCGGCGGGCAGCTGACCTCGAACGATACGGCCGAGTTCCTGTACCCGGAGCTGTTCAAGTCGATCGGGACCATCGGGCACGAGATGATGTGCGCGGCCCAGTCGTTCGACCGCCCGCTGGCCGACGCGGAGTTTGAAATGATGGACCGGTTCGTCACCCGGATGGGCACCGCCTCGCTCCTGTGCGACCTGGTCGACGCCGAGACGGTCGGGCTCGAGAACGCGCTGCGGGTGATCCGCGGGCACCCGGAGACCGACCGGGTCGGCATCCGGGTGGACAGCGGCGACATCGCCGGGCAGTGCGTGCTGTACTTCGAGGCGATGCGCCGGCTCGGCATCACCCCGCGGCTGATCGTCTTCGAGGACGAGGTGTCGCCGGACCTGGTCCGGAAGGTGTACGACGTGTTCCGCGCCCGGACCGGGGTCGAACCGACGATGCTCTTCCCCGGGGCCGGGGGGTACTGGTGGCGGCTCGTCCACCGGGACACCGTGTCCGCGGCATTCAAGCGGACCGCCACCGGCGACCGCCCGAACATCAAGTTCTCGAACTCGCCGGGCAAGGAAACGATCCCGGGGTACACCCGCGTCTACGCCCGGGGCGAAACCCTGATCGTGGCCGACGCCTCTGAACAGCTCGACGCCGAGCCGCTGTATGTGAAGCTGGTGGAGCAAGGACGAATCGTGTACCACGAATCCCTCCAGGACCAGGCCGCGCGGGCCGACCGCACCTGGGGGCGGTACAAGAAGTGGGAGCCGTCGCCGAAGGTCGGCGAGTATCTGGCCCGGTTCCGGGCGATGAAGGGGGCCGAGATCGCGGCGGCGCGGGCGCGAGTCGGTATGATGACGGGAGACCGGTCGCGGTGATCGAGTTCGAATGAGCAAGCCAGGACCGCAGGGAGAAGAGGGATGTGAGAACGACACGAAGTCGTGATCGACGCATGATATCAGGTCATCTACTACCGGCTTTGTTCCTGCCCTCCTGCATTCCTTATTGGGTCTTTTTCCTGATCGGGCCCACCGGCGTCCGCGTCGAGGTCGTCTAACCGTACCACCCATGCCCCACCACGGCTTTCTCCGCGTCGCGGCGGCGTCCCCGCAACTCCGGGTCGCGGATACCGCGTTCAACGCCGATCGCACCCTCGACCTCCTGGCGGAAGCCGAGGCGCAAGGCGTCAACCTCGTCGTCTTTCCCGAGATGGGGCTGACGGGGTACACCTGCTACGATCTGTTCCACACCCTCCCGTTACAGCGGGCGGCCGCGGACGCGCTCGGGCGGGTCATCGACCGGGGAGCCGAGGTCTTTCACGGGGTGGCGGCGGTCGGCCTCCCGGTCGTGCTCGACGGCCAGCTCTTCAACTGTGCCGCCGTGTTCCACCGCGGGAAACTGCTCGGGGTCGTCCCGAAGAGTTACCTGCCGAACTACAAGGAGTTCTACGACGCCCGGTACTACAGCCCGGCCCGGAACGCGATATCGAGTGAGGTCCGGATCGCGGGGCAACCCGCGCCGTTCGGAACGGACCTGCTGTTCGCGTGCGAGACCGTCCCGGATTTCGTGCTCGGGGTCGAGATCTGCGAGGACCTGTGGGCCCCGATCCCACCCAGCACGCTCCAGGCGATGGCCGGTGCGACCGTGCTCGCGAACTTGTCGGCGAGCAACGAGGTGATCGGGAAGGGGGGCTACCGCCGCCAGCTCGTCGGCGGTCAGAGCGGGCGGTGTGTGGCCGGATACATATATGCCGCGGCCGGCGTCGGCGAGTCGACCACAGACATCGTCTTCGGCGGGCATTGCATCGTCGCCGAGAACGGGACGATCCTCGCCGAGTCGCCCCGGTTCCGACCCGGGAACAACCTGCTCGTCGCCGATCTCGACCTCGACCACCTGCGGCACGACCGCGTCCAGACGAACAGCTTCAACGACTGCCGGGGCGACCACGCCCGCGGCCGGATGTTTCGCCGGGTCGGGTTCGATCTCGAACTCAGGCCCCGGACCCCGGCCCTCCTGCGGGCGGTGGACGCGCACCCGTTCGTGCCCCAGGACCCGGCGACGCTCAAGGACCGGTGCGACGAGATCTTCCACACGCAGGTGGCCGGGCTGGCGAAACGGCTGTCTCACATCCGAGCCACGGAGGTGGCGATCGGCGTTTCCGGCGGGCTCGACTCGACGCTCGCGCTCCTCGCCCTGTGCAAGACGGTGGACGCGCTCGGGATACCGCGTGAGCGGGTGAAAGCCCTGACCATGCCCGGGTTCGGCACCACCGGGGGGACGCGAACGAACGCCCTCGCCCTGATGCGGGCCCTGCGGGTGAGCGGCCGGGAGGTGGACATCCGGGCGATGTGCGTCGAACAGATGCGGGCCCTCGGGCACACCCCGTTCGGTCTTCCTCTCGACGGCACGACGCCGGAAACGCTCGGGGAACTGCTGCGGCACCTCCCCGCGGACCGGCGTTCCGACCTCGTGTTCGAGAATGTGCAGGCCCGGGTGCGGACCAGCCTGCTCATGAACACCGGGTTCGTGATCGGGACCGGGGACCTGTCCGAGCTCGCCCTCGGGTGGTGTACCTACAACGCCGACCACATGAGCATGTACAACCCGAACGTGAGCATCCCGAAGACCCTGGTGAAGTTCCTGGTCCGGTGGGCGGCGGAGAACGAGTTCGACGGGGAGACGCGGCGGACGCTCCTGGCCGTGGTGGCGACCGAGATCTCGCCGGAACTGCTCCCGCCCTCGGCGGAGGGCACGATCGTCCAGGCGACGGAAGGGACCGTCGGTCCGTACGAGCTGGTCGACTTCTTCCTGTACCACTTCCTCCGGTGGGGGGCGGACCCGGAGAAAATGCTGTTCCTTGCGGACCACGCCCGGTTCGACCGGGATTACACCCCGGACGAAGTCCGGGACTGGCTACGGGTGTTCCTGCGGCGGTTCTTCGCGAACCAGTTCAAGCGCAGCTGCCTGCCGGACGGCCCGAAGGTCGGGACGGTGAGCCTGTCCCCGCGGGGCGACTGGCGGATGCCGAGCGACGCCGTCGCTCGGGTGTGGCTCGACGGCCTCGAATTACCCGGGGACTGAGCACCGGCACCAGACGAGGAACCCGGGGTGTGCGGTGGAGACTCCGAAGCGGCACATGTGGGGGCAAGTTTCCAAGTTTCCAACTTGCCCAGACCGGTCGAAGCCCGGCTCACGAATGGGGCCGGGCAAGTTGGAAACTTGCCCCCACGTCCTATCCCGGGGCGGGTTCCACTGCTCTGCGTGGTGGTGCGACCGGGACCTGTCAGGCCGGGCTTGGCTGCCGAAACCTTCGCTCGTAAGCGGAGAACAGTTCGTCCGCCAGCTGACCGAGGTAAGCCCCACCCTTGGGGCTGGTCTCCAGCAGCCCGACGAGCCGACCCGGCAGCTGCCTCTCGCCGAGATAAGCCCCCGAGATCGCGCCTCCCATTGCCGCCAGCGTATCGGTATCCCCGCCAAGCAGGATCAGGTTCCCAACGGTTTCTTCAAACGATTCCGGCGTCAGGGCGAAGGCGGCGATGGAAGTCGGGACCGAGTGGAGGGCCTCGATCCGATTCCCCAGCCCGACCAGATCGGCTGGTGTCTTGACCTCCGCGGCGGACTGGAGCTTGGCCCGGTACTCCTCGGACTCACAAGCCCCGAGAAGATCGGCGAAGAATGCCTCCCGGTCGAATCGGCAGGTATGGGAGGCAAACGAGACGGCCAGGGCCAGCAACTGGGCGCCCTCGATCCCGAGCGGATGCCGGTGGGTGGGAAGGGCAGACCGCCGTGCCTGCTCCCACAGCTGTTGCCGCTCGTCGCGAAACATCAACCCGACCGGCGCGACCCGCATGGCGGCGCCATTCCCGTACGACCCGCCCGGAAAGTGCTTTTCCGCCACCGCCTGATAGTCCCCACCTTCCTCCATCGTGTCCAGAACGACCCGTGCTCCTCGACCGTACCCCCGGGATGGCACGTAGTTCGACACGAACGCCCGACATAGGTGTTCTTCGATGATCTCCCCGTGCGCGGTGAGTGCTTCGGCGACCCCGATCGCCATCTGGGTGTCGTCCGTGTACCAGAGTTCGTCATCGGGGTAAGCGAATAGCGCGGCCGGGGTCGGAAACCGCGCCCGGATGTGCTCCGCCGCCTTGGCCTCGAACCGGCCGCCGAGAGCATCTCCGACCGCCAGCCCGAGCAGACAGCCCCGGAACCGATCCTTCAGCATGGAGTCGGAACAGGCCATGGGGAACCCTCCAGATTGAGGCCCGGTCGTATTGCGGCGGCGGGGTAAAGGAGTTGTATGCCGTCGAGTTGCCCCGTTGAGATCTCGCCGGGGCGGATTTCTTGTAGGGTGGGTCGAGTCTTCGAGGCCCACCGGTGTTAATCGCCGGGGCGGATTTCTTGTAGGGTGGGTCGAGTCTTCGAGGCCCACCGGTGTTATTCACCGTGGGCCTCGAAG
>JAQGHQ010000142.1 GCA_028288765.1 Gemmataceae bacterium | reverse complement strand
GCGGTCATGCTGGCCCTGATCATCGTCGTGTGCATCGCGGCCATCACCACCCTCGGCAGCAACGCCAACTCGACGTTCAGCTTCGTCGGGTCCTCGATCAAGCCGCCGGCCACCGGCAGCTGACCGCTGACGGCCGATCGGGTGGTGGACAGTGTACCGCGAGCCGGGCCGCGATCGGCTCGGCTCGCGTCGTGACGGCGGCCGGACTCACCAGGCGCACACGATCCCGACTCGCAACCCGGACCAGTGACCGAGGTGACGTTCCGATGGCGAATGACGTTCTGACCCCCCGCCCCGCTCCGGCGGGTTCTCCCGTGCCCGCCGCCGACTCCCTCGGGATCGACCGGGCGTTCGTAATGCAGATGGCCCGGATGCCGGCCCTCGCCCTGATCTGGGTGGCCGCCGCGTTCGCCGCCCATCAGGTGTGGGCGGCCGTCGCCCCCGGCGAGATCAACTACGGCCCCCTGGTCGTGATCTGCGCGGGGATGGTCCTGGCCGCGGTCGTCGACGGCTGGGCCCTCAAGGTCCCGAACTGGGTGACGCTGCCCCTGGTCCTGAGCGGGTGGCTGCTCGGCCTCCTGCACGACTGCGGGGTGGCGGTCGACGCCGGGACCGGCGGGGTCGGCCTGGCCGTCCTCGGGACCGGGCTCGGGTTCCTCCTCCTGTTCCCGATGCTCGTCATCCGCGGGGTCGGGGAGGGTGACGTGAAGATGCAGATGGGGTTCGGGGCGTGGGCCGGGGCGTATTTCGGGCCGACCGGCCCGACCGGTCTCCACGGGCTCGGGGTGGTGTTCTGGGCGTTCTCCTTCGGGGCGATCGTGGGCGGGGTGTTCGGCCTGATCATGATCCTCCTCCGCCGGCAGTTCGGGAAGAACGCCTCCACCGTCGGCGAGATCCTCAAGGACCTCCAGCTGTTCGCCTCCGGCAGCCCGATGGAGGCCGCCAGGCGGGCCGAGGCCCGCCGCGACCGGTGGGTCAAGCTCCCCTACGGGATCCCGCTCTGCGTCGGGTTCGTCCTGTACCTGTGGTACATGCTGGGCCTCTCCGGGTGACCGGGGCCGCCCCGCCGCCGGGCCGCCGACTCGCTCTCGCCGGGCCCGGCCGATCCGCACACGTGATAAGCTGCGAAAGATCGGCATACTCGCTACGTCTGTAAAGACTGAAGAAACCGGACCCGCCCGGTCGAAACTTAGGGCGGGGAACTACAACCGCTACGCCGCACAGGCCGGGATAATCCGGTAAGGTTGAGGTAGTCGGCGCCCGGGGTAAACCCGCCGCCGGCACCGTAACCCGGATAACCCGCCCGCGGCCGCGGCCGGACGAACCAAGCAGTGGGATTTCGGACCGCGGGCGCCATCCCGTTACCGGCGCCCGAGTCCGGCCCGGCGTCGTCGACGCCGGGCGGGCGGCGGCAGCATTCGGGGCTGCGGCCGGCCGGGTCTCTGGTCGTCTCATCCCCTTGCGTGAGACGGTCGTGCGCCGCGGCCGAGAGGCCGCCCGGTGAGCCACATTGTCTCCGAGGGGATGGCACCATGAAGCAGAAGAACCTGGTTTTGATGGTGGTGGCGGTCGGGTGCGGCCTGGTGGCCGCGTTCCTGACCTCCCAGATGAGCGCGAAGCCGCAGGTCGAGATGACCAGCGTCATCGTCGCGGCCAAGGACCTCACGGTCGGGAGTCAGCTCACCAAAGAGGAGATGAAGACCGCGGTCAAGATGAAGCAGGTTCCGAAGGACGGGCTCTCCCCGCAGGTGGTGCTCTCCGAGGAGGAGTTGCTCGACAAGCGGCTGACCCGGACGGTCCGGGCCGACGAGACGTTCAACAAGGCGGACCTGACCAAGAACGGCGTGGTCAGCATCCCGCCGGGGATGAACATGGTGTCCCTCCCGATCGGGGTGGGCTCGGCGGTCGCCGGGTTCGTCGGGCCGGGCTCCCGGGTGGACATCCTGGCCAGCTTCCGGCTCCAGAGCAAGATCACCGCCATGCCGGTCCTGGTGAACATGCTGGTCCTGGCGGTGGACACGAGTACCGCCTACCCGCAGAACGGGGCGGCGTTCGCGAACCTGAGCATGGTGTCGTTCGCGGTCGACCGGAAGCAGGCCCTGCTGATCAAGCTCGCCCAGGCCCGGGGGTGCGACCTGAGCCTGCTCCTGCGGAACCCGGACGACAAGGTGAACGATAACGACAAGATCTACGACATCGACAAGGTGATCAAGCAGCTACAGGACGAGAAGAACGGGGCCAAGTTGGTCAACGAAGACCCGGACACGGTCCCCAAGGCGGGGTCCCCGGACCAGCCGATGGAGGGCCCGGGGCTGACCGAGTCCCCGACCCGCCCGGCCCTCCCCGGGAAGACGGCGACGGTGACAGTCCCGTACGCCCTGGTCGAGATCGCCCCCGGGACCGAGATCACGAACGACCTGATCGCGGACAAGGGGAAGTTCGGAACAAGGGAGCTGCCGAAGGACCTGGCCGAGGACGCCGCCACCGACCTCAGTCCGTTCGTCGGCAAGGTGTTCAAGAATGGGCTCGGCAAGGGCCAGTGGGTGACCAAAAACCTGGTCGGGGCGGCGGAGCCGAAGGCCGCCCCGCGGGAGGAACTCAGCCAGCCGAAACCCGAGCCGGACTCCGGGCGTCCGGCGACCACCGTCCGGCAGACGCACGACGTGGCCGTGCATACGACCAGCGGGACGAAGTACTTCCGGTACGAGGAAATCAAGCCGGGCGAGTGGCGGATGCTCGGCGAGGTGCGGCCCGGCCAACGGCCGCCCGAACCGAGGCCGGCCGACACCGCCGGGCCCGACAAGAAGGTCGACTGAGTATCGCGTATCCGTGGGGACTCGGGGCCCGGGCCCGGCCCCCGAAGCAACTTTAACCGGCCGGGCGGCATGACGCCGCCCGACCGGCTGGTTCGCCCCGGCGGGGGAATGTACTACGACCGTTCGCGGGGCGGGCCGCCCGCCCCTATATCGCGAGGAGAGGTGAAAGGATGCACCCGATAACCTGCGCCCGACGGCTCCGCCTGTGGGGCGGATTGCTCCTGGTCGCCGGACTGGCCGGTACGGCCACATATGCCAAGCAGCCGGTCCAACCCCCGGACAAGGACCCGATGATCGGGGACGTCCGGGTCGACGCGAAAACCGGGGCACTGATCGTCCCGGTCGGCGGGCTCGTCCGGTTCGACCCGAGGCTCCCGGACGCCCCGTCGGACATCCTGATCAGTCGGGAGGACGTGGTCCACGTCCGGCTCGACCCGAACAACCCGAGGGCCCTGCTCCTGACCGGCCGGACCCCGGGGCTCAGCCGGGTGAGCATCGTCCTGAAAGACCGCCCGCGGATCGACTACGACGTGATCGTCCAGCCGGACTACGAGCTCCTCCGGAACCTGATCCGGCGGACCGTCCCGACGGCGAACGTCGAGGTCACCCCGGGGGTCGGGAACGTGATCATCCTGAGCGGGTACGCGACCAGCCCGCAGGACGCCGACATCATCCTCCGGCTGACGCAGAGCCAGATCGGGGGGTCGGCGAACAACGTGATCAACGCCGTCCAGGTGGGCGGGGTGCAGCAGGTCCAGATCGACGTGGTGATCGCGTCGGTCGACCGGGACAAGACCCGGAGCCGGGGGTTCGACTTCTTCCTCAACGGGAGGTCGTTCCAGTTCAACAGTATCGTCAGCGGCCTGATCGGGCCGCAGCCCCTCGGGGGGGGCTTCCCGACCGTCATCACCCCGAGCCCGGCAGCGAACCTCCAGTTCGGGATCGTCCCGACGCAGTTCTTCGGCGCCCTCCAGGCCCTGAAGACCGAAGGGCTGGCGAAGTACCTGGCCGAGCCCCGGGTCGTCACCCAGACCGGCCGGCCGGCTTTCTTCCTGGCCGGCGGGCGGCAGGCGGTTCTCGGCCCGGCGAGCGGGATCAACGGCCCGGGGGTCCAGTTCGAGCAGGTCGGGACCCAGTTGGAGGTGCTCCCGATCGTGTACGGGAACAACCAGATTTGGCTGGAAATCAACCCGCAGGTGCGGACCGTGAACCAGAGCCTCGGGATCGCGACGACGTTCGGCACGACCCCCGGGTTCTCCGAGCAGCAGGTCCGGTGTGCGGTGATGCTGGAGAGCGGCCAGACGTTCGTGATCGGCGGGCTGATCCAGAACACGGTCGCGGCGTCGTCGGCCCGGGTCCCGGTCCTCGGCGAGCTGCCGTTCGTGGGGACCGCGTTCAGCCGGGTGACCTACGACGAACGCGAGACCGAACTGGTCATCATGGTGACCCCGCGGCTCGTCGGCCCGCTGGACTGCAACCAGGTGCCGAAGCGGCTTCCGAGCCGGGAGACGCGCAGCCCGGACGATTATGAACTATTCTTGGAGGGGATCCTGGAAGCCCCCCGCGGCCAGCGGAAGGTGTGGAACGGGCGGTGCTACAACGCGGCCTACAAGTGTGACCCGACGATCGGCGCCTACCCGTGCGTCGGGCCGTTGTGCACGGGGCCCGGCGGGGTGGCCGGCCCGGGCGGGAACTGCGGCCCGCAAGGGTGTGCCGCCCCGGTGGGCGGGCGGGTGATCGTCAACCCGGTGATCGTCCCGGCGGTGCCGGCCGGGCCGGCGGTGCTAACCCCGCTGCCGCCCACGACTTCTACGCTCCCGGTGCTCGAACCGGCGACCCCGCCTTCGGGCGGGAGTGGGGGCGCCCCGGCGCCCCTCCCGACAACCCTGCCGGCCGTCCCGGGTGCGCCGGTGACGCCGGGCTCTGACGCCGGGCCGGTGGGCTTGCCCGCGTCGCCCCCGCCCCCGGTGGTGATCCCGCCGGTGGAGGTGCCCGAGGCCCCGCGGAACTGACCGCCGACCGCCCCGGCCCCGGGCAGACCCGGGGCCGGGGCCGTGCGACCCGAACCGCCCGGCACCGCACCCGCGCGACACACCTGACATTCGGTGTCCTCATGCAACGCGTCGCGATCGTAGACCCGACGGAATCGACCCGCGAGTCCCTCCGGACCCTGCTCCTGGGGGTGGACTTCGTCTGGCTCGAAGCCGAGTGCGCCCGGTACGAATACTTCTTCGACGTGATCCAGACGTCGACCCCGGACCTGGCGATCGTCGCCCTGGACGCGGACAAGACCAAAGCCCTGACGATGATCGGCCAGCTGTCGGCCGAGAACCCGAAGCTCCCGATCCTCACGATCAGCCACGACCACCAGGCCCTTTTGATGTCGCTCCAGAAGGGGGCTAAGTACTTCCTGACCCACCCGGTCACCCTGGAGGATATGCTCGCCGCCCTCCGCCGGGCGCTCGGGGAGACCACCGGCGGGACCGAGCTCAGCCAGGGGTCTACCGCCCGGCAGTCCGGGGCGTCGAGCGTGATCGCGGTGCTCGGTTCCCGGGGCGGGGTCGGGACCACGACTCTGGCCGTTAACCTGGCCGCCACCCTGGCCGCCGACCCGACCCACGCGGCCGCCCTGATCGACCTCGACCTGGCCCTCGGGGACGCCGACATCGCCCTGGAGGTGAACGGGTTCGAGAACATCTCGATCGCCGACCTGGCCCGGAACATCGAACGGCTGGACATGAACTTCCTCCGCCGGGCGATGGCCAAGCACGAACCCAGCGGGCTCTCGATCCTCCGCCACCCGCTGGAGATCGCCGAGGTCGGGGTGATCCACGAGGGGCACGTCGAGCGGATCCTGAACCTGCTCAAGATCAGTTACACCCACCTGGTCCTCGACCTGAGCAAGTCGCTCCTGCCGACCGACCTGATGGCCCTGCGGATGGCCGACCTGATCCTGCTCACCGCCCAGCTCGAGCTGAGCAGCCTGCGGAACGTGGTCCGGCTGGTCCACTGCCTCGGCGGGGAGGAGAACCTGGCCGACAAGGTGCGGGTGGTGATCAACCGCCAGGGGGCGGAGACGATCGAGGAGGGGATCAGCCTGAAGAAGGCGGAAGAGGTGATCGGGAAGCCGATCTTCTGGCAGATCCCGAACGACCCGAAGGCGGTAATCGCCGCCCGGGTGGCGGGGCACCCGCTGATCAAACACGCCCCGAAAAGCCGGGCCCAGCAGAGCATCCACGGGCTCGCCCAGGCCCTGTACGGCAAGCCGGTAACCACGCCCGACGTCCGCGGGAGTAAGGGCGGGTGGGGGTTCTTCGGTAAACGGTAAATCGTCCTTAGTCCTTGGTCCCTAGTCCTTCGGATGTCGGCCCTATGGCCGGCTCCCACGGACGAATGACCAAGGACCAAGGGCTAAAGAGTAAGCACCAGGAATCACCGATGAGCAGGCTCCAACAGGGTATCTCGAAGCTCAACAGCCTGAACAACCACGGCAGCTCGAGCGGCATCTCGCGGCTCACCAGCCCGAGCGCCGCCGGCGGGTCCGGGAACGGGAAGAACTTCGACGAGCTGAAACGGCAGATCCACTCGAAACTCGTCGAGCGGCTCGACTTCACCCGGGTCCGGGACTTGTCGTCGGACGCCATGCGGCGGGACATCCGGCGGGTGATCGAGCACCTGTGCGACACCGAGAACCCGCTCCTGAACCGGATCGAGCGGGAAAAACTGATCGAGGAGGTGCTGGACGAGACGCTCGGGTTCGGGCCGCTCGAAATCCTCCTGAAGGACCCGACGATCAGCGACATCCTGGTGAACGGCCCGTTCAAGATCTACGTCGAGCGGCGGGGGAAGCTGGAGAAGACGGAGGTCAAGTTCCGAGACAACGACCACCTGCTCCAGATCATCGACCGGATCGTGTCGAAGGTCGGCCGGCGGGTGGACGAGACCAGCCCGATGGTGGACGCCCGGCTCCCGGACGGGTCCCGGGTGAACGCGGTCATCCCGCCGATCGCCCTGGACGGGCCGAGCCTGAGCATCCGGCGGTTCGGGGCGAACCCGCTGAAGCTCGAGGACCTGTTGAACTACAAGGCGTTCACCCCCGAGATGGCGATGCTCATGGAGGCCTGCATCAAGGCCCGGCTCAACATCCTCATCAGCGGCGGGACGGGCTGCGGCAAGACGACGCTCCTGAACACCCTCTCCAGCTTCATCCCCGGGGACGAGCGGGTGGTGACGATCGAGGACGCGGCCGAGCTCCTGCTGCAACAGGACCACGTGGTCCGGCTCGAAACCCGGCCGCCGAACATCGAGGGCAAGGGGGCGGTGTCCACCCGGGACTGTGTCCGGAACGCCCTGCGGATGCGGCCCGAGCGGATCATCATCGGTGAGGTCCGCGGGTCGGAGGCGCTGGACATGCTCCAGGCGATGAACACCGGCCACGGCGGGTCGCTCGCGACGCTCCACGCGAACACCCCCCGGGAGGCCCTCACCCGGCTCGAGACGATGATCATGATGGGCGGGTTCGAGCTCCCCATGAAGGCGATGCGGCAGCAGACCAGCTCCGCCATCGACCTGATCATCCAGGCGAACCGCCTCCAGGGCGGGCCGCGGAAGATCACCAGCATCACGGAAGTGATGAACATGGAGCAGGACGTCATCATCATGCAAGAGGTGTTCCGCTACCGCCAGCTCGGGATCGACCAGAACGGCCGGGCGTACGGCCAGTTCGAGTCCACCGGGGTCCGGCCGTCGTTCATCAACCGGCTGGAGTCGAAGGGCGTCAAGCTGCCGTCGAACATGTTCGCCGAGCGGATCCTGATGCGGGATTGAGGAGCTGGCATAGGACGGGTCGGGTCGGCGGGGCCCACCAACCGGACCCGACGAGCGGTAAACCGGTGGGGTTTGAAGACTCGACCCACCCGGATTGGTACGCGACACGCAGGACAGAAATCTACGCCGGCCGAAAAAATCGACTCGCCCCTGTCGGCACGGCGCGCTGAAACGAACTACAGTTGCCACGGACGGGCCCGGCGAACGACTTCCGCCGGCCAGACTCTCCGCCCGCGCCTGAGGGCGGGGCCTTGAGTTGCTACGGCCGGACAGGGAATACACGACCGGCCGCCGGTACGGCCGGGGAACGACCGACACCGTTGGCACCCGCGTCAGGTGAACTCGCATGGACTTCTCGACTCTGCTCCCGCTCTTGATCGGCGGCCTCGTGGTCGCGGCCATCGTACTCGTTTTCCTGGCCGTCGGCCGGAAGGACGAGGGGCGGGCGGCCGAGCGGCTCGACGAGATCGTCGGCCGGAACGTCCGCAAGGACTCGTCGGCCGACATGCTCCTGAAGCAGGCCCTCCAGGAGGTGGACAAGAAGACCATCCTGGACCGGATCACGCCCGAATTCTTCAACCTGACGAAGATCTTCGAGCAGGCGGACGTGAACATCAAGCCGAGCGCCCTGTTCGGGATCTCGCTCGGCCTGGGGACGGTCGGGGGGGTCCTGAGCGTGTGGGCGGTGAACATGTACGTGGCCCCCGTCGGGGCCGTGCTCTGCTTCACCCTGCCGTGGCTGTGGCTGTACATGAAGCGGGCCGGGCGGTTGAAGCGGTTCGCCGGCCAGCTGTCGGACGCGATGGAGCTGGTCGCCCGGGCGCTGCGGGCCGGGCACTCGCTCGCGGCCGGGATGCACGTGGTGGCCGAGGAGATGCCGGCCCCGATCTCGAAGGAGTTCGGCCGGGTGTACGAGGAGCAGAACCTGGGCATCCCGCTGGAGGACTCGCTCAGGGGGATGTGCGACCGGGTGCCGAACCTGGACCTGAAGTTTTTCGTCACCAGCGTCGCGATCCAGCGGCAGACCGGCGGCGACCTGGCCGAGATCCTCGACCGGATCGGGCACGTGATCCGGGAGCGGTTCAAGATCCTCGGCCAGGTCAAGGCCCTGACCGCCGAGGGCCGGCTGTCCGGGGTGGTCCTGATCGCCCTCCCGATCGGCCTGTTCCTGATGATGATGTACATGAAGCCCGACTACATCGAGCTGCTCTGGAAGGACCCGATGGGGGTCAAAATGTCGATCGGGGCCGTGGTCCTCATGCTGCTCGGCTCGTTCGCGATCAAGAAGATCGTGGACATCAAGGTCTGACCCGCCGGCCGCCCGCGGGTGCGGGCCGCCGGCAAGAAGGTCCGCTCCCGGTCGGTCGGTCGGCCGGGGCGGCGGGAGAACGACAAACTGTCTGGCCGGCGGCCGCCCGCCGCTCGCCGGTAGCATCGAGGGGCACACCCGTGGAACTGTTCGCGTTCTTGTCGGCCGAGGAACTGACGCCACTCTTCGTGTTCGCCGCGATGGTGGCCGGGACGTTCTGGCTACTGTCGATGATCTCGAACCGGAACAGCCAGGCCGAGGAGCGGCTGGAGCGGATCGGGCGGCCGAAGTCGCTGGTCGAGATCGAAATGTCGCAGGTCGAGAACCGGCAGCGGTTCGCCGGGCTCAAGGACATGTTCTCGAACCTCGGCGGGGCGATGGAGCCGCAGAGCGACCTGGACAAGAACTCGCTCCGGATCAGGCTCGCGAACGCCGGGTTCCGGAGCGAGCAGGCGGCCGGCGTGTACGCCGGGATCCGCGTAGCTTGCCTGGTCGCCTTCCTCCTCCCGGCCCTTTTCTTCTTCTTGCTCAAAGACGGGTTCACCGTCAGGTCGATCCAATACACCGTGCTCCTCGGCGGGATCGGGTTCTATCTTCCGCAGCTCGTGCTCTGGCACCTGCGGACGACCCGGCAGAAGGAAATCTTCCTGACCCTGCCGGACGCCCTCGACCTGCTGGTGGTGTGCGTCGAGTCGGGGCTCGGGCTGGACGCCGCGCTCCGGAAGGTGACGGACGAGATGAAGGGACACGCGAAGACGATCTGCGAGGAGTTCCAGCTCGCCAACCTACAGCTCCAGATGGGCCGGCCGCGGCGCGAGGTGTTGCACGACCTGGGGGTCCGGACCGGGGTGGACGACGTCCGCAGCCTGGCCGCGATCCTGATCCAGGCCGACCGGTTCGGGTCGAGTATCGCCCAGGCCCTGCGGGTCCAGTCCGACTCGATGCGGACCCGGCGGCGGCAGCTGGCCGAGGAAAAGGCGGCGAAGACGGCGGTCCAGCTGATCTTCCCGCTGGTGTTGTTCATCTTCCCGGCGATCTTCGTGGTCCTGGTCGGCCCGGCGGCGATCCAGATCCAGAAGAACCTGTTGAAGGGGTAAGTAACCCGGACCCGGGCAGGACGCCCGGCCGGTTCTCACGGAGGAGAGTCATGAACCGATTCATGCAGGGGGCGGCCGCGGCCGCCTTGTTGGCCGGCGGGTTGGGGTCGGTCGGGTGCGCGGGCACAGGCGGGTCGGTCGCCCGCGGGGCGGCCCCCGGCGGGTGTGCGACCGGCGACTGCGGTACCGGCGGGTGTGGGACCCGGCACGGGGACGGGGCCATCCTCCGGACCTACTACGACCCCTGCTACCCGGAACGGTACGCCGCGGCCGCCAGGGCCGAAGTGCTGGCCCCGTTCGCCGCCCAGGTGAATAACGGGCACGTCCTGAACCACACCGTGTGGAACTGGTACTTCGAGCCCGGGACCGACAAGCTGACCACGGCCGGGCTGGCGAAGCTGGACTCGATCGCCCACACCCGGCCGGGCCCGGACAACCGGCTGTACTTGCAAGCCGCCCGGGACGTCCAGGTGACCCCCGCGAACATGGACAGGGTGGCCGCCCACCGGGACGAGCTGACCGCCAAGCGGGCGGCGATGGTCCTGCGGTACATGAACACGCAGCCGACCACCGCCCCGGTCGCGTACGAGATCTTCGTCCACGACCCGGTCGTCCCGGGCATCTCGGCCGATTTCGCGCTGAGCGCCTACCGCGGCCAGGTCCAGGGGTATCGCGGCGGGATCGGCGGCGGGGCCGGGACGACCTCGACCTCGACCGGCGGCGGCGGCCAGACTCCGGCGGCCAGCGCGATCGGGACCGGGGCGACGGGCGGTAACCCGAGCGGCCCGCCGGCCCCGGCGCCCGGCACCCCCGGCGCGGGCGGCCCGGGGATGTAGTAGGCCCCGCCCGCGGCGGGCCGACCCGCCCGGAGGGCTCGGGGTTGGGCGGTCGGGCCCCCATATGGGTGCCCGACCGCCCGGCCCCGCTGTTGTTTCCCGAACACCCACGACGCACAGCCATGACCCGCCGCTTCCGCCTCGCCCTCGCCGTCCTCGTCCTGTCCACCGGCCCGGCGGCTGCGGCCGGCCCCTCCCTCCCGTCTGGGCCGCCGCCGGCCGCAACGGTCGCCCCGGTCTTCGCCGGCTACTGGCACGAGTTCATCGACCACTGGGTCGGGGCGCTGAAGAAGCAGAACGGCGTGATCATGGTCGCCCTCGGGATCGGGGCCGTGTCGCTGTTCATCATCACCCGCGGGAAGTGGCGGAAGTAAGTACTGAGTGCTTCGCGGGTGCCGGGATCTGAGCGGTCTCATTTTCGGCACCCGGCAGATCGTGACCATCGGGGTCTCGGCACTCGGCACCGCGAAGCACACACCATAGAGGAACACCCATGTCGCTGAGTCGGCACGCGGTCGTGGACTGGGAGGCGAACCCGGCCCCGGAGGCCCCGGTCGCCCCCGAATCGATCAAGGAGGCCGGGCTGTCGTCCGGGTTCCTGTGCGAAATGCTCCTGCGGTCGGTGTACACC
>JAQGHQ010000073.1 GCA_028288765.1 Gemmataceae bacterium | reverse complement strand
ACCTCGCCCAGCTCCTGTGCCTGCCGTTCAAGGTGATCCGCGAGCCGCTCCGGTTCCTCAAGGACGAGAAGTGCATTCAAGTGGACGGGGGCGACCTCGTCGGCGAGGTGAGTTACAAGTTCAGCCTGACCGACCTGGGTCGTAAGCGCGCCCAGGACGCGATGGAGCTGTGCGCCTACGTCGGCCCCGCCCCGGTCCCGCTCGAAGACTACGTCGAGCAGTGCTACCGGCAGACCGTGACCGGGCTCCAGTGCTTCCCCGAAGCCCTCCGGGCCCCGTTCGGCCATCTCGTCCTGAAGGAGGACATGTTCACCGCCCTCGGCCCGGCGATCATCAGCGGCCGGTCGGTGTTCATCTACGGCCCGCCCGGGAACGGGAAGACGGCGATGGCCCGCGCGATCGGCGACTTCATGAACACCACCGGGGGGTCGATCTACATCCCGTACGCGTTCGTGGCCGACGGGAACATCATCACCGTGTTCGACCCGTCGCTGCACGTGATCGACGACGCGCCGGACGAGCAAGGGGAAGAGGCCGACGCGACCGTCCGGAAGCTCCTGAACACCGGCGCGGTCGACCGCCGGTGGGTGAAGATCCGCCGGCCGGTGATCGTGACCGGGGGCGAGCTGAACCTGTCGATGCTCGACCTCCGGTACAACGCCGAGGCGAACTTCTACCAGGCCCCGATCCACTTCAAGGCCAACGGCGGCGTGTTCCTGATCGACGACTTCGGCCGGCAGCAGTGTAGCCCGAAAGAGCTGTTGAACCGGTGGATCCTGCCGCTCGAGGACCGGCACGACTTCCTCACGGTGGCGAGCGGGAAGAAGTTCCAGGTCCCGTTCGAACAGCTCATCATCTTCAGCACGAACCTCGACCCGAAACAGCTGGTGGACGACGCGTTCCTCCGCCGGATCCGGCACAAGGTCGGGGTGCTGGCCCCGCTCCGGGACGTGTACGAGCGGATCTTCGCCTCCCAGTGTAAACGGCTCGGGATGAACTACGCCCCGGATGCGGTCGATTACCTGTACGAGCGTTACTACACCCGGGGCCGGTCGCCCCGGGCTTCCGACTGTCGCGATTTGCTGGAAATTGTCCAGTCTATCTGCCGATACAGACGGCAACCCGTGCATCTCACGCGCGACCTGATGGTCGAGGCGTCGGCCAGCTTCATCGCCGAGTTCCAGTGACCCGGCCGCGGTCGGTGAGCGCGACACGGCACCGATACACCCGAGGGCAGGCCATGGACGGCCGACGGATCCGGTGGTGGCTGTACGGCGGACTGGTCCTCTCGGCGGTCGGGTGTACCCGGAACACGAACCCCGACACCCCCGGGCTATTGAAACCCGGGCAGCCGCCCGGCGCGCTCCCGGCCACCGGCGGGGGGCTGTTCGGCCGTAAGCCGCCGGCCCCGCCTTCCGCCCTTCCCACCCCCGGCATGTCGTCGGTCGAAGTCGCGACCGGCACGCCGGTAAAGAAATCCGCCGAGAAGGGCTATCTTGCGGACACCGCCGCGGCATTCGCGGATACCTGGGCCGGGGCCGCGTTCGTCGAGCCGCCCCCGCCCAACCGGGACGAGCTGATCGACCGGGCCCGGTTCGCGTACCAGAAGGCGTTGCAGAAAGATCCGAAGAACAAGGGCGCGCTCATCGGGCTGGCCCGGCTCTACGCCGGAATGAACGACCGGGAGCGGGCGACGGAAGGGTACAAGAAGTACCTGCAGGTGTTCCCGAAGGACGGCACCGTGTGCCACGAGATCGCGATGACCCACGCCCGGTGGAAGGACTGGGCCGGGGCGGCGAGCTGGTGCGAGGTCGCCCTGCGGGTGGACCCCGAGAACCGGTCCTACCGGAAGACGATGGGGTTCAGTCTGGCCCGGGCCGGGAAGTGGGACGAGGCGCTCGCCAGCCTCGGCCAGATCATGCCGGAGGCACAGGCCCGGTATCATCTGGCCGAGGTCCTGGACGACATGAAGTACCTGGACGCCAGCCGGCAACAGTTGCAGCTCGCCCTCCAGGCCGACCCGAACTACGCCCCGGCCCGCGAGGTTCTGGCCGGACTCGACCAGCCGGCCCAGCCCGGCGCGTCGATCCCCGGCCGCGACCCGAACCCCGTCCAGCAGGCGGGCTACGCCCCGCAGCCGTGAGACAGGTCGGTGTGATCGGAATGGGGAGAGGGGGTACCCGGTCTGGGGTCAACCCGGGCCGGCGTCGTCGGCGTGCCCCTCGTCTTCGAACAGGTCCGGATATAGCCGCAGGAGCCGGCGTTGCTCGTCGAGCATCCGGCGCAGGCTGACCCCGGTGGTAAGACGGGCGACGCCCTCGTCCCCCTCGGTTCGGAGCCACTCGCCGCTTACCAGCACGACCACGCCGTCCCGGAACCGCAAGAAGCCCCGGAACGGGGCCCCCGGCCCGACCCACTGACCGGCGAGCAGGACCCGGACCCCCGCCTCCGACAGCTCCGCCACCTCGTACCCCCGGTCGTCGACCTGGACCGTCGGCCGCTCGGCTTCCGGGTACCGCAGCCGGTAGAACGCCCGTCTCTGTGCCCGCCGGTCCTCACTCATCCGGGGCGCCGCTCCGAACGTCGGCCGCGGCCGTGGGCCGGCTACGCGTCCGCCATTTCCTCGGTGAGGGTCGCGTCGGTGTACACGTTCTGCACGTCGTCGTGGTCGTCGAGGGCCTCGATCATCCGGACCACCTTCTTTCCGGTCTCGACGTCCACGTCTTTCTGCACTTTCGGCAGGTACTTGACCTCGGCCTCGGTCGTCTCAACCTTCGCCGCCCGGAGGGCTTCCGACACGGCGGAGAAGACCGGCGGGTCGCAGGTGATCTCGAACGTGTCACCCTCGCGCTTCAGGTCTTCGGCCCCGGCCTCCAGCGCGACCGCCATCAGGGCGTCTTCGTCCGGGTACCTGGCCGCGTCGATGGCGAAGAACCCCTTGCGGTCGAACAGGAACGCGAGAGACCCGGGAGTGACGGGGGTAATATTCGCCCGCTCGAAGACCTTCTTGATCTCCCCGTTGGTCCGGTTCCGGTTGTCGGTCATGACTTCCACCAGGACTGCCACCCCGCCGGGGCCTTTTCCCTCGTACATGATTTCGTCGAAGCTGACCCCTTCGAGGTCGCCGGTCCCCCGCTTGATCGCCTTCTCGATGTTCTCCTTGGGCATCGACACCGCCCGGGCCTTGTCGATCGCGTACCGCAGCCGCAGGTTCATGTCCGGGTCGCCACCGCCGTTCCGCGCGGCGATGATGATGTACCGGCTGAGCTTGCTGAAGAGCTTGCCCCGCTTGGCGTCCACAATGGCCTTGTGACGGGCCATGTTCTTCCAGTGACTGTGCCCGGCCATGTCGCAAAACCTCGATCGGAAATCCGTTTGAATTGGTACAGAGGCACGGCGGACGGCCGTGCCGCGCGCTCCGCAGGTTCAGGTTTTGTAGCCCCGGCGGGCGTCCGGGAATAGGCCGGGGTCCGGAGTGTGGCCCACTTGCTTTTGTCGAGATCCTCGAAGGGGTGTGGGTTTTCACCCCAACGGGGTGGGAGCGGATAGCCCAGGACAGCGCCCTGGGCGGGGGAACGCCACTCCCAGCCTTTCAGGCTGAAATCCCTGAGACGCCGCGTCCTCATGGATGCCGACAAAGGGGGCGGACCACACTGGAAATCACGGGACTCGCTTCAGCTTCCGCTTCACCTCGTCGAGCCGGCCGTCGCGCTTGCCGCGGGAGCCGGTGGCGAACAGGTCGGCCGCGCGGTCCCACGCGGTCTTCGCCTTGGCCTTCTCGCCGAGCCGGAACTGCACGTCGCCCAGGTGGTCCCAGACGACCGGGTCGGACGACCCGGCCGACGTCCGGACGACCCGCTCCAGCAGGTCCTTCGCTTCGGCCAGTTTTCCCTTGCGGAACAGGACCCAGGCGAGGCTGTCCAGGTATGCCGCGCTCTCCGGCTCGGGGTCGCCGGCCTTCCCCCGGTCGGCCCGGTCGACCGCGAGTGCGTGGCGGACCAGCCGTTCGGCCTCGTCCAGGTTACGGCCCTGTTCGGCGAGGTGATAGCCCAGGTCGTTGCACGCCCCGGTGTGGTCCGGGTCGGCGTCGAGGACGGTCCGGAGTTCGGCTTCCGCCTCGGGGTACTTCTTCGCCCCCCCGTACACCACGGCGAGGGTGTACCGGACCCGGGCCCGGTCGGCCGGGGCGTCGAACTCGTCGAGCAGTTTCTTGCACAGCCCGGCCGCGTCGTCCCACCGGCCGAGGGCCTGCAGCACCGCCACCTTCCGCAGCCGGACGGTAAGCCGGTCGGTGTCCCCGGCCTGGGCGATCGCCTTATCGGCGGTGGCGACCGCCTCGTCCGCCTCCCCGAGCTCGGCGAGGGCGTAGGCGAGGTGGAAGTTGAACACCACCGGGGCGACCCATTCGGCCGTCCGCAGCCCGTCCCGGCAGACGGCCACCACCTCGGCCGGTTTGTGACTCCGCTGCAGGACGTCGATCAGTCCGACGTACGCCTCCGTCTGGGTCTCCTTGGGCGCGTTCCGGACGGCCTGTTGGAACTGGACGGCGGCGAGGTCGAGCTTCCCGTGCCGGGCGGCCAGGAGGCCGAGCAGGTGCCACGTCTGGTGCACGCGGCGGGTCCCGGCCCGGACGTCGTCGGACGCCGCCCGCAGGACCGCGTTCGCCCAGTCCGGCTCGGCCCGCAACACGTCGGCGATGACCCGGGCCTTTTCGGCGGCGAACGCCCGCCTCTCGTCCGCCCGGGCGTCGTCGTCCTTGAGCACCTGGAACGCCCGGTCCGCGTCGGCGATCACCTGTCCGGCCCGGCCGGTCTCGACGTGCGACCGGATCACCGCGCGGACGACCTTCGGGTCGTTGGTCGCCGCATAGAGCTGGGAGAAGTACGCATCGGCCTCCCGGCGGGTGCCCGGGTCGCGGGCGAGTTCGGACGCGAGGACCGCCTGCAGCGGCAGGTTTTTCGGGTCGCGGGCGGCGTACCTCTGGAGTGCGGGAACCGCCTCGCCGCCGCGGCCGGACTGGTTCAGGAGCGCGACCAGCTGGTCGTACGGCTCGACGGCCTGCGGCTGGAGTTTCAGGAACGCTTCGAGGTGGGTCCGGGCGGCGGCCGGGTCGCCCTTGGCCGCGAGGGCCGCGGACAGGTTCCAGTCGAGCCGGGCGGCGGCGGTGGGGTCGTTGACCCTGGCCGGGTCCGCGTAGAGCTTGTGGGCCGACCGGAACGCCTCCGCCGCGGCGTCGGGTTTTCCCCCCTTCACCAGCATCTTGCCGAGCCGTTCGAACGTGTCCGCGGCCTCGGCATCGATTTCCTTCGGGGTGAGCGTCCCGGACGCGACCACGACTTTCCGCTTCGCGGTCAACAGTTCGGCCGCCTTTTGGAGGGCGCCGGCGGCCCCGGCCGGGTCGCCGGCCTTGTCGAGCAAGGTGGCCAGGTCGCGGTACACGGCCAGCGCTTTGTCCGGATGGTCCAACGCATCGACCTTGTCGGCGGCGAGCTTGGCGAGGCCGATCGCCTCCGTCAGCTCGCCGGCGTCGAACAGGAGCCGGGCGAGGGCGTGCGCGGTATCGGCGTCGTGCGGGTCTTTCTCCAGGACGATCCGCGCCACCCGGATCGCGTCCGGTTCCCGCCCGATCTGCGAGTAAATGCGGACCAGATCCTTCAACGGCGCGGTGGCATCGGGGTCCTGCTCCGCGGCGGCTTCGAGCGATTTCGCCGCGCTCAGGAGCCGGCTCCGGCGGGCCTGCCAGATGCCGGCCCCGTACCGGGCCAGGGCGGTTTTGTGGGCTTCCGAGAAGCCGGGCGGGTTGGGGGGCGAACCCCCGTCGGGGGTCGCGGGTGGCGCACCAACGAAGAGCCCCAGCGCGCCGGCGATCAACCCGGGGGACATATTGAACCTCCCACACCGGTCACTAAGCCTGCGGGATTCTAACGCGAACCGCGGGCCGTGCCAACGCGAACGGGGGCGACGCCCGTTCTGGGGATTCGCCTCCCGATTCCGGAGTGGCGGCTTTTTGGCAATCCGCACCGGTCTGGTCCTCGACCGCTCGGCCTCCGTGGCAGGTTGTGGCAGGGTTTGGCAGTCCCCAGCGCGACCGGATTGCCACGCCGCTGGCGGTTGGCAGTGTTTGACAGGGTTTGGCAGGGCTGATACGGAATTCGCCCGCCCTCACGAGCCGGGCTCGGGCGGGTCCGTCGGTCTCCCTGAGGTTCCCCAAGAACAGTGGACACGAGGTTAACGGTGTAGACTCAGAGCAAGGAGTCCACCGATGGCACGTACCCGTACCACCTACACGGCCGAGTTCAAGCT
>JAQGHQ010000044.1 GCA_028288765.1 Gemmataceae bacterium | reverse complement strand
CCCGTCGGCGTCCCACGGGGGGCGCCCGTCGGCGTCCGGCGGAAGAGGGGCGGGGTCGCGGCCGCTGAGGACAATCATTTCCGGACCCTCGGCTCGAACGAAAAGACACGGACCGGCCAACGCCGGGTACCAACCCGTTCCCGGTCGGCGGTCAGCGGGCCGGCGGCAACCGCCCCGGTTTCCGGTTCTCACCCCCTCCGACCAGCTATATCCTCATACATATTCCATGCCGCCGGTCTTACCTGGAGACCCCTATGTCCGCCCGATACCTACTCGCCGCGACCGCCGCCGTTCTGCTCGCCGCCCCGGCCGGGGCCGCCGACACGCCCGCGGCCACCGGGAAGCCCAAACCCACCGCGGTCGTCCAGACCCAGCCGGCCGGGAAACTCCTGGCCGACGTACAGGACCTGATTCGTCTGGCCGCCGGCCCGGGGAAGGGGGAGGCGGCGGTCAAGCGGTTCCAGCGGGACATCGAGGACGAGCTCGGGGAGAAGGGGTTCGAGGGGCTCGACCTCAACCGCCCCGCGGCCGGGTACGCCACGGTGAAGGAGAAGGTCGCGGACAGTACCATCGTGTTGGTGGTTCCGGTCACGACCGAGAAGGACTTCCTCGGGCTCCTGGACCGGCTGAAGTTCAAGACCACCGAAATGAAGGGGAAGAAGGGGCTGTATCAGCTCGTGCCGCCGGACGCGGACCTCTTCCCGCACGACTCGTACGTCCGGGTCGCGGACGGGTGGGCGTACGTCGGGTTCAACGGGGACGACGTGGTCGACCCGGCGAACCTGATCCCGGTCGCCGAGCTGATCGACCCGCAGCAGGACGCCCAGATCGCCGCCCGGATCTACCCTGACCGGTTCCCGGAGAAGCTGCTCAAGACCGGGTTGACCCAGCTCGAAGATGGGGTGAACGGGTTCAAGCAGTTCCTCCTCCCGCAGGACAAGAAGGCCGTCGCGAAGGGGCTCGGCACGATCATCGACGAGGGGCTGAAGCTGCTCCGCCGGACCGCGGAAGGGCTCCAGAAGGACGGGCGGGAGATAATCCTGCGGTACAGTTACGACCCCGCGGCCGGGATGGCTCTGGAGGTCACGGTGGTCCCGAAGCCCGGCACGGAGTTGGCGAAGGCGGTCGCGGCCCGGGCGCCGACGACGAACCGGTTCGCCGGGCTGGTGGGTAAGGACGCGGTGGTCGGGGTCGTCGGCCAGGCGCCGCTATTCGCCCCGGAAACGCGGGAGATGGCAGCTGCGCTGTTCGAGATGTTGGAGAGCCTGGCCGAGACGGAGGAGGGGGTGCCGGAGCCGCTACGGCCGGTGGCGGCGGCGGTGTGCAAGGGGCTAACCCGGACGGTGAAGGCCGGCGACGGGGACTTCGCGGTCGTCCTGCTCGGGCCGGACAAGGACGGGCGGTTCACCGGGGTCGGGGCGGTGGCGTTCGACGACCCATCGGGGGTGGAGAAGGCGCTGCGGGTGGCGGTCGAGAAGAACGCGCTCTTCAAGAAGCTGGTGACGCTGGACGCGGATAAGACGGACGGGGTGTCGCTGCACACGATCGCGGTAGGGAGCTTCCTGGACGAGGACTTCGTGAAGGCGTTCGGGAAGGACGCGGTGGTGTGCCTGGCATTCGGGAAGGGTGCCGTGTACGCGGCGGTCGGCCCGGCGGGGTCGGCGGTGTCGGCAGTGAAAACGGCGGTGGCGGTGAAGGGAGGACCGGCCCCGGCGGCGGAGATGGTCGGGAACCCCGCCCGGGTGGTCAAACTGATCACTCTGGAGAAGGGGGACCAGGAAGCGAAACAGTTCGCGGCGGTCCTGGGGAACGAGGACAAGCGGATTTCGGTGTGGGGAGTGACGATTGCCGGCGGGGAGAAGCTGACGATTCGGATCACGGACCGAATGCTGTTCCTGTCGCCCGTGTTCAGCGGGGGCACCCCGGCGGAGCCGGGCATGCTCAGGAGGTAGGGGTCAGGGCGTCGTCGGGGCGGGGCGAATGGAATTCCTCCGACTGTATGCCCGCTGAGGGAAGACCGAGTCATGTCGACGCTGAATCTTGACGAAGCCCAGGCTCATTTGAAGGAGATCGTGTCCGGGCTGCAACCGGGCGAAGAGGTCGTGTTGACCGACAACGGCCAGCCGCTGGCGAAGCTGGTGAAGACGGGGCGGACGAGCTGGCCGTGCCGTGCCGGGTCCGCGAAGGACAAGGTCCTCTGGATCGCCCCGGACTTCGACGCCCCGTTGGAGGAGTTCAAGGAGTGAGGCTCCTGGTCAGAGGAACATCCGGGCCATCGCGGCGTAGGGGGCGGTGTTCTGAACGGCTTCGGCGAGACGCTGGTTCAACTTGTCGAGGAGCCTTTGCGCATCGGCCGACGGACTGGAACCCGCGTTCCGCATGAGCTGAGCCCGAAGGTCCTTCATGAGAAGCAAATCCTTTCGTAGCAGTCGTCGTTTGTCGATCAACTCGGGTCGGTTGAGCCCGAGGAGCTTGATCGTGGCTGCACCCTTCCGGCTTCCATTGACCGGGGCCGTGGTCTCGTCGATGTAGGTGATGTGCTGGTCGATGGGGTCCGTGGCCGGGTTGAGGAGGAGGGGTTTCTCTTTGGACACAGTGCCCTTGTGCGAGCGAGCCCGCTGTCTCGGGATGAGGAGCGGGAACAGCTCCCGCTTGAACCGCTGGTTGCAGAGCTGGCACGAGAGGAAGAGATTTTCCCAGGCGTACGCGAGCCAGTAGTACCCGGGGCGGTTCAGGTGGTCGGTCTCGTGCTGTCGGAACCCGGCCTTGGGTCGGTAGTGCTCGACATCACCGTAGCAGATGTGGGTGACCTTCGACTCGCAGAACGCGCACTTGTCGTACTGGGCCTTGCGGAGGGCCGACTTCACCTCGTCGTGGGCGTAGATGGTCGGGTCGAAGTCGAACGTCGCCGGCTTCTTCCTCCTCCGGTAGGCGGCCGGGCTCTTGTCGTGGGCATCGCAATGGGTCTGCGCGGCAGTTCCACCCCGGGTGATGAGCACCGGAGGAGCCGTGAGCTTAATCACGCGAATCATTTGGGCGAGTTCTTCACCAGGAGGTCAAGGGCCTGCCGGATGGTTTCCCGGTCTTTGATCGACGCGGCCGTGTCGTCGACCGGGAGCTGGTCGATCTTCTCCTGAAGCTCTTTCAGCTCGCGCTGATCCGCTTTGGTGAGCTTCGCTTTCGCGACCAACTCCTGCTTGCGCTCGAACAGTTTCTCGACCTCTGACGACCGGGCGCTTTTCAGCCCGAAGAGGTCGCTGGTGAGGATCTGGTCGACCCGCCAGCCGCGGATCTCGTCCACGTCGTTGATGATTTCGACATGATCCCCGACCCGCTTGAGCACCGCAATATTCGCGCCCTCCGCGGCCTGGACGACGAGCGGGCTGTGTGCGGTGGCGATGAACTGCGTGTTCGGAAATCGCTCGGACAGGAAGCCGATGAGCTTTCGCTGCCAGGCGGGATGCAGGTGTAGGTCGATCTCGTCGACAATGACGATTGCGGGCTCGGCGAGCGGGTCAGGGCTATCAGGATAACGCTCAACCATCCGGCTGACAAAGTCCAGCACCCAGGCGATAAGGGTCTGAAAGCCGTAGCCGAGCCGGTGGAGGGGGACCCAGCCAGAGAAAGTCTTGAACTCGACCCACTGTCGAGGATTCGGGCCGGTGGTTGTTTGAAATTGCACGCTCTCGACATCAGGCAAGATAGAGGTCAAAAGATGCTTGATGTTCTCCAGTCGTGTGACTTCTTGTGATTGGCCCGTCGATTTGACTGCATAATCGAGGCGGAGGAGCCAGTCCTCTACATTCCGCAGAAGGGCGTGCTGATCAAAGAGTGTCTCGACGGCAGTGTCAGTTTCATCGTAAACCAACGACGGGGAACTGAGATGCCGGCCTGCGCCGTATGCGAAGTAAGTGGGACTAATCACACCATTCGCTTTAGAATGGCCTAAACGCCCACGCAGCTGCCAAGAAGAGTGAAACAGCTCAGCATCGCTTACGGCGGCTTGAAGGCTCACATTGGGAGCAAAAACCAAGTGGCACGATGCGACTTGGCCATTTCCTCCTCGGAGGAGCCCGAACCGACTAGCATCATGCCTAGCAAATGCCAGCGAATGAATTCTTGGGACGCGTTGGTCGTCAAAACGTCCGGACGATGAGGGTTCGAGTTCAAAACTTACAAGTGCTTGGAGTAGCGTTGTCTTCCCCGTCCCATTCTCCCCCAAAATGATCGTCCACCGCGCCGGCTTTCCCTCCGAGTCCGCGAGTTTGAGCGTTTGCCGTGACCCGAAGCACCGCACGTTCTCGACCGACAACTCCAGCACGTAGCAGGGCAACGAGCCTTCCGCACCGTCCGGCTGCGGCTCCCCGTTGCTTACCGATTTTGGCTGTTTCTTCGCCACGCATGCCCCCATCTTGACCCAGCACCCCTGGCAACCTACCGGGTTTCCGCCCGGCCCGCAACCTGCGGTAGACACGGTATCTTCTCGCCGGTATAGCCGCCGGGCGAACGGCGTGGACGGGGAGGGTTTGCCCGTGGCGGATGATGCGAGCGAGCTGGTCGTCGAGACCCAGCACCTCACCAAGATTTACCAGAACCGCCAGATTGCGCTCAACGACGTCACCCTGACCATCGAGCCGGGGAGCGTCCTCGGGCTGCTCGGGCCGAACGGGGCCGGGAAGACCACCTTCCTCCGGCTCGTCCTCGGGCTCCACCGCCCGACCGCCGGGTGGGCCAAGGTGTTCGGCCGGGTCATGAGCCCGAACGCCGCCGACGTCCGCCGCCGGGTCGGGTACATCCCCACCAACCCGCAGTTCCCCAAGGGGATGACCCCGATCTCCTACCTGGACTACATCGCCCGCCTGTTCGGCCTCCCGGCCGACGTCCGCAAACCCAAGCTCGCCACCCTCATCCGGGCCGTCGACCTGCTCCCGCACTCGGGCGACCCGATCGTCCACTTCACCCCGGGCATGACCGCCCGGCTCGCCGTCGCCGCCAGCCTGATCAACGAGCCCGACCTGCTGATCTGGGACGAGCCCACCCACGGGCTCGACATCGAGGCCCGGCGGAGCATGCTCGAACTCATCAAGACCCTCGCCGCCGAGAAGACCCTGATCCTCTCCAGCCACAACCTCACCGACGTGGACGAGGTGTGCAACCACGCGGCCGTCCTGAATAAGGGCCAGCTGATCTTCAGCGGGACCCTCCAGGACCTGAAGGGGCGGATCAAGAAGAACCACTACGAACTCGACCTCGACGGCGAGCAGAAGGCGATCACCAAGGCGGTCGCGGCCCTCCGCGGGCTGGCCGACTTCAAGCAGGTCCTGCTCCGGCAGCGGCGGCTGGAGGTGAAGCTCGGCGACGACACCCCGAACTCGGCCCTCCTCGCCCAGCTGTTCCAGGTGCTCAACGACAACAAGGTGTCGCTCATCACCGTCCGCAGCGTCGGGATGCAGACCGAGCAGGCGTACCTCGACCTCGTGGAGAGGGAAGAGAATCGCGGGTTCGCCCGACTCTACAAGGACGTGGAAGCCGCCTGACGAAAAATCAAGACTTAACCACAGAGCCACAGAGAGCACAGAGGAGAAGCAAATACCGAGAAGACCGAATGATAAATTTCATTCTCTGGTCCTTCATCTCTTCTCCGTGTCCTCTGTGACTCTGTGGTGATCTTCTCTGGATTGAATCATGGACCAGCCCGCCGTCGTGACCGTCCGGTTCAACAAGTTCCTGCCGTACTGGGCGGTCCTCCAGACCGACCTGCGGCAGACGCTCCGGAGTTGGGTGTACCGGCTGTGGGTGTTCATGACCGTGGTCGCGGCCGCCGGGTTCCTGCTGTACCGGGTCGGGGTCCACAAGGAGGCCGGGATCTTCCACTCGGCCGCCGGCCAGTGCGGCGACCTGTTCCGGATCATGGTCGTCGGCAGTCTGGCGGTGGTGGTGGTGCTGGCCGTGTCCGCGGTCGGGGCCGAGCGGGGCACGGTCGCCGACTCGGTCCTCAGCCGGGGGATCAGCCGGCACCAGTACTTCCTGGCGAAGTGGCACGCCAGGCTGGCGGTGGTGGTGGCCACGTTCGCGGCCCTCGCGACGGCGGTCCTGGTGGCGAGCTACCTCCTGTTCAAGTCGGACGCCGAGTCGGACCTGTCGCTGGGCGGCGGGCTGGCGGCGGTAGTCGCCGTGTCGGCGGTACTGGCCGCAATTGTCTCCTGGGGGGTGACCGTCGGGGCGCTGGCGAACGGGACGGTGCTCGGGATCACGGTGTTCTGGCTGGTGCTGTACGGGGCCGGGTTCCTGCTCTCGCTCCTGCCCGAGCCGTACCCGTCGCCGGACCGCGAGCTCGCCAGGTTGAAGTTCGTACTGATGGGCCACTACAACGGCGGACTGCTGACGAACCTCGTCCTCGGGTCGGTGGTGCTGAGCGGGCTGGCCGCCGCGGTCGGCGTCCTCGGGTTCGGCAAGCGGGACGTGTAACGAGGAATCGGGCCCGCGGCTGTGCCAGGAGGAGACGAATGAGTCCGGACCGGAACGCCCTGACAGAACTGCACGAGCGGGTGGCGGGGTTGACCACTGAGGAGCAGTTGCTGCTCGTCCAGGGTATTCTGGCACGAATCCGTCAGTCACACTTCTCCGACCCCGCGGCGTACCGCCGGGAGCTGGAAGACCTGGTCGCCCACGAGAGGGCCGGCCGCCGGTCGGACCAGCCGAGCCTGCCCTTCCCGGAGTCGGCGCGTGAAGCGGGGTGAGGGTTTACCTCATCGATCTGTGAGGCTCGGTATGCGCCCGATCACCGTGGCGGTGGTCCTTCTGTTTGTGTCTGCGTCCGCGGCCGTCGCCCAGGACCCGCCGGCCGCGGGATGGCCGACCCTGCTCCCGATCACCGCCGGCCCGCCGCCGGCTCCGCCGATCACCGACTACCTGCCGGTGCGGGTGGTCGAAGCTCCTCCATCCGCTCCCGACCGGGCTCCTGGACAACAGCACTGGGTTTCGGTGAACCTGCTCGGCGGTCAGCCGTCGGCCGTCCGGGCGGGGGTGAAGGTGTGGGCGCGGGAGAACAATTCGCTCTGGCTCGAAGCCTACACCGGCAGCGCACTTTATGACTACGCCTACGGGTTCGGCGCCCGGGTGCAGCACACCACCTGGTCGTTCGGGACCGGCGACACGATCATGGTCGGCCCCGGGGTGGGAGGCCAGGTCCTGCCGGAGTGGTACGCCGACCTCGGCTACCGCAACCGCCGCGGCCGCTGGGTGCCGGGCGACTCGCACGACTCGCCCCTGTACTTCCTGACCGGGGACGTCGACGTCTCCTGGCTGCACGACTTCACCCCGCGGTGCGGGTTCGAGCTGGGCCTGAAGGTCGGGCTGGCCGCGCGGGTCGGCGGGACCGTCGGGAACTGCTACCCGCGCGACCTGATGTGGGGCAAGAGCCTGTATCCGATCATCGGCGCCTACACCGGGCTGCGGTTCTGATCGCTCCCCGATGACCTCGACGGGCACCCGCTTCGGCCTATTCCCATCGCACTCGCCGTGGAAGATCCGCTCCCACGGCCCGGTGGTGTCCGGGGTCTGCCGCCGTCTCCCGCTTTGACCGGGCGGGCGACGGCCGGTATCCTACCCGTCGTCCCGACCGTCCCGTTCCCGGGCAGAGGACTGACCCATGCGCCCGACGGACGCGCCCACCCGCCGCGCCCTGCTGGCCGCAGCCGTCGCCTCCCCGCTCGCCACCTGGTGGCGGGCGGCCCCCGCGGCCTCCCCGATCGAGGACGCATTCGACCAGCTGGTCCGGAAGCGGGGGTTCGGCCCAAACGGGCCGGGGCTGGCCGTCCTGGTCCGCCGGCCGGGGCGGGTGGTCCTCCGGCGGTGCGCCGGTCTGGCCCGGCTGGGCGACCAGGCCCCGGTCACCCCGCGGACGACGTTCGAGCTGGCGTCGGTCAGCAAGACGTTCACCGCCACCGCCGTCCTGATCCTGCACGACCGGGGGAAGCTGTCGGTCGAGGACGACGTGCGGAAACACGTCCCCGAGTTGCCGGCCTACGCCGGGGGCCGGCCGATCACCCTCGCCGACCTGCTCCGCCACACCTCCGGCCTGCCCGACTACATGAGCCTGGACGAGCCGCCGGCCGGCCCGAAGGGGTACCGGACGAACGAGGACTACGCCGGGGAGTTCGCCCGGCAGCGGGCCGCGTTCCCGCTCGCGTTCCCGACCGGCCAGCGGTACGAGTACAACAACACCAACTACATGCTCCTCGGGCTGGTCGTCGCCCGGGTGGTGAAGAAGTCATTCGGCACGTTCCTGCGGGACGAGGTGTTCGGCCCGGCGGGGATGGCCCACTCATTCGTGTACGAGTCCCCGGACGCGACCCCGGAGAAGCCGGCGGACGGGTGCCGGCCGGCCGTCGGGTACGAGTGGCGGCGGAAGAAGGGGGCGTGGGAGGAAGCCTGGGGGGCCCCGCCGGTCCGCGCGGAGACGATGCTGACGGTCGGGGACGGCGGGGTCTGGACGAACCTCGAGGACATGGCCCGGTGGGACGACGCCGTCCGGGGGAACAAGCTGGTCAAGCCGGCGACGATGCAGACGGCCCTCACGCCGTCGCGGACCCGGGACGGGAAGACGAACACCTACGGGCTGGGGTGGGACCTCTACCCGGACGGGGCGGGCGGGCTGACCGGGTACGGCCACGAGGGGTCGTGGGGCGGGTTCAGGACGAGCTACTACCGGCACCTGGCGAGCGGCCGGACGACGGTGGTACTGAGCAACCGGGGGGACTTCGACCCGGACGAGTTCTGGTACGCGCTCGACGGTCTCGTCGAGGAGCACAAGACGGACAAGTAGCCTGTCGAGGTCGAATCGCTCGCCGTGTAGCGGTCGACGTCCTCGACCCGATGACAGCCTCGGGCGAGCTCGGTTTCCCGGTCAACTCTTTACGCGGCGGGATGGCAAACACATGATCGATGAACTTTGGTCGCTTCACGGCCGGGTCACTCCCCGATCACCTTGACCAGCACCCGCTTCGGCCTCTTCCCGTCGAACTCGCCGTAGAAGATCTGTTCCCACGGCCCGAAGTCGAGTTTCCCGTTCGTGACCGCCACGACGACTTCCCGGCCCATGACCTGTCGCTTCAGGTGGGCGTCGGCGTTGTCCTCGCCGGTCCGGTTGTGGGCGTACCGGGTCGGGGACGGGTCGAACGGGGCGAGCCCCTCCAGCCACTTCTTGTAGTCGGCGTGCAGGCCGGGCTCGTCGTCGTTGATGAACACGCTCGCCGTGATATGCATCGCGTTCACCAGCACCAGCCCCTCCTTCACCCCGCTCCGGCGGACGACCTCCTCCACCTGCGGGGTGATGTTCACGAAGTCCATCCGCGCGGGGATGGTGAACGTCAGGTACTCGGTCAGCGATTTCACGGGAAGCCTCGGGACCGGATCAGAGGGCCGTCCGATGGCCCTGTATACCCACCCACTTTTGTGACGCTTGCTCTACCCTATCCTCGGCCCCTCGCCACGGCGTTCAAAAACGCCTTGACCAGCTCCCCGGCTCGATTACGATTATTGAATGCGAATGATTCACCAGGTCTTCCTCAGTTAGAGCATCTCCGACCCCCCTCGGGTGCGGTTCGCGACGCCGCGGATCGTCGTAGTGCTCCAACCCATCACTTCCATTCACCGTATTGCCGCGCGGCCCGGTATACCTGCCCCAACGCCGGGCGGTTCCCGGCCGCGCGCCGAGGAAGACCCATGAACCCGAAGAAACAGAAAGAGAAAGACCGCCGCCGCGCGCGCAAACTCGCGGAGCAGGCCTGGGACGCTGTCAACGCCGGCAACCTCGACCTGGCCGAGAAGATCGTCCGCCGTGCCGTCGCGGCCCAGCTGGACAACCCGGTCCTGTGGGTCGATCAGGGCGTGATCCTCGGCCTCCGCCGGAAGGAGGCCGAGTCGGCCGACGCCTTCCGGGCCGCGATCAGTCTGGCCCCGACGTTCGCCGAGCCGTACGCCCGTCTGGCGGCCCTGCGAATCCGGCAGGGGTTCACCGCCGAGGCGGTCGCACTGCAAACACAGGCCGTCCGGCACGCCACGCACGACGCCGGGTATGCGGAACAGTTGTCCGCGTACCAGTCTCTGGCCGACAGCGAGAGCCCTCCGGCAGCTCCCCCGCCGGTCCCAGCGGCATCCGCTCCCGAGCCGCGAACAGCGTCACCGGCCGCCGATCCGGTGGGCGACTGGCCACACCGGCTGGCGGCGTTCGACTGGGCGCAGCTCGGCGACCGGCTGACCCGTGACGGGTGTGTCGTGATCGACCAGCTGGTCGATGCCGCGAACTGTGACCAGCTGGGCGGGATGTTCGATCGGGATGAGCTCTTCGCCAAGACCGTCGTCATGGACCGGCCGGAGTTCGGGCAGGGTGAGTACCGGTATTTCCGGGCACCAATTCCGGCCGTCGTCGATCAGCTGCGCCGGGCCGTGTACCCGCATGTGGCCCGGATCGCGAACAGCTGGGAACGGCTACTGGGCGAGCCGGAGCGGTTCCCGCCGGTCTGGGATGACTTCCGCGAGGAGTGCCGCCGAGCCGGCCAGACCGCCCCGACGCCGATCCTGCTGAGGTACGGGCCGGGCGGGTTCAACGCCCTCCACCGCGACCTGCGCGGGGCCGTGTTCTTCCCGATCCAGATGGCCGTCGTTCTGAGCCGGCGGGCCGATCCGGAGGACCCGGAGTCGAGCGGGTTCCGGGGCGGTGAGTTCCTGCTCTGCGACGTGCCGGAGCGGAAGAAGTCACGCCGCCGGATCATCCCGGCCGGGCTCGGCGACGTGGTGTTGTTCTGTACGCGGGACCGTCTGGTTCGGGTCGGCGACGTCTACGGGCTGCAGCCGGTGAAACACGGTGCGGCGCGCATCACGGCCGGCATGCGGGTCGTGCTCGGTGTGCCGTTCCACGAGTATCGATGATTGGAGAAAGGACAAAGGCCGGAGGGGGCTGAAGAAGACGCCCCCACTGAGCGAGAGCGGAGACCACCCCGGCCGGGGGCACTGCACTCTCGGCCGGCGTCTACTCTGCGGCAGCCCGCTCGTCGTCCCGGGTATTCGAGTGGAAATAAAAGTAGACCGGCCGCTGATTCCCAAACTGTCGCCCATTCAGTTCGGTAACCGCGGCCGGTCTATTCTCATTATAGGGCACAATCCTCGGCGAGGTCACTATCAATCTGCCGGAAGTTCCGGCGGCCGACAGGTGAGCGTCGGATTCCCGGACACTCCAGGACGGGTGACAGACACTTCAACAATCAGCTGAGTATCGCAAGACGTTATCGTGCAGTGTGTTGAAGAAATGGGAAGAATGGTTCCCAGGATGGCACGGGGACTGCTTAATCCATTCACATCGCACAGACCGCCGCCCAGTTCGCCGCCCACGATCGCCCAAGCGGTCTCGCCCAGCGATTCCATCCGGCCACGCCCAGGCCGGGTTAGCTCGACAATCAGCTCAGGTTCCGAGTCGCCTTCGGGACGCCGCCCGGGTTGAGTGAGGCCGCCCGTCGCCCTCGCTTCCTCGACCCGGGCGGTCATATTTTGCACCTAGGTATGAGACCAGGCCCGTCCCGTCCTCTCCCGTGAGCCGCGTTTTCATCCGCGGCCCGCCTTATGCGTACCAGTCGGCGCGCGTCAGCGGCAGCCCGCTGGCGCCCTTGTCGGGTTTGACGAACAGCACCTGGAACAGGTTGCCGCGCGCGCTCCGGACGCCGTCGGCCGAGCCCGCCATGTACAGCCGCCAGATCCGGTACGTCGCCTCGTCGGTGATCCGCTTCGCCTCGGCGGCGTTCTCCTCCAGCCGCCGGACCCAGTGCCGCAGCGTCAGCGCGTAGTGCTCGCGGAGGCTCTCGACGTCGCGCACCTCCAGCCCGGCTTCCTCGGCGGTCTTCAGCGTGTAGTGGATCGGCGCCAGCTCCCCGTCGGGGAACACGTAGCGGTCGGAGAACGCCTGGCTCCGCGGCTTCTTCTCCCAGCCGCTCAGGGCGATCCCCTGGTTGAGGAACAGGCCCCCGGGCCGCAGCAGCGCGTACGCCCGGCGGAAGTACGTCGGGAACCAGGCGGCCCCGACGGCCTCGAACATTTCGATCGACGCCACCTTGTCGAACGACCCGGTCACGTCGCGGTAGTCCTGGAACTCGACCCGGCACCGGTCTTCCAGCCCCGCCCGGCGGACGCGCTCCCGGGCGATCTCGAGCTGGGCCTTGCTGAGCGTGATCCCGACGGCGGTGGCGCCGTAGTGTTGGGCCGCGTGCATGACGAGCCCGCCCCACCCGCAGCCGATGTCGAGCAGTCGGTCGCCCGGCTTCAAGCGGAGCTTGCGGCAGACGAGGTCGAGCTTGTTGAGCTGGGCGGCGTCGAGATCCTCGTCCGGCCGGGTGAAGTACGCACAGGTGTAGACCATCCGGCTGTCGAGCCAGAGCTGGTAGAACTCGCCCGGCACGTCGTAATGGTAGCTGATCGCCTGCTCGTCGCGCTCGCGCGAATGCCTCGCGCCGGAAAGCCTGGCGGCCTGGCGGCCTTTCCGCGGCCGGTCGCCGCGGGGTAACGCGAGCAGTGCTTTCGCCAGCACCAACCGCCGCCAGATCCCGTTCGGCATCTCGCGCAGGTAGTTGATGACCCGGAAGAATGCGTGGATGTCGCCGGCGACGTCGAAGTCGTCGTAGACGTACGCTTCCCCCAGGGAATACCCGTTGGGCGGCCAGAACATCCTCCGCACCGCACCGGGGTGCCGGAGCACGATAGTGAAGTGCGTCGGGCGGCCGGGGTCGGCTTCGAGCACGCTGCCGTCCCAGGCGGTGACGGCGAAGTCGCGGGGGCCGTAGTCCCTCAGCAGGGTTTGAAGGAAGTGAAAACTCGCCCGCACGGCCGCGTCGGCCGGCGGTGTCGTGACGCTGGGCATGAGACTCCTCGGACGGGGAAGGTGTCCGGTGATGCGGAGCCCGGCAGGGCGCGCCGGCGGACTCGCCGGTTGTCGGCCCGCATCGGCGAACTTTGCGTTGCCCCGTTCGGACGACCAGTTTAGCATAAACCCACTACCCGCCGCCAACCCGCCTCTTCTCGAACCCGCCATGCCCGTACCCCGCTCCCTGCCCGCGCTCTCGCTCTCGGCTATCGCCGTCGCCGCGGCGTTCGCGGCCGACCCGGCGAAGCCCGACGCCGCGAAGCTGCCCCCGCCGGCCGCCGGGAAGATCGACTTCGACCGGGACGTCCGGCCGATCCTGGCGGCCCACTGCTTCAAGTGCCACGGGCCGGAGAAGCAGAAGGGCGGGCTCCGGCTCGACGACCGCAAGGCCGCCCTCCAGGGCGGCAACGGCGGGGCGGTGATTTTTCCCGGGACGAGCGCGGACAGTCGACTGGTCCACGCCGTCGCGGGCACCGACCCGGATGCGAAAATGCCGCCCGAAGGGCCGAGCCTGTCGGCCGGGCAGGTGGGCCAGCTGCGGGCGTGGATCGACCAGGGAGCGGGGTACGGTACGCAAGCCGGCCCGCAATCGGCCGGCCCGGCGAAGTCGACGCACTGGGCCTTTCAGCCCATCCGGCGGCCCGCGGTTCCCGTGACCCGGGACCCGAAGACGAGCTCGCACGTCCGCAACTCCGTCGACAGCTTCGTCCTCGCCAGGCTGGAGAAGGAAGGCCTGAACCCCTCACCCGAAGCCGACCGGGCCACGCTCCTCCGCCGCGTGTCCCTCGACCTCACCGGCCTGCCGCCGCCGCCGGCCGAGGTCGATGCGTTCCTCGCGGACGCCGCGCCGGACGCCTACGAGAAGGTGGTCGACCGCCTGCTCGCCTCGCCGCACTACGGCGAGCGGTGGGGCCGGCACTGGCTCGACTCGGCCCGGTACGCCGACAGCGACGGGTACGAGAAGGACACCGGCCGGCCGTTCGCCTGGCGGTACCGCGACTGGATGATCGGCGCGCTCAACGCGGACCTGCCGTTCGACCGGTTCACGACCGATCAGCTCGCCGGCGACCTGCTCCCGGACGCGACGGTCGACCAGAAGATCGCCACCGGCTTCCATCGGAACACGCTGACCAACAAGGAGGGCGGGGTCGACCAGGAGGAGTTCCGGGTGGCGGCGTGCGTCGACCGGGTGAACACCACCGGCAAGGTCTGGCTCGGGCTGACGGTCGGCTGCGCCCAGTGCCACGACCACAAGTACGACCCGATCTCGCAGCGGGAGTTCTACCAGCTGTTCGCGTTCTTCAACTCCGACCGGGAGCTCGACATCGACGCCCCGCTCGCGAGCGAGCGGGAGCAGTTCCAGGCCCGCCAGGCAGCGTTCGACGCGGAAAAGGCCAAGCTGCGGGTGGCGGTCGAAGAGGCGAGGGTGAAGAAGTTACCGGCGGCGGAGCTGGCGAAGCGGGAGAAGGCCCAGGCCGCCCACGCGCAAAAGGCCCCGACCCCGGCCAAAGCGATGACGCTCGCCGCCGGTCCGCCGCGGCCGACGCACGTCATGCTCCGCGGCGACTTTCTCCGCAAGGGGGTGGAGGTGAAGCCCGGTACGCTTGCCGTACTCCACAAGCCTGCGGCCGGTGGTACGCGCCTGGATCTGGCCCGGTGGCTCACTTCGCAAGACAACCCGCTGACCGCCCGGGTCACGGTGAACTGGGTGTGGGCGAAGTACTTCGGCCGGGGGCTCGTGTCGACGCCGGAGGACTTCGGCACGCAGGGCGACAAGCCGACCCACCCGGAACTCCTCGACTGGCTGGCGAGCGAGTTCAAGGACCCGGCTCCGACTCCCCCTTCCTTCCCGGGGAAGGGGGTGGGGGGAGCGGGTTCAGAGAGAAACCCCTCCCCCGGCCCCTCCCCTAAGAAGGGAGGGGAGGAAGACTCCGACTCTGCTCCCCCTTCCTTCCCCGGGAAGGGGGTTGGGGGATCAGGTTCTGAGAAGGGCATCGGTTCCGGAGCGTGGTCCCTCAAGCGGCTTCACAAGCTCATCGTCACGTCCGCGACCTACCGGCAGTCGTCCGCCGTCACCCCGGACCTGATCGCCCGCGACCCGCTGAACGTCCTGCTCGCCCGGCAGAGCCGGCTCCGGCTCGAAGCCGAGATCGTCCGCGACGAGGCGCTGGCCGCGAGCGGGCTGTTGACCCGTACGGTCGGCGGCCCGTCGGTCCGCCCGCCGCAGCCGCCGGGGATCTCGGAGCTGACCTACGCGAACAGCGTCCGGTGGGTCGAGTCGACCGGGCCGGACCGGTACAAGCGCGGGCTGTACATCTGGTTCCAGCGGACGAGCCCGTACCCGATGCTGATGACGTTCGACGGCCCGGACTCGAACGTGTGCGTGGTCCGGCGGGAGCGGTCGAATACCCCTCTACAAGCGCTGGCGCTGCTGAACGACGCGGTGTTCGTAGAGTGCGCCCAGGCGCTCGCGAAGCGGGTACTGGCCGAGATGAAGGACGCGCCGGCCGGCGCCCGGGCCGATCTCATGTTCCGGCTGTGCCTCGGCCGGGAGCCGGCCGGGAAGGAGCGGGATCGGTTGCTGAAGCTGGTCGGCGAGTTCCGCGAGTTGGCCGCGGCGAACCCGGCCGAGGCGGCGAAGCTGGTCGGCCAGTACAAGGTGGAGGGGGTCGCCCCCGCCGAGGCCGCGGCGTGGGTCGCGCTCGGGCGGACGCTGCTGAACCTGGACGAGTTTGTGACGCGGGAGTAGGGCCGGCTGTGCCGGCCGGGTTCTCGTCAGGCCGCCCAGCAAGCAAGTATCCTGGACCGAAGGCAACCATGCACCCACACGCCGAAGCCCTGATCCAGTCCCGCCGGAACTTCCTGGCCACCTCCGCGAACGGGGTCGGGCTCCTCGCCCTCGCCTCGCTCCTGCGGGACGACGGTCAGCTCACCGCCGCGGACTCATCCCCCCTGGCGGTGCGGCCGCCGCACTTCGCCCCGAAGGCGAAGAACTGCATCTGCATCTACCTCGAGGGCGCGCCGTCGCAGATCGACCTGTTCGACCCGAAGCCGAAGCTGAACGAGATGCACGGCCAGAAGCTGCCGGAGTCGTTCACGAAGAACGTCCGGTTCGCGTTCCTCCAGAAGGACACCGCCGCCGTCCTCGGCTGCAAGCGGACGTGGAAGAAGTACGGCCGGGGCGGCATGGACCTGTCCGACCTCCTGCCCCATCTCGGCACCGTCGCCGACGACGTCTGTCTGGTCCGGTCGATGCATACCGAGGCGTTCAACCACCACCCGGGGCAGCTGTTGATGAACACCGGGAGCACCATGTTCGGCCGCCCGAGCATGGGGAGCTGGCTGACTTACGGGCTCGGGAGTGAGTCGCGGAACCTGCCCGGGTACGTCGTCCTGAACGCCGGCCGGGGTACGTCCGGCGGCACCTCGAACTGGGGCAGCGGGTTCCTGCCCAGCTCCCACGCCGGCGTCCTGTTCCGCAACCAGGGCGAGCCCGTGTTGAACCTGAACAACCCGGCCGGCCTGTCGGCGGCGATGCAGGCGAAGACGATCGAGGCGGTGAAGGACCTGAACGGCGTTCGAAATGCCCAGGTCGGCGACCCGGAGGTGAACAGCCGGATCGCGGCCTACGAACTGGCGTACCAGATGCAGTCGGCGGCCCCGGAGCTGATCGACCTGACCAAAGAAGACAGGAAGACGCTCGACGCCTACGGGCTGGACCGGCCGGAGCCGGAGATCAAGGCGGCCCGCGGCGGCGGGAAGGGCGAGTTCCGGGCGTTCGCGGCGAACTGTCTGCTGGCCCGCCGGCTGGTCGAGCGGGGGGTGCGGTTCGTGTCGCTTTTCCACGCCTCCTGGGACCACCACTCCAACCTGGACGTCGAGCTCCCGCACAACTGCCTGATGGCCGATCAGCCGGTCGCCGCGCTGGTCAGGGACTTGAAGCAGCGGGGGCTGCTCGACTCGACGCTGGTGCTCTGGCTGAGCGAGTTCGGCCGGACCCCGCTCGGCGAGAACCGGGACGGCCGGTCGGACGTGACCGGCCGCGACCACCACCCATTCTGCTTCTCGATCTGGGCGGCCGGCGGGGGTATCAAGGGCGGGCAGGTGGTCGGCAAGACGGACGAGTTCGGGTGGAACGTGGTGGAGGACCCGATCCACATCAACGACCTGCACGCGACGGTCCTGCACCTGTTCGGGCTGGACCACCTGAAGCTGACGTACAAGTTCCAGGGCCGCGACTTCCGGCTCACCGACGTCGGCGGGAAGGTCGTCAAGAAGTTGCTGGCCTGACCGGCCGAGTGTGCCCGAGGTGGTTCGTTCCGGTACGGGGGCTCGTCATGGCGAAGAAAGCGGCGGCCGCGGGCGAGAAGGCGAAACGGCCAGCGAAGGCCGCGACGAAAACGCCGGCCGCCGCGAAGAAACCCGCCACGAAGGACCCCGTACCAACGACGGACTTCGCGGCGGTGTTCGACCGCCTGAAGGCGATCCTGACGCCGTACGCGCCGGGCATGATCGTGGTAAAGGACGACCCGGGCTGGTACTACCTCGACACGAAGACGATCGGGGCGAACAAGAAGCCGGTGATGTTCGCGGCGGTCCGGCTCGGGAAGAATTACGTCAGCTTCCACCTGATGCCGCTGTACATGAACCCGGTGCTCCAGGGCCAGGTTTCGCCCGCGCTGAAGAGGCGGCAGCAGGGCAAGGCGTGCTTCAACTTCGCCGCGGTCGACGAGGGGCTGTTCGCGGAGCTGGCCGACCACACCCGGGCCGGCCGCGAGTGCTTCAAGAAGATCGGGATCGAGTGACCGGGCTGGGTAGGTGCCGCGAGCCGAGCGGCACGGCGAATCCAGCGCGGCTCGCCAGATCTACCAGCTGTGAACGGGATCGCTCGATCTGATCAGGTATTGTGACCCGCGCCGTACAGGCCGTCCGGCTCGGCTCGCCGGACCTACCCAGCCCGACGCAGACCCGCCTCACTTCCCCTCCGCGTTCTCCTTCGTCACCTTGCTCATGTCCGGCCGCTTCCGGTGGTGGCCGGTCTCGTTCTGGTAGGCCATCGCGACCGCCAACAGCTCGCTCTCGCCCCACAGCCGGCCGGTGAACGTGAGCGCCGTCGGGGTCTCGACCCCGCCGGTCTTCCGCAGGCCGTTCGGGAGGACTACCGTCGGGTGCCCGGTCAGGTTCGTGATCAGCAGGTCGTTGCCGCCGACGTACAGGTCGACCGTCTCCATCACTTTCGCCATCTCCCGCATCAGGAGCGTCCGCACCCGCTGGGCCCGGAGGTACTCCACGGCCGGCACGAACCGTCCGCGGCGGAACGTCCCCGGCCAGAACCCGAGCCCTTCGGTCACCCCCGCCAGGGTCACGTCGTCGAACGCCGCCGCCGCCTCCACCGTCAGGATCACTTGCAGGGCATCCACCGGCAGTTTGTCCGGGAGGGTGATCGGCACCAGCTTCACCCCGAGTCCCTTGAGGACCTTCAACTCCTCCCGCTCGTCCACCGCCCCCTTCCCGCCGACGTACCCGACCCGCAGATCCTTCAACGGCTTCGGACACGGCCACGCGAACGGCCGGTCGACGGCGGTGGCGTCCTTCCCGTCCGCGCCGTGGATCGCCTCGAACACGACCGCGCAGTCGAAGGCGCTCCGGGCGATCGGGCCGAGCTTGTCCATGCTCCAGGTCAGGGTCATGCACCCGTGTCGGCTCACCCGCCCGAACGTCGGCCGCAGGCCGGTTACCCCGCACCGCGTACACGGCGAGACGATGCTCCCGTAGGTCTCGCTCCCGATCCCGAACCCGGTGAGCCCCGCCGCCACCGCCGCCGTGCTGCCCGCGGACGACCCGCTCGACCCCTGCTTCACGTGCCACGGGTTGCGGGTCATCCCGCCGAACCACTGGTCGCCGAGCGCGAGCGTGCCGAGCGTGGCTTTCGCCACCAGCACCGCCCCGGCGGCGTCCAGCCGGGCCGCGACCGTCGCCTTCTCCTCGATCTGCTGGTCCTTGAAGTGCCCCGCGCCCCACGTCGTCTTGTACCCGGGGTAGGCGATCAGGTCTTTCGCGACCCACGGGATGCCGTGCAGCCATCCCCGGTGCTTTCCGGCCGCGATCTCCTTGTCGGCCTCCGCGGCCTGTTTGAGGGCGAGTTCTTCGGTCAGCGTGACGACGCACTTCAGGGCCGGGTCGTACCGCTTCAGCCGGGCGAGGGAGAGCTTCGTCAGCTCGGTCGACGACACCTTCTTCGCGCGGAGCAGCGTCGCGAGGCCGAGCAGCGACTCGAACGCGAGGTCGTCGTCCTCCGCGGGCCGTTCGGCACCCTTGAGAGTGACACGGACCGATTCGAACTGTTGTCCGGGCGCCGGGGGTTGATACCAGGGATCGGGGTTGAAGTGGACGGCCGGGGGGACGTGGTTCCCGACCTCGACCTTGTGCAGGGCGGCGAACTCGGCGAGCGTCCGGGTCATGCTCCCGGCGACCTGCTTCCGCTGGTCGTCGGTCAGCTCGATCCCGGCGACCCACTCGGCGTTCTTGACCATCTCCGCGGTGACCGGCCCGGCCGGGTCGGCGGCGACGGCCCCGGCCGCGACCGCGCGGTGGAAGGTGGTGGTCCCGATCCCCAGGCCGGCGGCCGCGGCGAGCAGATCGCGGCGGCTGGGGTGCGTGGGTCCGCTCACGGGTGGTCCTTTTCCGGTTGAGAACTCGGGACGTGTTGGGCACACGGCCGGCCATTCTACCAGTAGGACCGAAGTCGGGGGGTAACTGAAGACGTGAATTCCGGAACCCGAAATCCGCACCTGTCCCCCGGGTCACGAATGCCGAAACGCGAGAGAGAATGTCACCGTTTCGGCATTCGGACTTCGGGTCGATGATCGCCGCGCCGAGGACGAGACGAGTCCGGCGGCGGGGCCCTACTTCGCCTTCTTACCAGTGGACTCCCGGAGCAGCGCCAGCAACTCGGCCACCTGCCGCTGGGCGTCGGAAGTGTGACGGATCACCAGGGCTTTCCCGAGCGGGAAGTACTCCACCGACCCACTCGTCCCCCACGACTGGGGCTCGACCGTCGCCCGCACGACCCGGATCAGGGCCTCGGCCTGCTTCTCGTCCCCGGCCAGGTCTTCCACCGCATACACCTTACTGACCGCCGCCGGGGTCGCTCCCACCGGGCCCTTCATGCCCGGCCCGGGCGTCATCGGGACCATGTCCGCGGACCGTCCTCCCGGTCCCATCGGGGTCGTCGGCCCGAAGCGACCACCCGGACGCGATCCGGGGGTGGACATCGGACTGGGCCCGACATCCGGGGCCGGTCCGCCGGGCCCGAACGGGTGGGCCGGCGCGCCTGTCATGGGACCTCCAGGCGCGGCCCCCGGCGGTAGTGCAGCCGGATGGGGTTGAACATCTGAGGCCGGCCGCGGCCCCCCTGGACCCAGCGGCCCACCAGCTCCCGGTAGGGTCGGGCCGGCCGGCCCCGGCCCCAGGGCTCCGGTCGGTGGGCGGTCCGCCCCGGGTACGTTTGCCGGGACCAATCCCTCAGGACGTTTCGACAAAGGGTCGGCCGGTCTCGTTGGCGGACCCCCGTTCGGAGACCCCGCGGGTGAGGCCGACCCGGGTCGATTCTCCTTGGCCTGGTCGAGCTGTCTCATGTACGCGAGCAACGCCCGCGCATCCGCGGCGCGATCGTCCAGCCGGCTTCGCCGGTCGGCCTCGAGATCGGCCACCTGCACCTTGAGGTCGATCACCTGCTTGAGCAGCTGGTCCCGCTCCCGTTCCAGTTCCGCGATCCGGTCCTTGTCGGACTTCGGGGGCCGCGTTCCCGGCGCACCGGCCCGTTCGCCGCCCGGCCGGTCCGGCTGGCCGGCCGCGTTCGCCTGCCACCCGGCCGCGGCGGTCACCAGGACCGCGCACCCGACCATCAGCGCGGCCGTCATCCCCTTCAGTTTGGTCAGCAGCATGGCTTTCATCACTCCCTCGGTCAGCGCGGCCACGGGGGCGGGGGCCGCGCCCGCCATCCCCCCGGCCGCCACCAGAACTCCGATCCGCACCGTCGATTCCGCCAGCCCGGCCGGGACGCCGGCCGCGGCGGACTGCGCCGCCACCGCCCCGACGACCCCGCCGGGGACCGCCAGCCCGTACTTCTCCAGCCGCCGGGCCAGGAGCGCCCGGGCCCGGAAGAGCCGGCCGGACAGGGTCCCCTCGGACCACCCCAGGCGGTGGGCGGCCTCCCGCCGGGCCAACCCCTCCAGGTCGCACAGGACGACGGCCGACCGGTACACGTCGGGCAGGGCGGCCAGCTCCCGGTCCAGCACCTCCCGCAGGTCGGGCGGGGAATCGCCCGGCAGGACCGCGTGGTCCCGCAGATCGGCCGCCCGCTGCTCCTTCGCCCGCCGGACCGCCATCGCCCGCCGCGCCTCCAGTGCCGTCCGGTACGCGACCCCGTGCAGCCAGTTGGCCAGCCCGGCCGCCGCCCCGATCGCCCCGGCCCGGCGGGCGAGGACCAGGAACGTCGCCTGGAACGCGTCCTCGGCGTCGGCGTGCCCCCGCAGGACCCGCCGGCAGACGCCGAACACCATCGCCCCGTGCCGCCGGACCAGCGCGGCGAACGCCTCTTCGTCCCGGTCCGCGACGAACCGGGCGAGCAGGTCGGCGTCGCCCGCCGCGTCCGGTGCCCGGAGCAGCGTGCGGAGGTGTTCGTTGATGCCGCGCGACCGGTCCGCCATACGTTCCCCTTCCGGCTATAGGTATTGGGAGGACGGGGGGCTCGCGCGTACGCGACTTCGGGAGAAATGCGGCGGGTCGCGCGGGCCGGGCGAAGAATCGCCCCGGGAACGGACGAGCAGACTGACCACCGACGTGCGGGGGCGGCGGGCGGAAGTACCGCGAGGCGGCTGGATCGACCACGCCCCGCCGGCCCCACACGCCCGTGGGGCTACCGGCCGGCGTTCGCGGCGACCCCGGCGAAGACGACGAGCGCGATGACCGCCAGTATGACCAGCACGACGAGCATCAGCAACACGGTCGCGATGACCCCGAGGATGTACCCGATCCGGGTCTCGTTCTCCCCGTCGGGGTCCATCACCCCGGTCTGCATCTTGCGCAGGTCGGTCGCTCCCATCCACCACGCGAACGGACCGATCAGCGGGGTGACCACCAGCGACAGCACCCCCAGGATCAGGATCAGCGTCCCCCGGTGCGGCTCCAACGACCCGTGGTCGTCGGAGTCGTACTCGTAGTCGTAGCGGCGGGACGGCAGGGGGCCGTCCTCCGGCGGCAGGTCCCGAAGCCCGGCCCCGGGAGCTCAGCCCTCCAGGTCATTCTCGGAGAAGATCGTGAACCCCTGGGCGGACAGGGTGGTCACCGCTGTTTCGTGGTCCTCGACGTACAGGGCTACCGCCGTGTGCCCCATCGGCCCGACCCCGATCATCAGCGGGTACGCGTACCGGATGTTGATCTCCGCCGCCAGCAGGGCCTTGCAGATCGTCAACAGCGGCTGGTCGTTGTCCGGCAACTTGACCACCAGCAGGTCGCTCTCGGTGAACGGGAGTTTCGCCCGTTTGAGGATCTCGTACGCCCGCTCGGCGTCGCTCGGGACGAGCCTGATGATCGCGCAGTCGGCCGTCTCGACCACCGTCAGGGCGACGACCTTCACGTTCGTCGTCTCGAAGCACCGGACCAGGTCGAGCAGGGCCCCCACCCGGTTCGCCAGGAACACGTTGTACTGGCGGACGCTCGGCCACTCCCGGCCCCTGGCGGTCGCGAACCCGATGTCCGACTCGTCCTCGTCGCCGAAACTCATCTCAGGCCCTCGGAGGCAGTGTGATTAGAGTGTAACCCGCCGACGCGCCCGGGGTCAACCGGGGCCGGAAACGGGCAATGACGAATGACCCACCAATGACCCACCAAAGACGAAGGAAACCCGGCCGAGATCGGTCTTCCTTCGTCATCGGTGGGTCATTCGTCATTTCCGAGCCGGTGGGTCATTCGTCATTTCCGAGCACATCCCGACATCCCCGATATCCCTGGTCTACGATCCGGCTCGCCATCGGATTCTCGCCGGGTCGGGTCGGAAGACGTGCGGGGGTTGGGTATACTGAGCGGGAGAGGCGATTCGTCAAATCCGAGCCCCATCTCGTCTCCCGGTCGTTTGGCACGAGGACCGCCATGCCGGCTACCACCCGCCGCCCGTCCGCCGCCCGGCTCGCGGTCGTCCCGGTGGTCGTGCTCGCCGCCGCCGTCGCCCTTTCGGCCCAGCCGCCCGACCCGAAGAAGCTCCCCGACCCCCCGAAAGCGGTACAGCCTCCCGCGGCCCCGAAGGAGCAGCCGAAAGCCACTCCGGCGGTCGGACTCAGGCTCCCGGACGGCACGTTTCTCTGGACCGGTCCGGGCGGCGGCGGGGACGGCGAGCGGGTCCTGCTCACCCCGCAGGAGCACCAGAAGCTGCTCGACCAGATCGACCAGCTGAAGAAACAGCTCGCCGCCCGAAAGACGTTGCCGCCGAGCGGGTGCGCCGTCACCGGGCGGGTCGAGAAGCGGGGGGAAACGGTCGTCGCCGCGCTCAGGGCGACGTACACGTTCCGGACCACGACCCCGAACGCGGCGGTCGCCCTCGGGGGGAAGCGGGCGTTCCTCGTCGCCGCCGCCCTCGACGGGGCCAAGCTGCCGGTCCTCGACACCGGGGACGACGGGTTCGTCGTGCTGGTCGAGGCGGCCGGCGACCACACGCTCGCGCTCGACCTGGAGGCCCCGGTGACCGGCCGCGGGACCAAGACCGAGGTCGGGTTCGAGGTCGGGCTTCCCCGGGCCGCGATCACCAGCCTCGCCCTCGACCCGCCGCCGGGCGTGGCCCGGGTGAACCTCACCACCCGCACGACCGACCCGGCCCAGCCGGGCAAGCCGCCCGAAACCAGGCGGGCGGCCGCCGACCTCAAGCAGCCCGCCCCACTCGGGGCGGTCGACTCGGTCGAGGTGTCCTGGGAGCCGCCGGCCACGACCCCGGCGGCCGCCGTCGTCCAGGCGGCCGAGGTGGAGGTGACATGCCTGCTGGCCGAGGGGTTCGTCGAGACGGTCGCGAAGATCCGCCCCCGCGGCCCGGCCCGGGCCTGGCGGTTCGCCGCCCCGGCGGACGCCGTCCTGAGCGTGGACCGGGCCGCGGGCGCCGCCGCCGACCCCGGGCCGGGCGGGGCGCCGGTCGTCACCCGGCCGGCGGACCCGACCCGGTCGGTGTGGAAGGTCGACCTCCCGGCCGGCACGGCCGCCGCCGACTGGACCGTCACCGCGGTCGTCCGCGCCCCCCGGCCGAAGGCGGGCGACCCGAAGCACAAGGGCCCGTTCCCGGTCGGCCCGTTCGCCGCCCTCGACGTGGCCCACCAGACCGGGACGGTCCGGGTGACCACCGCCGCGAACACCAGGCTGGTGGTCCGGCACGGCCCGGACCTCCGGCAGGACGCCCCCCCGGCCCCGGCGGCCGACGACGAGACCGCCGCGTTCTACCGGTTCGCCACCGGGCCGACCGGGGGCACCCCCCCGCCCGCCCCGCTCTTGACCGCGGAGGCCCAGCTGCTCCCCGGCCAGGTCTCGGTCCGGCCGACCTACCGGCTGACGCTGACCGACACCGGGTGGCGGGTCCGGGCGGAGATCCGGGTGTTCCCGTTCCGGACCGGGGTGGACACGGTCACGATCGAGCTCCCGGCCGGGTGGCGGGGGCCGGAGGCGTCCCCGACGGACGTGGTCGAGAGCGTGGACGAGAAGAAGACGGACGGCCCCCGGCAGGTGTACGCGGTCCGGCTCACGGCCGAGCACAAGCAGCCGTTCGACCTCGTCCTGACGGCGACCGTTCCGGTCCCGCCGGCGGCCCGGGGCTCGGCCGTGCTGCTCCCCCGGTACCCGAACGCGACCGAGCGGGACGCCGCGGTCACCGCCACCGTCCCGGACGCGCTGGAGGTCCGCGGGGTCGGGCACGACTGGGACGGGGACCAGCCGGCCGCCTGGGGCCAGCCCCTCTCTCCGGTGCCCGGGCCGGACGGGAAGCCGCCGAAGGCCGTGACCGCGGTGACCGGGAAGTTCGACCGCGGGCTCGCCCGGGTCGACTTCGCGTGGGCCCCGTACCGCCCCGAGCTGACGGCCGACGTCCGGGCCGAGGTCACCGTCCACGACACCCAGCTCGTCGTCACCGAGCGGGTCAAGCTCCGGTCCCCGGACGGGTTCCCGAAGCCGGTGAAGTTCCGCGGCGGGCCGGACCTGAAAGCCCTCGCCCCGTTCGACCCGCTCGGGCCGGGGGAGTGGGCCGTCGCGCCCGCGGCCGAGGCGAAGGACGTCGCCTTCCCCGTCGAGTTCGCCGTCCCGCTCCCGCCCCGCCCGGCGGACGGCGGCCCGCGGCGGGTGCCGGTCGGGCTGCTCTGGCCGGCGGGGGCGACCCGGACCGACGCCCTCGTCCGGGTGTGGGCGGCCTCCGGGACCGGGCGGACGATCGGGACCGACCCGGGGCCGTGGCGGGAGCTGCCGCCCGAGCCGACCCCCGACCGGGACGCCCTCCCGGCCCTGACCCTGGCCGGGTCCGGGGGGGAAGCCCCGCTCGTCCTCGAGATCCGCGACGCGGCCGAGACCGGGGCCGCCCCGGTGTGGGTCGAGCGGGGGCTCGTCCAGGCGTTGGCGGGGGACGAGGGGACCACCTACCGGGCCCGGTTCCTGCTGAAGCGGTGGCTGACGGACTCGGTCGAGGTCCGCCTGCCCGGCGCCCTCGCCGGGACCACCCCCGAAGTGTTCCTGGACGACCCGCCGCGGAAGGTGACCGTGAGCCCGGGCCCGGCCGGCGGGCCCGACCGGGTGATCCGGGTGCCACTCCCGGAGGCCCGGCCCGGCCGCACGATCGTCCTGGAAATCCGGTACCTGCTCCCGGCCGGCCCGGGGGATGAGGCGGAATACACGCCGCCCCGGCCGAAGGCGGCGTTCGCCGGCCCGGTCCGGTGGCGGGTCACCGGCCCGGCCGGGAGTGTGCCGCTGGTGGTCGGCGAGGGGCGGGCGGAACAGCGGTGGCGGGCCCGGTCCGGGCTGCTCGTCCCGGTCGGCGGTTCGGCCGACGACCTGGAGCGCTGGTTCCAGACGGGGACCGAAGGGGACGACGGGGCGGGGAACGTGGAATCCGCGGTGGTCCGCATGACCGGCCCGGAGGCGGTCCGCGTGTACCACGTCCCGCGGGTGGGACTGGTGGTCGGCTGCTCGGTCGCGGTCCTGTTGGCGGGGCTGGTCGTCGTGCGGTTGCCGGGCGGGGTGGCCGGGCCGGTGGTGGCGGCGCTGGCCGGGGCCGCCGCGGTGGCCGCGGTCCTGTACCCGCAACCGGCGGGCCAGGCGGCCGGGGCGGCCGGGCCCGGGCTCGCCGCCCTGGTGCTGATCCTGGTGGCCCAGACGGCGGCCCAGTGGTACTACCGCCGGCGGGTGACGTACCTGCCCGGGTTCACCCGCACCCGGGCGGAACCGGTCGCCGTCCCGCCGACGGGCGGGAGCGCCCCGTCCGGCGCCGCCCGGCCGTCGCGGAACGGCTCGACCGGCCCCGCCGAGTCCGAGGTCCCGGTCGCCCCCCAGCCGGTCGCGCCGTCGGGGAGCTGATTCATTCCGAGGAATTAACCACAGAGTCACAGAGAACACAGAGGCAAAGACCAATACCGAGAGACGACCAAGATCGATCTTCTGAAAATCAATCTCTCGGTGTGCCGGTCTCTGTGTTCTCTGTGACTCTGTGGTTAATTCCTGACTTCCAGGGATAATCCCGACCCCATGTCCCGACCCCGGTGGCTGATCCTGGTTCCCCTCCTGGTCGTGGCGGCCGGGCTCGGGTCCGTCTCCGCCGGGGCGGGGGACGACCCCGGCCCGCCCGCGATGGCCGTCGTCGGGGCCGCCCCGCTCGTGACGGCCGACGCCGGTCCGGTCGACGATCCGTTCCCAATCGCCCGCGTGCGGGTAATGGAAGCCCAGCTCGCCGGCGCACTCAAGCAGTTCGATCCGGGCGCCGCGGTCCGCCTGCCCCGCGACGAGTTCGAGCTCCGGGTGCGGAAAGCCGGGGTCGTCGCGGCCGGGGCCCGGCTCGCCCCCCGGCTCGTGGAGGCGAAATACACCGCCACGCTCTCCGACGCGAACCTGACCGGGGTCGCCGAGTGGGTGATCCTGAACCCCGGCCCGCAGCCGGCGGTGCTGCCGCTCGACCCGCTCCGGATCGCCCTCCGGGCCCCGACGTGGGCGGACGGCTCCGGGGCCGTGGTCGGGACGTTCGGGGCCGGGTTCCCCGCGGGGCCGGGGGTGTGGGTGCCCGCCCCGGGCCGCCAGAGCCTGAAGACGAAGTGGTCCGCCGCCGGGAACGGGGGGGCCGGCGAGCGGCAGTTCGAGGTCCGCCTTCCGTCGTGCCCCGGCGCCGTCCTCGACCTGGACTTGCCGGCCGACCGGACCCCGGTGACGGCCGCGGCCGACGTCATCCTGACCGGCCCGTTCCCGGTCGCGGGCGACGACAAGCGGCGGACCTGGCGGTTCCGGTTCGGGGACCGGGCCCGGCTGGAGTTCGGCGTCCGCGGGCCCGGGGATGGGGGGACGGAGCCGGCCCTGGCGGCCCTCGCCGCGCGGTACGACCTGACCCCGGGCCAGACGGCCTGTGCCTTCGAGTACGACCTTCGGCCGGGCCGCGGGCCGGTCGGGGAGTGGGCGTTCACCCTCTCGCCGGGGTTGG
>JAQGHQ010000036.1 GCA_028288765.1 Gemmataceae bacterium | reverse complement strand
CACCGTCGGGTGGCGGCCGCGTCCGAGCGGGGGCGGGCTGACGAGTCGGACACGATGGCATCCTCCGAGAAAAGGAAACGATGCCATCCACCATAAATCACCCGTCAAGCACGTGATCCGCCGGGCCGTTACCCTGCTCTCGCCCCGGCTGTGGCAGGAACTCCGCCAGTACTGGTTACTCGAGCGACCCCGCCCCTAGCTGTTCCCGGCCAAGGACCCGACCCGGCCGCTGCGGACCGAGTCCGCCCGGAAGGCCCTGGCCCAGGCCGCCCTCGACGCCGGGTTGACGCGGCCCTGCACCCCGCACACCCTCCGGCACTGTTTTGCCACGCACCTCATCGAGGCCGGCGTGGAACTCCCGGTCGTCCAGGCCCTTCTCGGTCACGAGTCGATCCGCACCACGGCCGTGTACGTCCACATCAGTACCCGGCACCTCCGGGCCGTCACAAGCCCGCTCGATCTGTTGCCCGCGATGCCGACGCCGACCCCGCCCTCATGTACGCACGCGGGGGCTGAGCCATGACCCGGCCGCCACTCGAACTGGCCGACGTCATCCGTCGGTACGGGGACGCCTATCGTCAACACCACCCGGTCTCGCCGCAACAGGCCCGGGTAATGACTCGCATCCGGCAGTGCCGGACCGCGGCCCTGGGCGGGCATGTGGAGACCTGTCCCGGATGTGACTTCCGGCGGGTCGCGTACAACTCGTGCCGCGACCGCCACTGCCCGAAATGTCAGGCCACCAAGCAGGTGGCCTGGGTGGAGGCCCGGGTCGAACGCCTGTTGCCTGTCCCGTACTTCCACGTCGTCTTCACACTGCCTCACGCCCTCAACCCGGTGGCGCTTCGGAACCCGGCGGCGATCTACGACTTGCTCTTCCGAGCCGCCTCGGCCGCGCTCCTGGTCCTGGCCGCCGACAGGCGTCACCTGGGGGCCCAGGTCGGGATCACGGCGGTGCTGCACACCTGGGGGCAGAACCTGTTGTTGCACCCCCACCTGCACTGCGTCGTGACCGGCGGCGGGCTGTCGCCCGATGGCGGGCGGTGGGTCGAGGGGCGGCGGCGGTTTTTGATCGGCGTGAGGGCCCTCGCGTCGCTCTTCCGCGGCAAGTTCCTGGCGGGGTTGAAGAGGCTGTTCGATGCCGGGTCACTGGCGCTGGACGGCGACGCGATGCCGGGGACCGAGGCGGGGGGTGTCCGTCGCTGGCTGGGCGAGTTGTATGCCCAGCGTTGGGTGGTGTACGCCAAGCCTCCGTTCTCGGCGGGGCGGGAGGACCGGGAGGCGAGCCCGGTCCGGGATACGTCTTGACCGGCTGTTCGGTGGGGGTGATCGTTCTGACGAAGTAGAATGCGAGTTCGCTCGGATTCGGCGTGGGAGCATTGCGCGAGGGCTCGAACGCGGAGTCCTGTCGAGACGACCGGGTGCCCGCCGAGGACCAGCCGTGGGGAGGAACCCGTCGTCCGAGCCGCCCGAGGCAGCCGTGTCGATCGTGAGGTGGCCTCGGCGAAAGCCCATCTGGTGGCTGAAATGCCCATAGGAAAAGTCGCCGGGGAAAGCCGCTTCGGCTGTCGTTCAACGCGACAGTTGCAGGCGTGTTCCGCTTCGCTCCAACGCCCGCAACCGCCTTTAAGTAAACCGGCGGGTGGAAAGTTTTGTGAAGCCCCGCCATGTGCGGAAATGTTGTCCGCGGCAAGGAACGGGGTGGTCAGCGGTTCGGATGCGTCGCCGATCATCGGGATGTCATCAAACCGACGCGAGAGGACGGGGCCGTGAATATCCGATCAGTCCCGGCTTGACGGGGTCTGCTTGGTCGCCGCGCGTAAGGGGTGTGTAGCCGGTCCCCGTCGTCCCCCTCCAGCCGGTCGCTCTCTAGCGATCGCCGCCCGCGCGATCTTGCCAGGTCAGTTGTCCCCACCGACCACCGCCCCGGCCCCATGTGCATAAAGGAGTGGCGCCGTGTAGGGCAGCGATCGCCCGTCGGCTGTCGAGCCGGCGGCCCGGGCAAGGGTGTCGCCCTGCCAGTCGCCTACAACGACGGTGTCGGGCCTTCCTCGCCATGCCTTCCTTCCCGGGCAAGACCGACAGGCCATCGACGCAGACCCGTTTCCGGAGGTTCCCGATGAGAAGACTCGTGACCCTACTCGGCGTCGCCCTGGCTCCCGCCTGTATCGCCGCGGATGGCCCCCGGGCCGAGGAGACGGAGTACAAGCGGCTCGACGGGACGTGGCGGATCGTGGCGTCCGAGAAGGACGGGGTCGAGCAACCCCCCGACCAGTTGCCCGACCGACTGCTGCTGACGTTTCGGGCCGGGGAATTCGAGCGGGGCGGCGGCCCGCGGGGGACAATTCAGCGGATCGTCCCGACCACCACCCCGAAGCAGATCGACTACCGGCACGCCGGAACGGAGAAGGACGTGCGGGGGATCTACCTGGTGGAAGGGGATGTGTTCGTCGAGTGCTCGGCCCCACCCGGGGCCGACCGGCCCACGGCGTTCACATCGGCCAAGGGGAGCGGTCATACCCTGATCGTGTACAAGCGGGTGAAGAAGAAGATCGACTAGCGGAACGGGTCCCCGGGGCGGACTTGGCGTGGGGGTGGCTGAGGGTGTTCCCGCCGGGTAAGCGGCCGGGGAAGCGAGGGAGGGAGGATGTGGTGAAATGAAGCCGTCCGCCCGGGCTACCGGCACATCCAGATCTGCTCCACTTCCCACCCGCCGGCCGACCGCACGAAGTCGATGTGGATGTGCCCCAACTCC
>JAQGHQ010000018.1 GCA_028288765.1 Gemmataceae bacterium | reverse complement strand
GCGTCCAGCACAGTGCATTGCACATCCCGACCAGCTGGTCGTCTTTTGCAGTATTCGAAAACTTGGAATCACGCCTCGGACTATTTCGGCGTCCGGATCGGCCCGGCGACGGTCCGGGTGCGGCGGGCCGACGGGTATTTCGACGCGACGGCGATCTGCCAGGCCTACGGGGCCCGGTGGTGGGACTTCGGTCGTACCAGCCGGGCCCAGGCGGTGATCACGCGAATCGCCGAGCGGAACGGAATTCCCGAGCTGGCAACGATTTCCACCGGCGACGCGACCGAAACGCATTTCTGCGTTTCGGTCCCGACGACCGAAACGCATTTCTGCGTTTCGGTCGTCGAGGTCTACCGGGGCGCACCGACCGGCAACGGCCGGGGGGCCGGCCAGGGGACCTGGATTCACTCGGACCTCGTGCTCGCCCTGGTCGACTGGTGCGTCCCCGGGACGGTGATCGACGCGGCCGGCAGGCTCCGGCAGTTGTGGCTGGAGCAGGTCGCCGCGGACGTGCCGGTGCGGTCCCGCCCGGTGCGGCGTTCGCCCCCCGTCGAGATGGCGTTCGTCCCCCAGTCCTCGGGCCGGTGGTCGAGGACGCAGATCAGGGGGGAAGCCGTGGACCTGACTGTCGATACTCGTAACACCCCGGCCGGCAGGGAGCAGCACGCGGCGGCTGCATCGCCGTGACCGCAGCCGTGCTGCGGACGGAACAGGAGCAACGACCATACCTTGTCAACTCACGATCCGGACCACTACGGCGTCCGGATCGGCCCGGCGACGGTCCGGGTGCGGCGGGTCGACGGGTACTTCGATGCGACGGCGATCTGCAAGACCTACGGCACCCGGTGGCGCGATTTCGCCCGCACCAACCGGGCCCAGGCGGCGATCACGCGGATCGCCGAGCGGAACGGAATCCCCGAGCTGGCAACGATTTCTGCCGACGACGCGACCGAAGCGCAAAAATGCGCCTCGGTCGCCGGGACCGAAGCGCAAAAATGCGCCTCGGTCGTCGGGTCTTGCGAGGGCACACCGGCCGGCAACAGCCGGGGCGCCAAGCAGGGGACCTGGATTCACCCGGACCTCGTGCTCGCCCTGGTCGACTGGTGCGTCCCCGGGACGATGATCGACGCGGCCGGCTGGCTTCGGCAGCTGTGGCTGGAGCAGGCCGCCGCGGTCGTGCCGGTGCTGATCATCCCGTCAGCCCCGCTGCCAGCCGACCCGACCGACTACCGCGGCGGGGCTCGAGCAGTTGCAATAGCCCGGCAGGACCTACCACCTGGTCAGTGCCGAGGCCGAGGCCGGGATCTCGTCGCGGTCCCGCCCGGAGTGACGTTCGCCCTCAGCCCGTCGAGATGCCGCCCGGGGCGGCGTTCGCCCCCCCGCCGAGATGGCGTTCATGCAGTCGATCCCCCAGTCCTCGGGTCGGTGGTCGAGGACGCAGATCAGGGGGGAAGCCGCGAACTTGACGTCGATACTCGTAACACTGCGGAAGGCAGGGAGCAGCAGCACTGCGACCGCCGCCGTGCTGCGGCCGGGACAGGGGCGACGGCCGTACCTGGTCAACCGGGGCGTGGAGCGGGAGCGACAGGAGTCGGCCGACACCCCAGAAGAGCGTCCAGCACAGTGCATTGCACATCCCGACCAGCTGGTCGTCTTTTGCAGTATTCGAAAACTTGGAATCATGCCTCGGACTATCTCGGCGTCCGGATCGGCCCGGCGACGGTCCGGGTGCGGCGGGCCGACGGGTATTTCGACGCGACGGGGATCTGCAAGGCCTACGGCACCCGGTGGCCTGATTTCAGGCGCACCAGCCGAGCCAAGGCGGCGATCACGCGGATCGCCGAGCGGAACGGAATCCCCGAGACGGCAACGATTTCCGCCGACGACGCGACCGTCGTGCAGAAATGCACCACGGTCGACGCGACCGTCGTGCAGAAATGCACCGCGGTCGTTGAGACCTGCTGGGGCACGTCGGCCGGCAACAGCCGGGGGGCCGGCCAGGGGGCCTGGATTCACCCGGACCTCGTTCACGAACTGGTCGGACCTGTCGGCGGGAGGTAGACATGCGGGCAGTCGGTCTATTCACCCCTCCCCCGTGGCCGCCCCCCGGAGGCGGCCGACCGTCCCGGCCAGATAGCCGGGGTACTCCTTGCGGACCTGGAGGCACTCGGCCGCCCGGGCCGGGTTCCCGCGGACCAGCCCGGCCGGGTACCGGAAGTGCCCGGCCAGGACCTCGGTGAACTCCTCCGACCCCGGGGCCCCGAGGACCTGCGGCGGGTCCCAGTTGCGGAGCGTCCCGACCACGGGGTCGCCGCCCGGGACGACCAGCATGACCCGGGCCCGGAGCCGCCAGAACGGCGTCCCCTTCGTCCCCTTCGTCGCCGCCTTGCCGTCCTTCCGGACGACCGCCGGGTCGACCATGACCGCCCACACCCCGCCGACCGCGGCCCCGGGGAGGGTCGGCCCGGCCAGGTTCGCCCGGAGGGCCATCCGGGCCTCCCGCTGGAGGGCGTCCAGGGCGCCGGTCAGCCCGGCCGTCCCGGCGCCGTAGGACAGGTTCACCGTCCGCATCATCCGGAGCAGCCGCCCGCCCTCGGTCCGGCCGGTCAGCTCGCCGATCGACCGGTGCGCCCCGCTCACCCACCGCATGTAGCACCACGGGCACACGTCGCGGTAGTGGCAGAACCAGTCGTCCCGCTGGACCCCCGAGACGACCCGGGTCAGGAACGTCGCCGGCGTGCAGTTCGCGGCGACCCACCGGTACTTCACCGGGATGTACCCCTTGCTCACCAGCACCCAGACCCGGGCCCGCCACGCGGTAAGGATCGCCTGGAGCACCACGTCCCAGTCGCCGGCAAACACCTCCTTCGGGAACAGCGGGGTCGCGACCGCCATCCGGGCCGCCCGGGCGTCCGGCGCCATCACCGGCTCGATCAGCTCGAACTTGCGCAGTTTGTCGCCCATTTCCGTTGATCTCAGTTTTTGTTCTACTCTACTCTCTTTGAGAGTAGGTTCCAGAGTCGTGGGGCACTAGTCTACACTCCAACTCAATCTTTACTCTACCCTTCCTACCTAAAGTAGGAAGGGGCCTCGCGTGGAGACACACACGCAGACGGCCTCCCTTAATCCGGCCGGCACGTGTGTCTCCCGCTCGGGGGGTGAATGATATTCCGGTTGACCGAACCAAGGTATACCGGTGCGGGGACGGGGTTGCTGCACCGGTATACCTATCACCATTCCGGTCAGGATAATCATCCTCGACCCCTGGTTGGTCCACGTCCGGAGGATTGCGCCTCGACCACTCGTACGCGGAGACACACACGGTTGCGGTCACGAAGCTGCCGCACCAGCCTGACTACCATCACCATCTCGGTTGGGATCATCATCCTCGACCCCCAGGACGTAATCCTGTTGCAGACACAAAGCCGCTGCACCGGCCCGGTCATCCCTACCTATACCCGAGTCAGTCGTCCCCGACCCCCGGTGGGGCGGCGCGCCGGATCGTCTCGCGTCCCCTGGTGGTAGCCCGCGGCGCTTGTTAGAAGTTGATCGCCCTGAGGAGCGCCCGGTCCATCTCGACGGTCCGGAGAATCCGTTCCACGGTCAGCCGGGCGGCCTCTCGCGACGTAGCTGCCGCGGACGCGAAAGTCGACTTTTCGATCCGAATATCCAGTGCCAGCAGCTGGTTCCCGCGCTCGACCCGGGCGGACTTGTAGCAGCCGATGCACCGGCTGATCTCGATGATCTCGCTGACCTTATCGCTCTCGTCGGGTGGAACGGGACGAGGCGGTGGGTGCCGTACGCGACCGCCAGGTAGCCGAGCCGCCCGTCCCACGCGAGCCGGCTGATCCCGCTGCAGCCGTCTTCCCAGCACGCGGTTGAGTAGTCCTGGAAGCTGCAGACGGGCCAGCAGGCGAGGTTAGGGTCACCGGCTCCCCGGCCGCCTTCGAAACTTTCGCCCCGGCCCCGGGCTGGACATTGTCTCGTTCCGGCGGACGCCCACCCCGGACCTCGGGTCGTCGACCCCGGTCCCGGTCGCCAGCGGTCATCCCCTTGTGGTTGGTCGGGACAACCCCGCCGGCACATGAGTGCGGTCGCCCCGGCCGCCCGCCGGGTTGGCGAGGCCGGGGATCGACCCGTCCGATCTGCCGGGGAGCACCCCGGCTCTCGACCGGGTCTAGGTAATGTTCGATCCGGTCAACCATCACGAGGTTCTCACCCACAGTCACGCAGCCCGGGCCGACCTGCGGCCGCCGGACGAGCGAGGCTGGCGGTTACGCCGGGCAACTCAGCCCGATCCCGTGCGGACGGAGCCGGCCGACCGTACAGTGCTGCGGCAGCGGCCATAAGGATTAAAGGAGGACTCGCACGTCTTGACTCGTACCACGCGGGCACACAAGCGTGGTGCCCGGGAGGGGAGACCTCCCGGGCACCCGGGACCGGACGCCGACCGGCATCCGGTTCGACGGTCGCGGCGGCAGCCGCAACCCCAGGATCACGACGCGGGCACTACGATGTCCCGGGCTCGTGTCCGCACCCTCTCCCGAAGGCGCTGCCACTGCTCCCAGGACTCCTCCCACTCCCGCAGTACCAGGTCCAGGTTGGTCTCCTGGTACCCGTACCGAGTGGTGGTCTGCCTCAGTCGCTCCAGGGTCACGCCCCGCTGGCTCTCGAAGGTCGGCCCCGCGTAGTGCACCCACCCCAGGACCGCCTGGCTGGCGGTCAGGGGCGGGTGGGCGCTCCGGTGGGCCCTGAGCAGGTTCGCCTCCAGCTTCCGCCAGGCGTCTGGTCCGGGGACGAGCCCCAGACCAGACCCCGTCCGGAAGAGCGTGTACCCCATCAGGTGGGCTCGGCTCCCCCGGTTCAGGTCCGCCGGTCGACCGTCCTCACCTTTTAGGGTAAGACCGGCCGGGTCCAGCAGCTCCCGGCAGCACTGGATCGCCTTCTCGCCTTCGGTCACGCTCCGGCAGACGAACGCCAGGTTGTCGGCGAATCGCCGCCAGGGCGGTAGGTGACGTCGTTCCACCCCGACGTCGAGGGTGCGGTGCAGTCGGGCGTTCAGGGTGGTCGGCGAGTACGCCGCGCCCTGATCGATCCCCCTCTCCCGGCGTGGGCCGTCGCTACCCTGCAGCACCGCCCGGATGAGGGCGAGCAGCGACGTGTCTGCGATGTACGCCTCGTGGTCCGCCAGCGCGTCGGCGATGGCGACGGTGTCGAACGCCTTCCGGACGTCGTCGACGGCGATCACCCAGCGGTTCTGGTCGATCATGGTGCGTTCCAGTTCGGCGAGCAGGAGCCACGGCCCGCGGGCCGGGCGAAAGCCCATCGACCGCGGCAAGAACACCCGCTCCCAGAACGGGACCATCAGGGTGTTGAGCGCCGCGGACAGGACCCGGTCGGTCAGGTTCGCGATCCGGAGGGTCCGGTGGCCGCCGCGCAGCTTGGGGATCTGAACGGGGCGGGTCGGGCCGTGGCGGTACTCGCCCGACCGGACATACTCGGACAGCTGCCGCATCAGCCGGGCGGCTTCCGCCCGGCCGAGGTCGGGGTACGTTGTCCGGTCGGGGCCGGCCGCCGGCCCCCCGCGGGCCTTAAGGTCGTAGTAGGTGGTCAGCAGGAAGTCGGGGTCCGTGATCTCGGCCACCGTCGGCAGCGGGCCCGCCGGTCGGACGTGCCGCCGGACCCGCTGCCGAGGCCGGTACGGGTCTGCCGAGTACGTCACCGTCATATCCACCGACATCTGGTGCGCGAACCCCCATTGGAGTTTTGTAAAACTCATTTGTTGCCCTCCTTCAGTCTCGGCCTCGTCCCCAGGAACCGCGCGGCCCGGCCCTCGACCGGGTCGACCCCCGGCGCGAACCAGCCGCGCCCGACGTACGCCGCCCGCCGCTGCCGGGCGGCCCGCCGGAGCAGGGGATGGGAATCGCCGTCGAGATCGACGAGCCGGAGGGGCGGGGCCGGGAACTCGGCCCCCAGGCGCCCCGGGGGGAGGGGCGGCAGACCGGTCCCGGCGTCGGCCCGGACAATCGCGGTCACGGCCGCGAGGTCGTACCGGGCCAGACCGTCGAACGTCACGATCGCAGGGAACGGGGCCGTGCTGAACGGGCTCGCCCCGGCGCCAATCGCGGCCATCTGGGACGCGGTCAGGCCGTCCTTGATGACCGGGAGGCTACTGACGACCGACCACCCGCGGAGCCGGCCGGCGAGGGCCAAGGCGTGGGCCACAGTCTCGACCAGCACGAGCGTACCGGCCCCTGCGGCCCCGTCATCCGGAGATCCGGTCGCCACCCGCCTGGCGATCCCGGCCACCAGCCGGTTCCGCTGGCCGTTGTGCCACACCCCGCGGCGCTTGACGGCGAGGATGTCGGCCCCGAGGTCAGGCCCGCGACCACACCGGACCGACTCCCATTCGACCGTAACCGGCCGCTCGATCAATCCCGGGGCCGGCACGACCAGTTCGGCGAACCCGAACCTCATGCGGAGGAGGTCCCACTCGTGCGGGGACGGCCGGGCATCGATCGGGAGCATCGCGTACACCCGCGCCCGCAGGGCGTGGTCGAGGCAGTACCGCGCTTGCTCCCCGAGCGCGTCGAGCGCGTCGACCACGATCACGATCTGGCGCCAGGCCAGGTCCACCCCGTCGCCCGCGAGTCCGACCGGCGTCGCCACGATCACCCGGCCGGCATCCCCAGTGCACGGTCGGTTCCGGGACGCGCTGGCGATCGTATCGGCCAGGCCCAGATGCCGCAGCCGGTCCCGGAGGGCCCGTGTCTCGGCAGCCCGGTCGCAGACGACGGCCACGCTCATCTGGGGCCAGGCGAGTGCGATCTCGGCGATCACGGCAGCCACGTCGACGGCGGCGGGGTCGTACCGGACGAGGCCCCGGTCGTGCCGCCGGACGAGGTCGAGGACCGCGGGGCCGCGTGGGCTGGTCGCGACCGGAGGCGGCAGCGGGGCCCCGGTCCGGATCATCCGGACCCGCCGGTCGAGGCCGTCCGGCCCGACCACGGGGAGCATTTCTTGCAGAGACCAGTTGAGCCGGACAGACAGACCGGCCGTGCGACAGGCCGCGAGGACCGCGGGCACGAGGCCGGCGGGAAAGCGGATCTCGTTATGGTCGCGATGGACCGAGAACAGCCGGCAGAGCTGGCGACCGGTCGAGAACCCGGTCTCGGAGATGATGGCCGCACGACGGCTGGTGAAAAACTGCCGCAGTACTTCGACCGGGAGTGCCGGGGCGAAGAGGATCTGTCCGTCCCGCACCAACTGGACGACCGGGCCGCAGCCGCTCGAAGGCGCTTCGCGGTCGCTCACCCGTACTCTCCCCGGAGCCCGATCAACAGGGATTCGCCAATGGGGCTAGACATCAGATCCCGAGGATCTATACTATTCAAAGAAACTAGTAGTTTCTAGGGGAACTTAGAGATGCGCACAAAAAGAACCGGTGGACAATTCACATACCGTTGTGATCAAGAGACTTACGAACAGCTCGCATTGGTGGCTCTTTTGCTAAAGGAGGATATCAATAGCGTCCTGAATCGCTTGGTCATTGAGGGCCTACCCAGTTTGCTGGAGCAAGCTCGCGAGGTGAACCAGGCCTTGCTGGCCGCCACCCTCAAGCCGGACGAAGAGTACCTTCCGGTCAGTGACGAGGTCCTCCGGTACATCCTGATCGCGGGCCGAATTGCCCCGCCTTACCGAATGTTGGAGGAGATGGAGAAGGCGGCCCGAAAGGCCTACAAGCAGCCCTACCCGACCCGGGAAATGCTCGTCGCGCGAGCCCTCGAGTTCGAGAAACTGATCGGGCGCCTGTACCTGGCCGAATCCCTGGCCCGCGAGGCCTCGGGCCCCGAGGAATCGAACCCGATCAAGAAAATCGTGGAGCGACTCCGGGCAGAACTCGCCCGACTCGTCGAGAAATGGAAGACCTTCTTATATCCCCCCAACTCTTCCGGTCACAAAGAACAGAAGAACCCGGGATGACCGGCACGAGGTGGTTCGGAGCCGCCTCCGCGACCGTCCTCCGTTGTGAGGTCGCCGGGTTCTCCGCTCAAACCGCCCTTCCGCCCGGGTGAAGTGGCGATGGTCGAGACGGTCCTCACCGCGATCCCGGGCCCGCACGAGCGGGTCCGCGCCGGCGGGAGAGGCCGGAGCATGGCCGGGCAGCGGGTCCCGGCCGCTGGCTGAACGGGAATCCTCCCGACCCGGCGGTCGGTCGACGAGAACGGACAGCGGGGAGAAACCCATGGAGCACCGGAGCGAAGCGGGCGCCCTGACGCCCGGAGAAGAGTTCCTGACCCCGGCTCAGCTCGCGAAGCGGTTCCCCATCGCCCGCTCGAGCGTGTACGCCGCGTGTCAGGCGGGACTGCTCACGCACTATCGCCTCCCGGCCAAAAAAGGGGCCCGGGGGAAATACCTCGTGAAGCTGTCCGACTTCGTCGCCTGGCTCGAATCGAACCGGCACGACGCCGGGGCGGTCGGGACCGCCCCGATCAAGCTCAAGCACTTGTAGCCCGCGCGAGCGCCTTCCGGAGGAAGTCGGGATCAAGGGCGAGGTGCTGGTACACCTTCGCGATCGTCGACGGGTCCTGGTGGCCCATGAGGATCCCGACCGTGAGCGGGTCCACCCCGGCCTTGAGCGCCCGCTGGCACCAGGTGTGGCGGAAGTGGTACAGGGAGAACTTCGGGGCGTGGGTCCGGGCGAGCTTGTGGACGGCCTTCCGCCGCTCGTACAGGACCCGGGCCTGGTCCGCTCGGGCGGCCTCGAGTGACGCCCGGTCCGCGAACGCTGTCTTGTTGAACCGCGGCGGCTTCTCGACCGTCACCCCGAGCGTCTTCATCGCCCGCATCCCGAGATCGACCTGGAGTCGGCCGAAGACGCAGGCGACGGAGTGGCGGTTCCACGGCTCCCCGTCCGAATTCCGGAAGAGCTTCCCCGACGGGTACCGCTCGGCGAGTTGCCGGGTGATCTCCAGGCCCCGGTCGTTCAGGTACACGACCCGGGGAAATCGCTTCCCCTTGCTCTCCTCGGCGGGGAACACCCAGCGGCCGTTCTTCACGTCGACGTGCCGGGCTTCGACCGCGGCCAGTTCTTGCGGCCGGGCGGCGGTGTGCCAGGCGGCCTCGAGCAGCAGCCGGATGTTCTGCGACGGGATCCGGGAGAGCATGAACTGGTAGTCCTCCTCGGGGATGACGACCGTCCGCCGCCGGGTCGTCGGCTTCTCGACGCCGCGGAAGGGGGAGCGGTGGATGATCTCCTCGTTCTCGGCCCAGCGGAACGCCCGGACGACGGCCCGGCAGAGGCCGTTCTGGGTGGTGCTGTTGCTGGCGGTCTGGGCCCGCAGGCAGCTCGTCAGGTGGTGCTTCTTGAGCTGCCCGACGGGCAGCAGGGAAGGGATGGACCGGGCGAACGCCTTCAGGTGCCGCTGGTACCACTCGAACGTCCGCGGGGCCTTGTGCTCGTTCGCCCACGTCAGGAACGCGTCCATGACGCCAAGCGCGAGTGTCAGGTCGGCCTCGCGGGGCCGGTCCCGCATGAGTTCGTGGTACCGCTCGAACGCGGCGTCCTTGTCGGACCCGAGGTTGTACTGCTGGCGGTCGATCTCGACGTACCAGACGCCGCGACCCGTCTTGAAAAACGGCTTCGGAAAATGTGGCACGGATGAGCCTCCCGTAGGCGGGCCGGAAGGCTCGCGGGTTCGGGGGAGAGGTGTGACGGCCGCCCCCGGACCCACTTTTCGGACGAGATTCTCGGACATTTTATGCGTCCGAGACTTTGAGTTGCCGTAAGTCCTTTGTTTTCTAGCGAGGACGACGGGACTCGAACCCGCAACCACCGGATCGACAGTCCGGTACTCTAACCAATTGAGCTACGTCCCCGGCAGTGAAAATCCTAGTGCTGAAGGATGGGGATGACAAGAGACGTTCCTCTAACTACCCCCGTCCCGCAGCCCGTTTTCCTGAGTTTTGGGCAACAAAGCGGACGGGATACTAGAAGACCCTCTTGGGGTCGAATAACCCCGGATCCCAACACGACCATCGACGGGCCGAGGGCACGACATGTTGGGCAGTCCACCGGGCCGGGAACACGCCCGTGCAATCTGGGAGGCAGTCGTACAGGCGGTGCTCCCGAAACCCCTTGTCGTCCGGGCACTCACCGACGATCCGGTCGCCGGCCGGATTCGTTCCGCCAGCCGCATCCGAGTCGTTGGTGCGGGCAAGGCGGGGTCGGAAATGGCCGCCGGACTCGAGGCCGCTCTCGCCGACCAGCTCGATCGCGTCGAGGGTCTGGTCAACGTCCCCGCCGGGACCGAACGGCCACTCGCCCGGGTTCGGCTCCGCCCGGCCCGGCCGCAAGGGGTCAACGAACCGACGGCTGCCGGCGTGGCCGGGGCCGAGGAGATGCTCGCCCTCCTGGCGGCCGCCGGGCCCGACGACGTCGCCGTGTGCCTGCTCTCGGGCGGCGGGTCGGCCCTGCTCCCCGCCCCGGCCGACGGCATCACCCTGGCCGACAAACAGGCGGTCACTAAACTCCTCCACCGGTCCGGGGCCACGATCGACGAGATGAACTGCGTCCGCAAGCACCTCTCGCGGGTGAAAGGCGGCCAGCTCGCCCGGGCGTTCCGCGGCCGCCTGCTCCTCTCCCTCATCGTCTCGGACGTCGTCGGCGACCCGCTCGACGTCATCGGGTCCGGGCCGACCGCCCCCGACCCCACCACGTTCGCCGACGCCGGCGCGGTGATCGACCGGTACGGGCTGTGCGACCGCCTACCCCGGGCGGTCCTCGACCACCTCGCCCGCGGCGCCGCCGGGCAAATCCCCGACACGCCGAAGCACCTCCCGCCGACCGTCGTGAATCGAATCATCGGGAGCAACCGCGTGGCGCTCGACACGGCCGCTCGCGCGGCGGCCGGCCTCGGGTACCGCGTGCTCGACCTCGGGTCGTTCGTCGAGGGCGAAACCCGGCCCGTCGCGACCGCCGTCGCCGGAATCGTCCGGAGCATCCGGGCCGACGGGGTGCCGCTCGCCCCGCCCGCGTGCCTGCTCCTCGGCGGGGAGACGACCGTGACTCTCGGCGAGAATGCCGGGAAAGGCGGCCGAAATCAGGAGTTCGTCCTCGCCCTGCTGGCGAAACTCGGCGCCGCGGGGATGGCGGGGGTCACGGTCCTCAGCGGAGGGACCGACGGCGAGGACGGTCCCACGGATGCCGCCGGAGCCGTGGCCGACGCCGGCACACTCGCGCGGGCAGCTGGTCTCGGCCTTTCGGCCGAGGACTACCTCCGCCGGCACGACGCCTACCCGTTCTTCGGCCAGACCGGCGACCTGCTCCGCTGCGGGCTCACCGGCACGAACGTCATGGATGTCCGGGCGATCCTTGTTACCTGACCCGGTGTAGTTTTTCCCTACCGAAATGGCGGGGTTGTAAAAACTACGCGTGCCGACCCGGTTGCCTTCCCCACTTTTTCATATTGACCGCCCGGGCCATTCCGACGGTACCGGTCGTGCGGCCCCGCAACACCCTTCCGCACACGGCACGACGGTTGCTTAACATATGGTGATCTCGGGTTCCATGACCTAATGTGGGGCCGGAGAGAAGAGGCACAGCGCGGGCCGGAACCCGCGCTGTATGGACCGGTCGGTCGCAAGCGGAACCCGACTCCGGGTGGGAGGCAGCCCGGCGGTTCGAGTTCCGTGGCGGCCGGCCGGTCCTTTTCACTTCCTCGCCACCACCGCGAGCAGATCGAACGCCGTCGCCGTGATCGTCTCGGACGCTTTCACCTCCAGATAGCTCGACCGCGCCCGCCACGTTTCGTACCCGCCCAGGGCGTGCTGGGCCGGCGTCGGGAGGTACCCGTTGTACCCGTTCGCCAGCGAAACTGTGAAGGTCCGCTTGAGCGGGCTCTTCTTCTTGATCTCCAGTCCGATCTCGGTGAATACCTCGCACGGGATCGCCACGATCCCCAGTTCGCCCACCCGGATGGCCTGGATCTTGAGTTTCACCGTGTCCGGGTACTTCGTCAGCAGCACCGTCTCCCGGGCGTATACCTCCTCGACCCCCCGCAGCTCACGGCCCTTCGCAGCCTCCGACAGGGCCTCGGCCCGCCTGATCTCTTCCGCCGTCGGTTTTCGTACCCCCAGCTCGATCTCCTTCTCCGCGACCGCGAGGGTGATGTCTCCGCGGTAGGCGGTATCCGCCGCCTTTTTGGCCGCCCCGGCCACCGCCGCGGCCACCACCCGCGACTGCTCGCCCACATCCCGCTTGCCGGGCGGGGGCCCGGCGAAGTCGATGTTGTTCACGTCTCCGCTCGTGCCGTTCGACAGGATGCCGACGAACCCCGGGCCGGCGTTCAGCTTCGGCCCGATCAGGTCGCCGAACAGGCCGAAGTAGTCCGCCGAGAGCGCCGGCATGTCCCCGACGTAGTGGAGCGAGTAGTTCGCGAAGAGCGCCACCGGCTTACCGTCCACCCCCCTCACGGCCAGCACCGACACCTCGGGGTCGACCGGCCCGGCCTGTTCGAGCAGACCGGGGTTCTGGTAGCCGGGGTTCATCCGCACCTTGTCCGTGGTCGTCCCGAACGGATCCTTGTTCTCGACCCCCGGCTTCATCCGCCACCGCCGGTTGAACACCTGGGTCCGCTCCGCCGCCGCGCCCCACCCGACCATCGCCGGTGCGAGTTTGCCGTGGGCCTTCTCAATCCCTTCGGCGATCTTGTCGGCGAGGAACTTGACGTACTCGTCGTTCGGGTCGCTCTGGAACACACCGCCGAGGGTCGGGGCGGTGTGCGTGTGGGTGGCGGACACCAGGATGTTCGCCGCCGGGATGCCGGTCTTCTTCTCGGCCTTCGCCTTCGTGGCGTCGATGAGCTCGCGCGGGATCATACAGCTGTCGACGACCACGAGCGCGACCTTCGTCGTCCCGTCGTCGAACACGAGACAGCGGGCGTGGAGCGGGTCGTGGGCCGACGTCGCCTTGCGGTCGGCCATCCCGCCGTTGACCGAAACCGGGAAGGCGGGCGGGGTGACATCCTGGGCGAACGCCCCGGCCCGGAAGGTCGCAGGGCCGGGCTTGGGTGCGTCGGCTTGGAGCGGGGCGAGTGCGGCAATGGCGACGAGGGCTACGCCCGCGAAAACGAAACACCGGCGAGTCATGTGAACCTCCATAGATGCCCCGGGCTTCCGCCCCTGGGCTAAGGCGGGAATCAAAGTGGGCTGGAAGGATTGGTTGAACCGGTAGGGCGGGTTATTCCGATAGGAACAAAAATACCGATTTTCATCGGTACCGCAGACCGTTCGTGGCGATCGGAGACGGCTTATGCCTACGGCGGGCCTTAGTGGTCCGTTTCACAAATACGTGTAGGGTTGCGGCTCTAGTCAACACGTCATCCCGAACGTGCCGGGTCGACAGGTGTGGAAGCCCCGAACGCGGCTTCCCTCCTCGCCGACCGCTGTAGCAAGTCGAAGAGGTCGTATCTGGTGAACTTCCAGTCGAACGGCCTGGGCTGCTGGTTCGTCAGGTCTTCGTAGAGTTTTATCCGCAATTCTAGCCGGGCGGCCCCGGACGAAGCCGAGAGACAACCGCCTCTTCTTGATGCCCCACCTCCCCCTGAGTATTCCGTTCCGCCGATTATCGTTGATCGGGCGGTTGCGGCCGTGGAGAAACTCGGCGGCACGGCCCAGAGTGGCAAGCAGGTGTTCGTGATATCCCTCTCCACGACCAAGGTATACTCTACGCGGCCAGGAATGAGGTGTTGTCGAACGTCTGGAAGTTCAGGGTCATGAGCGAGGCCAGTGCCGCACGATGGTCCGTCGGGATGCGATCCAGACAGTCGTCGATCGCAGCCCGGAAG
>JAQGHQ010000017.1 GCA_028288765.1 Gemmataceae bacterium | reverse complement strand
GCGTCCAGCACAGTGCATTGCACATCCCGACCAGCTGGTCGTCTTTTGCAGTATTCGAAAACTTGGAATCACGCCTCGGACTATTTCGGCGTCCGGATCGGCCCGGCGACGGTCCGGGTGCGGCGGGTCGACGGGTATTTCGACGCGACGGCGATCTGCCAGGCCTACGGGGCCCGGTGGTGGGACTTCGGTCGTACCAGCCGGGCCCAGGCGGTGATCATGCGGATCGCCGAGCGGAACGGAATTCCCGAGACGGCAACGATTTCCGCCGACGACGCGACTGCCGTGCAGAAATGCACCGCAGTCGACGCGACTGTCGTGCAGAAATGCACCGCAGTCGTCGAGAGTTACGAGGGCGTGACGGCCGGCAACAGCCGGGGGGCCGGGCAGGGGACCTGGATCCACCCGGACCTCGTGCTCGTCCTGGTCGACTGGTGCGTCCCCGGGACGGTGGTCGACGCGGCCGGGTGGCTCCCGAAGTTGTGGGCGGCGCAGGCTGCCGCGGTCGTGCCGGTGCGGTCCCGCCCGGGGCGGCGTTCGCCTCGGCGGCGCTCGCACAATTGGCGGCCGCCCAGCCGAAGCTACCGCTGGGTCAGCGCTGAGGCCGAGTCGGCCGACGGCGTTGACTGCGGACCGCCGAACGGCTTCCCCGCCCCGGCCACAGCGACCACGAGGTAAACCCTGACCAGCCGCCTCCTCGGACGAGAATGCTGCTAACTCGATCGATACCATGGTAGCTGTGGTCGGCTAGCGTCTCTGCTGAATCACGTGGCCCCGACCGCATTCGGGCACGCCACGCCTCTGACCCGAAGGAGTCCTTCGCCACCGGCCGGGTCCGCAGCCACGCCGGTAATATTCTAGTATTCAAAAACTGAATGTGTCCGCTCGTGCCTATTCCGGTGGTGATCGTGTATGGGGGCACTATGTCCTTCCGCCTCGAAGCGAAAGACCGAAGTGACCCGTAACAGCACGCCGCCCCCAGGTCAGCTGGCATCCCGTTGCGGTCCCGCCCGGAGTGACGTTCGCCCTGCCGCCCGTCGAGACGCCTTTCTGGCCGTCGGTCATGTCACCCCCCCGCCGTGGCCGCCCCCCGGAGGCGGCCGACCGTCCCGGCCAGGTAGCCGGGGTACTCCTTCCGGACCTGGAGGCACTCGGCCGCCCGGGACGGGTTCCCGCGGACCAGCCCGGCCGGGTACCGGAAGTGCCCGGCCAGGACCTCGGTGAACTCCTCCGACCCCGGGGCCCCGAGGACCTGCGGCGGGTCCCAGCCCCGGAGCGTCCCGACCATTCGGTCGCCCGGGACGACCAGCAGGGCCCGGGCCCGGAGCCGCCAGAACGGCGTCCCCTTCGTCGTCGCCTTGCCGTCCTTCCGGACGACCGCCGGGTCGACCATGACCGACCATACCCCGCCGACCGCGGCCCCCGGGGCGTCCGGCCCGGCCTGGTTCGCCCGGAGGGCCATCCGGGCCTCCCGCTGGAGGGTGTCCAGGGCGGCGGTCAGCCCGGCCGGCCCGGCGCCGTAGGACAGGTGCACCGTCCGCATCATCCGGAGCGCCCGCCCGCCCTCGGTCCGGCCGGTCACCTCGGCCGCCGCCCGGTACACCCCGCTCACCCACCGCATGTAGCACCACGGGCACACGTCGCGGTAGTTGCAGAACCAGTTCTTGTTCCCGGCCGTCGTCGCGGTCGCGGTCAGGAACGTCGCCGGCAGACAGTTCGCCGCCACCCACCGCTGGGTCAGCGGGATGTACCCCTTGCTCACCAGCACCCAGACCCGGGCCCGCCAGGCGGTAAGGATCGCCTGGAGCACCGCGTTCCAGTCCGCGGCCATCGTCTCCTTCGGGAACAGCGGGGCCGCAACCGCCCGCCGGGCCGCCCGGGCGTCCGGCGCCATCACCGGCTCGATCAGCTCGAACTTGCGCAGTTTGTTGCCCATTTCGGTCGACCTCAAGTTTCACTATACACTACTCTCTTTGAGAGTAGTTTCCAGAGTCGTGGGGCACCGTTTCTCGCTCCTGCTCAAGTTTCGCTATACCCTTCCTACCTAAAGTAGGAAGGGTCCTCGCGTGGAGACACACACGCAGTCGGCCTCCCTTAATCCGGCCGGCACGTGTGTCTCCCGCTCGGGGGGTGAATGATATTCCGGTCGACCAGTGCGGGGTACGCGACTGCCGTTGTGGACGAGGCGCAGGTGCGTACCCCGCACCGGTCATCTATCACCATTCCAATCAAGATGATCATCCTCGACCCCTAATCAAACCACGTCCGGGAGGATCATGTCTCGACCACCTACCCGTACACCCGTTGCAGGTACGTTGCAGACACAAAGCCGCTGCACCGGCTTGGTCGTCCCGTCATCTATACCCAGACCAGTCGGCCTCGACCCGCGACTCCCGGTCGTTGACGCGCCAGATGCCTTTCTCGACCCCAGGATGGCCCGCGGCGCCCGCTAGACGCGGATGTTCTGGAGAACGGCCCGGTCCGTCGCGATAGTCCGTAGAAGACGCTCCACGGTCAACCGGGCGACCTGTTGTGACCCAGCTGCCACGGACGCGAAAGTCGACTTTTCGATCCGAATATCCAGTACGGGCATCTGGCCCTCGCCCTCGAGCCGGCGGGCCTCGTAGCAGCCGATGCACCGGCTGATCTCGATGAACTCGCTGACCTTATCGCTCTCGTCGGGGTGGAACGGGATGAGGCGGTGGGTGCCGTACTCGACCGCCAGGTAGCCGAGGCGCCCGTCCCACGCGAGCCGCCTGATCCCGCTCCAGCCGTCCTTCCAGCACGCGCGCGAGTAGTCCTGGAAGCTGCAGACGGGCCAGCAGCGAGGTTAGCCTGTCGCCCCTCCGGGCGGCGGAGCTGGGCGACGAGGGCGTCCAGGACGGCCGGGAACGGCCGCCGGGGGGGAGCGGACATCGGGGTCCGCCAGGAGCCGGCGGACGGCGGCCGGGCCGAGCGGTCAGATACCGGACCTGACCTCTCAGGCAACCCTCATCCAGATCGACCGAGTATCTGCTGTTGCAGTTGGTGGAGAAGGGCAGCCTGCTGCGTCAGTTGGCGGAGCAGCACGGCCAGCGAAGAGCGGTGAGGCCATTCGGCAGTGTGAAGAACAGGGCGCAGCGGTTGCAGGAGAGTTTGCGTTATCTCCCGTGGCCGGTTGAGACGTTCGACCTGGGGTTGGCCCGGAAGACCCAGATCCGCCTCAACAGTAGTTTGTTCACGGCGGTGCGTGGGCTGCTGGTTCAGGCGGGCTTCTCGGCTTTCCCGGGCTGGGTTCTTGACGGGGGTCCTCGCCCCAGGATATAAAAGTCTCTGTATGACCCCAACCCCCCAGCATAGGGGGTATAAGGGGTGGTCATATCCAGATCCCGCCTTACCGGCTGTTCAGGCGCTCTTCAGCGCCGTCCTCCTCGCCGGTGGCGGACGCGAGCTCACCTTCGTGAGCGGCTGACCTGGTTCCCAGGCCGCTGTCAAGCGTCCGTCACCACGGCGTTGGAGACATCGTGTCCGTCAACTCCGATCCCCACACACCCGATCCGGCTTCCCCGATCACCCCCGTTTGTGACCCGGCAGAGTCACTTTCCCCGAAACGACAATTGGATGAAGTCGGCGGACATTCACAGAGCCACGTCGGTCCGGGCCCGCGGGGCGGGTCAGGCGGAGCCAGGCGGACCGCCCAGCCCACGGGTCCGATCGGTTGCAGCGACGACCCCTCCGGCGGTATCACCGCCGGGGGGCTGACCGTGAAAGCCGCCGCCGCCCGGGTGGGCGTATCCGAAGGTCTGATCCGGAAGAAGATCGCAGACGGGGTCATCCCTCACTTCCGACTCGGGCCCAAGGGCAAGCGCGGAAAGATCGTCATCGCCCCCGCGGACCTGGACGGGCTGCCAGACCTCGTTCAGGGTCATGGGGCCGGCTTCAGTGTCGGTCCCGCGACCGAGACCGGTCAATCTGCGTCACCTCCGGATCCCTTCTTCCTCCGCGGTGACCCGCTGCAGGGCGCTCCAGGTGTCGGCGTCATGAAGCTGCTCAAAGTCCCCGAGGTCGCCGAGCGGCTCAACTGCTCGGAGAGCTTCGTATACGAGGCGATCGTGTCGGGCGAACTGAAGCACTACCGCCTCGGGAAAGGCCAGGGCGGCATCCGGCTGTCTGAGGAACAGATTTCGAACTTCTTGGCAGGGCGGGAAAAGGGCGGCCAGCCACAGCCGGCCGCCCCGGCCGCCCGGAAGCGGGTCAGGCTGCGGCACCTGGACGTTTGACCGTGTTCACCGCATCCAGGAGGTGGGCCGCGTTCTGCTGCAGGTGCTGATAGACCCGCGACAGCATCGTCCCGTCGACGTGCCCGAGAAGCGTGCTGACCGTGAGCGAGTCGACCCCGGCCGTCAGCAGCCGGTTGGCAAACGTGTGGCGGTAGGCGTACAGGCAGAACTTCTCACCCCGCTTCCTCGCCTCGGTGTTCATGAGTTTCTTGCGGGCCTCCCGGAGGAGTTCCGCCCGGCCCTTCGGGGCGGGCCGCCCGGCGACGGTCTTCTCCGGGTTCAGGGTGGCGGCGTACTCTTCCACCCTTGCCGGGTCGAGTGTGAACCCCTCCCGCCGGAGGTCCTGGCGGCCGCGATGGAGCTGGTACCGGCAGAACCGGGAGTTGACCGACCACGCGTTCCACGGGCGGCCATCGGTGTTGCGGAACAGGTGGCCGTCCAAGAGGGTGGCACGGAGTTCCCGGACGAGTTCGAGTGCCGTGTCGTTGAGGTAGATGATCCGGTACCGCTTCTTCCCTTTCGCCTCGGCCGGGGGGAGGACGATCCGCCGGTGGTCGAGTTCGACGTGACGGGCTTCGACCCGGACGCACTCCTGGGGCCTCGCGCCGGTATGCCAGGCCATCTGGAGAAGGTCCCGGAAGGCCCGGTCGGGGAAGTGAGCGAGGATCGCGGCATGCTCCTCGGTGCTGATGATCTGCTCCCGCTTCCCCGGCGGGGGCTTTGGGAGGTGGCGGACCGGATTCTGGGCGACGACGCCCATCCGCTCGGCCCAGCGGAACGCCCCCTGGACGGCGGTCTTCCCCCCCCTCTGGTGGGACGTTCCCCAGGTCGGGTGAGCGTCCACCCACCGCTCGACGTGAATCGGCTTCAGTTCGGCAACGGTGAGCGTTCTGAACGGTTTCCCGTCGTGGATGTGCTTGATGAACGACTGGATGTGCTTGCGGTACCAGACGTAAGTCCGCTCCGACTTGTGCTTCTGGCACCACTCCAGGAACTCGTCGAAGACGACCACGACCGGCTGCCCCGGGGCGGATAGCTGGGGCTGGTCGGACTGGCGGAGGCGGGCCTTCAGATCTTCGAACGCGTCGAGAATCTCCTTCGGGGCCTGCCAGACGTCGTTCTTCTTAACGGGTTTCGGGCGGTGTGGCGGGTTCGGACCAAGGCTGTACTGCTTGCGGTCGAACTCGGCGTACCAGGCGGCCCGGGACACCTTGAAGTACGGCTTGCTGAAATGCGGCATGGATGGCCTCCCGTGCAGGGTCGGAAGGCCCGCAACCCCTCCGGCAGGGCTTGGCGGCACGCCGGAGGGGTCACTTTTCGTACACTTCTCGTACAACCGTTGTCCGAGAAGTTGTCGAGCTGAAGAAAACCCTTGAAATCCTAGTGGGCAGACCCGGGATTGAACCGGGGACCTAGCGATTTTCAGTCGGAAGACCTACTAACGCCAAAGCCCTGTTCCAGAACTGACTTGTGACGACTTCGAGCGGCAGATCTCAATTCCAGGCA
>JAQGHQ010000008.1 GCA_028288765.1 Gemmataceae bacterium | reverse complement strand
CCTCGAAGACTCGACCCACCCTACGAAGAGATCAAAGAATCACGAGGAGCGGTCGCTTGGAGGGTCCGGTGATGACCGCCACGGCCAAAACCGCCCGCCGCGATCTGACGTTCGACGACCTCGACGCGGTCGTGCGGGACGCCGAACACCTGCACGCGGCCGGGTACGAGCGGGTCGGGGTCTGGGACCTGGCGCAGGTGTGCGGGCACCTCGCCGACTGGATGCGGTTCCCGGTCGAGGGCTTCCCGAAGGTGCCGTCGCCGATCCGCGCGATGATGTGGGTAATGCGGCACACCATCGGGAAGGCGAAGTTCCGGAAGATCATCGACCAGCGGGCGATGGCGACCGGGATCCCGACCATACCGCAGACCGTGGCCCTGCCCGGCAGCGACGCGGCGGCCGCGGTGGCTAAGCTGAAAGAGACGGCGGAGCGGTTCGAGGCGTACGCCGGTGGGATCCACCCGTCGCCCTTTTTCGGGGCGATGACGAAGGACGACGCGACCCGGCTACAGTTGGTCCACTGCGCCCACCACCTAAGTTTCCTGGTTCCGAAATCGTAGGGTGGGCACTGCCCACCATGCCTGAACACCGGTGGGCAGTGCCCACCCTACAAGAGGCAAAGCAACCGATGGTTTCCACCCCGAAGAAGGCCGGCAAGATCGTCCAGATCATCGGGTCCACGTTCGACGTGGAGTTCGAGGAGGGCCACCTGCCGGAGATCTTCAACGCCCTGAAGATCGACGCGACGCGCGAGGGCGGGGTGCAGATCCACCTGACCGGGGAGGTGCAGCAGCACCTCGGCGGGAGCCGGGTCCGGTGCGTCGCCCTGGGCAGCACCGACGGGCTGGTCCGCGGGATGGACGCGGTCGACACCGGGGGCCCGGTGTCGGTCCCGGTCGGGCTCGAGACCCTCGGCCGGGTGTTCAACCTGCTCGGCGACCCGATCGACGGCGGCCCGCCGGTCAAGACGACGGAGCGCCGCGGCATCCACCGCGAGCCGCCGAAGTTCTCCGAGCTCTCCCCGAAGTCCGAGGTGCTGGTCACCGGGATCAAGGTGATCGACCTGCTCACCCCGCTCGTCCGGGGCGGGAAGGCCGGGCTGTTCGGCGGGGCCGGGCTGGGCAAGACGGTCATCCTGACCGAGCTCATCAACCGGATCGCCAAGATCTACAAGGGGTACTCGGTGTTCGCCGGGGTCGGCGAGCGGACCCGCGAGGGGAACGACCTCTGGCTGGAAATGCAGGAAACGAAGACTGGGGCCGGGCCGGACGCCAAGTCGGTGATCGAGAGCGCGGCGATGGTGTTCGGGCAGATGAACGAGCCGCCGGGGGCCCGGCTCCGGGTCGCCCTCTCGGCCCTGACCATGGCCGAGTGGTTCCGCGACAGCACCGGGACCGAGACGCTCCTGTTCGTAGACAACATCTTCCGGTTCTCGCAGGCCGGGTCGGAGGTGTCGGCCCTCCTCGGGCGGATGCCGAGCGCGGTCGGGTACCAGCCGACCCTGGCCACCGAGATGGGCGAGCTCCAGGAGCGGATCACCTCGACCAAGAGCGGGGCGATCACGTCGGTCCAGGCGGTGTACGTCCCGGCCGACGACCCGACCGACCCGGCCCCGGCGAACACCTTCCAGCACCTCGACGCGTTCATCTACCTGGAGCGGTCGATCTCCGAGAAGGGGATCTACCCGGCGATCGACCCGCTGGCGTCGAACAGCCGGCTGCTCGACCCGCAGTACGTCGGCGACCGGCACTTCGCGGTCGCCGACCGGGTGAAGCGGATCCTCCAGCGGTACCGCGAGCTCCAGGACATCATCGCCATCCTCGGGGTGGAGGAGCTGAGCGAGGACGACAAGGCGACGGTGAACCGGGCCCGGCGGATCGAGCGGTTCCTGAGCCAGCCGTTCTACGTGGCCGAGCCGTTCACCGGGAAGAGCGGGGAGTTCACGAAGCTGGAGGACACGATCCGCAGCTTCGAGGAGCTGTGCGACGGCAAGTGGGACCACCTGCCGGAGGGCGCGTTCATGTACGTCGGCGGGATCGACCAGGTGGCCGCCCAGGCCGAGAAGATGGCGTCCGCGAAGTGACTTGGGCGAATGACGAATGACCCTTCAATGACCCACCAATGACGAAACGAAACGAACGGTGGCGGTCTGCGGCCGGGGTCTTCCCTTCGTCATTGGTGGGTCATTGGTGGGTCATTCGTCATTCAAAAGTGGATTTAACATGGCCAGCACCCCAGTCACCGAACCGACGGTCCAGAGCGCCGTGGAACACACCCTGATGCCGAGCGAGGTGACGGAATATACGGACCACCTGAAAGGGCGGGTCCGGTGCGTCATCGTCACGCCCGAACGGGCGTTCGCCGACGCGATCGCCGAGATGGTGATCCTGCCGATGTTCGACGGCGAGCTCGGGGTGTTGCCCGGCCGGGCCCCGCTGATCGGCCGGCTGGGGGCGGGCGAGCTGCGGCTGAAAACCGGGCCGGAGACGACCCGGTATTACGTCGAGCCCGGGTTCGTGCAGGTCCGGGGGAATGTGGTCACGGTGCTCACCGCCCGCGCGCTGAAGGCGGAGGACGTGACCGGCGCGGGGGCCGAGAAGGCGGCGGCGGACGCCGAGGCGCTGCCGTCCGGGACCGCGGCCGAGCGGGCGAACAAGGCGAAGGCCCGCGACCGGGCCCAGGGGATGAAGAAAGTAGCAGCGAAGAACGCCCTGTTCGGGGTTGCCCGGGCCGAGATCATCTCCCCGGGCAGCCACCCGATTTGAAGTCTTCGTCTGTGGACCGCGCGAGTCCCACCCGCCTGTTCGGTGCCACCCGTAAAAAGCGGCCAGGCTGGCCGCGGTCCCCAGAGGCCACCCTCCGACATGGTCGCGGGGTTCACTCCCAGTACGCCTGCCACTTCTCGCCGAACGCCGTCTTCAACCGCCCCAGGTAGGAATACGTCTTCACTTTCACCATCCACACGTCCGTCCCGCCCGTCCCGCCCTTGCACACCACACCCTCGGCGACCCCGTACTCCCCCTCTCGTACCGCTTCCAGGAACGTGCCGGTGAGTTTGCCCTCGTACACCACCCGCGGGGTGTTGAGGTGACCGAAGTCCGCGACGAACTGATACGGGCCGGTCATCCAGGCGTCCCCGGCCAGCACGTCGAAAAGAACGACTTCCTTCGGGTCGGCGGGGACGTGGGCGCCGGCGAACGAGTTCGGCCCGACGAACTCGGTGAACGCCGTATGGGACGTGAACTCCCGGCAGAGCGGATTCTCGCGGAAGACCCGTTCCAGTCCGGTCGCGAGGTCGGCGAGGAACACCTCCGCGGCCTGTTCGAGCCCGGGGTGGGCCGTGGCGAACTGCGCGATCCCGTCGGGGGTGAGGTTGAACTCGTCGCGGCGGGTGCCGAACGCGTGCCACCCGAAGTCGCGGTCCCAGGCCCAGTGCAGGTTGGTCCCGTCGAGCTTTTCGAACGCGACACACCGGCCCGACGGGGCGTTCCGACTGCCGGGGATTTTGGGATAGTAGAGCATGCCGACTGGACACGGGGGCCGGGCCCCGGGTTCGTCAGCCGAGCTCCCACTCGATCCCACCCGGCCCGGCATTTACGACCGGGGTGCCGTCGAGATCACCCGTTTGCCCGTTGCTCCCGTGGACGTGTCCGCACACCACGAGTTTGGGGCGGACGCGCAGGACGGCCGCGCGGATCGCGGTGCTGCCGATCGACTGGCCGCGGGACGACACGTCCACCACGCCTTTCGGCGGCGAATGCGTGACGAGGACGCACCCGGCGGGGCACGGGGCGAGCAGGTCGGCCGCCTGCTCTTCGGTAAAGTCGTAGCTCCACGCCCCGAACGGGGTGACCGGGATTCCCCCGCCGACGCCGAAGAACGTGACCCCGTTCACGGCGGCCGCCGACCCGTGGAGGACGTGGGCGGCGGGCCAGTCGCGGCAGTAGTCGGCGAGTTCGTCGGTCGATTCGTTGTTGCCCGCGACGAGGATGGTAGGCTTGTCGGCGGTCCGGAGTATGTCGAGGCAGAGGGGAAGATTTTCGCGATCGCGGACGTTCGTGAAGTCCCCCGCCCCGACGAGGACGTCGGCCGTCTTCGCGCGGCTGGCCAACGACCGAGCCGCGGCGGTATCGCAGTGCAAATCGCTGAACAGGAGGAGATTCATCGCACCCAAGCCAGAGGGGAGGTCGGCGCCGTTCACAGTCCCACCATGATTACCGAACCGGGGGGACTTGGGAAAGCCTGGGGGCATTCTTCGAGATCGTCTCTACACAATAGCTATTATAACTATTCTACGTATACCATATTAACTATTGCATATTGTATCTCCCTCCCGCAATCGGTTGCCCTCCGTGGCGGCCCGCCGGCGACCCAGGGTTTCAACCGAGTAAAGGCGCCTCAATGAGGGAACCGGCAATAGCCCATCGCATGAGGCTCTATTTGTACAGACGTATAGTTAACGAGTTAACGAAAGTTAATCACCGCCGGTTCAGCCGCCAATGGCGCATTCACCCGGCGCGAAGTGCCGAAATCTTAACCAATCTTAACCCATTAGCTTGATCATCTTGCCGGAAGATGCGTCTGGCGTGGAAGTTCCGGAGGCGTTTTTGGGGACGTGCGCATTTGGTGAATTGGGGGGTTTTACTGCCCTGTTGGGCCATCAACCGCGGCCTTCGACCGCCCCGCCCGCCGCCCAAAAGACGATGGCGGACTCACCTTCACCGGATCGCGGAACTACCGTACCATTCTCGTATGCTCCGCGAACTTTCGGTCCAGAACCTGGCCCTGATCGAGGACGTCCGGGTCGAATTGGCCCCGGGCTTCTGCGTCTGGACCGGCGAGACCGGGGCCGGGAAATCGCTGCTCCTCGGGGCCCTCGGGCTGCTCCTCGGGGAACGCGGCAGCGCGGATCTCATCCGCACCGGGGCCGACGAGCTCCGCGTGACCGGGCGGTTCGATCTCACCCGGGCCGAACAGCGGGCGGTGGCTTCGGACGTCCTCCAGACCACCATCGAAGACGACGACCTGATCCTCACCCGCCGACTGTCCCGGTCCGGGCGCAGCTCCGCCCTCGTCAACGACATCCCGGTCGCCGTCGCCACCCTCCGCCGGATCGGCGAGATGCTCGTGGACGTCCACGGCCAGCGGGAAAGCTACTCGCTCCTCCAGCCCGTCTACCAGCTCGAACTCCTTGACGCCTTCGGCCGCCTCACCGACCTCCGCGCCAAATATGTCGCCACCGCCGACCGGGTCCGCGGGCTCCGGCGGCGGTTCCGCGAGCTCTCCGACGCCCGCCAGACCCGCCAGCGGGAACTGTCGCTCGTCCGGTTCGAGCGGGACGACCTCGACAACGCGAAGCTCACCTCCGGGGAGCTGGCATCACTCGCGAAGGAGCGGGAAACGCTTGTCCACGCCCAGAGCCTCGCCCAGTTCACCGGGACGGTCGCGGCCCGCCTGTCGGACAACGACGGGGCGGTGGTCGAGGTGGTCGGCCGGCTCATCAAGGACGCGAACCGGTGGGCCGGGTTCGACCCGAAGCTGGAAGAGGTCGCCCGCCGGCTCGAAGCCCTCCGCCCGGAGGTGGAAGACATCGCCGAAAGCTGCCGCGACCTCTCCGACCGGTTCGAGGCCGACCCGGACCGGCTCGAAGAGGTCGAGCACCGGATCGGGTTCCTCAAGAAGCTCCAGGCCCGCTACGGCAAGACGCCCGACGAACTCATCGAATACCGCAACACGCTCGACCCGAAGGAGGTCGAGCTCCAAAAGCAGGAGGACGACCTCGCCGGGATCGACGCCGAGGCGAAGCGGGCGTTCGCGGAGATGAAGGAGGCGGCCGGGGCCCTGAGCAAGGGGCGGGCGAAGGTGGCGAAGAAGCTCGTCACCGACGCCCAGAAACACCTCGCCGACCTCGGGATGCCGAAGGCCAAACTCGACGCCGTGCTGGATCCGATCCCGCTCGACGAAGACCCCCTGTCCGGCGACGTCCCGGCGTTCGGTACCGACCACCTCGAACTGATGCTGACCGCCAACCCCGGCGAGCCGGCCCGGCCGCTGCGGAAGGTGGCGAGCGGGGGTGAGCTGTCGCGAACAATGCTCGCCCTGAAGACGGTGCTCGCGGCCCACGACCCGGTCCGGACGCTGGTGGTGTTTGACGAGATCGACGCGAACGTCGGCGGCCGGCTCGGGGACGTGCTCGGGCAGAAGCTCGCGAGCCTGGGGAAGTCGCACCAGGTGATTTGCGTGACCCACCTGCCACAGGTGGCGAGCTACGCCGCCTTCCAGTGGACGATCCGCAAGTCGAGTACCGCCAGGCGGACCGCGACCACCATCACGGCGCTGACGTCGGACGACGCGCGGGTGGAAGAGCTGGCGCTGATGCTCCGGGGGGAATCGCGGTCGGAAACGACTCGGAAAGAGGCCGCCGAGATGCTTCACTTGGCCGCCAGGCTGCGGGTCGGGTGAAGAGGGCATGCGGGGGAAGACCGGTTCCCGCGAAGAGTGCGGGAACGAGAGTTTCTGTTGTGCGTCTCCTGTGTTGTCGAAATCCTTGAGAGATCAATGGATCTGGGATTTCACCCCGAAGGGGTGAAGACCGAGGCCAACCGCCGAGGCCGGACCGAGGCGTCGACAACGCATGTGTCTCTTTATGCCTATATCAAGGCCGGTCGGGTCTCCGGCCGTTGGTCATGGACGAGAATACGAATCGGCGAGTCTGGTAGGGCACGCACTGCGTGCCGATTCGCGACGCAAAAACCGGCACGCAGTGCGTGCCCTACGAAACTTCGGGGTGAAGACCGGAGCCGGACCGATCACGGACGAATCCGGATCGGCGAGCCGTCCACGAGTTGCGAGAACCCGCTGGTGATGATCCGCGCCCCGGGCGGGACCGGGCCGATCACCTCGACCCAGTCCTTGTCCCGCTGGCCGAGCTGGACCTCGATCGCCTTCGCCCTGTCGCCGTCGACGACGAACACCTTGCTCACCCCGGCGAACGCGACCACCGCCCCGGGCGGGACGGCCACCACCCCGGCGTCGGCCCGGGTCTCGATCTCGGCCTTCCCGAACGTCCCCGGCTTCAGCACCGCCCGCGGGTCCCCGTTCGGCACCTCGACCTCGACCTGGAACGTCCGGTTCAGCGTGTCC
>JAQGHQ010000598.1 GCA_028288765.1 Gemmataceae bacterium | reverse complement strand
GACCCACCCTACAAGAAATGCTCCGCAACGGGGATTTCAACAAGGCAAGGGATGTACTGAGGTCAACAGTCACAGATCAAGCACTGCGGCCGCGAACGAACGTTTCGTCCGTGATCGACCCGTAAGTGGATTCGAGGAATCCCGGGGGCCAGCCGAGTTCCTCCGGCGTCTTCGGACTGGCAGGGCCGCTCGCGGTCGGCTTCGGGGTCAGGACGACGGCGAGTTTGTACTCAGCCCCGGCCGAGCCGGCGGGTATGCTCAGCCGAATCACCCCGTCGGGGTCGGCCTTGGCGGAAACCTGGATCACGCGCACGGGTGGCCTCCGAAAAGGATTCGGACGCAGTGTATCGTAACACCGACGGCCCGAGGTAGAGAATCCCGGCCCGGTTGCGTTGAACGGCGGCACGCTTCCGGATACGATTCCGCGGCACGGTGGGAGGTCGCGGAGGCCGGGGATGGATGACTTGTTCCGGTACATGTTGCTCTGGCTGGTGGTCACCGTTCCGGGTGCCCTCCTCGGTTGGATAGGAGTGTTCCGGAAGGCCGGGTTACCCGGGTGGGCGGCCGTCACGCCGGGGTACAACATCTACGTCCTCGTGATCGGGGTGGCCCGGCTAAGTCTGCTCTGGTTCATTCTGGTCCTCATCCCGGGCGTTCAGCTCATCGCCGCGATCCTGGTAAACGTGGAGGTGGCCAGGCGGTTCGGGCGGAGCGAGGCGTTCGGGCTCGGCCTCACGCTCCTGGGGCCGGTGTTCTGGCCGATCCTCGGGTTCGGGAAGGCCCGCTACCAGGAGTGACCGGTTCCGGGCGTGCGGGTCGGACCGGTTCGCCCGGCTGTGGAGGGCCGGTAAAGTGCGGGAGGTGTGACCTCCCAACGAACGGGTCGTGCGGGTCGGGCAGGTCCGGTCGGCTGTGCAAGCCCGGCAAAATAAGGGATGTGCGACCGGCCAATTGAAACCAAGAGTGACCCTGTGGCCCGCCGAAGGAATTCATAAGCCCGCAGGACGCAGGCGATATTCCCCGCAACACACCACGACGTCGACGATACTCGAGGGGCCCATATGCTCGACATCCTGTTCAACACCCGCCCGGCCGGCCAGTGTACCGGCGCCACCCGCCGCACCTTCCTCCGGGCCGGCGGGCTCGGCATGATCGGTCTGCCGGCCCTGCTCCGAGCCGAGGCAAAGGCCGCAACGGGGGACGGCAGGTCGGCCGCCGGGGCGCGGGCGAAGTCGGTCGTCCTGGTCTACCTCGGCGGCGGGCTTTCGCACCACGACAGCTTCGACCCGAAGCCGGACGCCCCGGACGATGTCCGCGGGAAGTACAAGCCGATCGACACCGTCGTCCCCGGGCTGAGGATCGGCGAGAAGCTCCCGCTGATGGCGACGGTGATGGACAAGATCGCCCTCGTCCGGTCCGGATCGCACACCAACGACCACCACGAGACGGCGACCAACTGGGTGCTCTCCGGCCGGTTCGGGTCCGCCTTCGGGGACTACCCGGCGGTCGGCGCCGTTGTCGCCCACGAGACCGGCTTCAGCGGCACCCTCCCGCCGTACGTGGCCGTCCCGCGGAACCCGTCGTTCACCTGGGAGCTGGGCAAGAGCGCGTTCCTCGGCGGGCGGTACGAGTCGTTCAAGGCCGGCGACCCGAACCAGCCCGGCTACAAGGTGCAGGACCTCTCGGCCGACGGGATGAGCCCGCAGCAGGTCGACCGCCGGGACACGCTGCTCAAGGCCGTGGACGGGCTGGCGAAGCGGGTCGAGGGGAACGACCAGATCGCGACCTACGACGAGTTCCACTCCCGGGCGCGGCAGATGGTCCTCTCCGCCGAGGCCCGGACGGCGTTCGCGATCGAGCAGGAGTCTGAGAAGCTCCGCGACCGGTACGGCCGCACGACGGCCGGGCAGTCGATGCTGCTCGCCCGCCGGCTGGTCGAGGCGGGGGTGCGGTTCGTGACCGTGAACTACGCCGGGTGGGACCACCACGCGAAGGTGTTCGAGAACCTGGACAGGAAGCTGCCCGAGTTCGACCGCGGGGTGTCGGCCCTGGTCGAGGACATGACCGCCCGCGGGACGTTCAAGGACACGCTGCTCGTGGTGATGGGCGAGTTCGGGCGGACCCCGAAGATCAACAAGGACGCCGGCCGCGATCACTGGGGCCAGGCCGGGTCGCTCCTGTTCGCCGGGGCCGGGGTGAAGCCGGGGTTCGTGCTCGGCAAGACCGACAAGCACGGCGCGTACACCACCCAACGACCGGTCGCCCCGGCGGACGTGGCGTGTACGATCCTCGACGCCCTCGGGATCGACCCGCGGAAGCAGCTGTACACCCCCGACGGCCGGCCGGTCGAGATCCTCGACAAGGGCGAGGCGGTGTCCGAGCTGTTCGCGTGAGCGGGCCGGGTGAGGGTATCTGGTTTTCTCCCCTCTCCCCTTGAGATGCTTTGTCGAAGAGATCGGTTTCTCCCGGCGCGCGGGGGCGTGAGCCCCCCGAGTAACGTCAAGCAGCTCGGGAGAAGATTCCCGGACTCGGGGGGCTCACGCCCCCGCGCGCCAAGATTTCGACAAAGCACCCTTGAGGGAGAGGGGACGAGGCCACACACCGGGGATGCCGTCATGCACCGCGCCACGATCTTCCTCATCCTCCCGTTCGCACTCGCCACCTCCGCCCCGTCTTCGGCTCAGAAAAAGGACCCGGAGAAGAAGGACCAGCCGAGGGTCCTCTATTCGGTCCCGCTGGTCGTCGCGCCGGGGGAGAAGGGGAAGCTCGTCCTCCGCGGGAAGAACCTCGACGCCGTGAAAGAGGTGACCGTCGCCGGGGCCGACGGGGCGAAGGTGAAGGTGCTCGGCGGGAAGAAGACGGCGGTCGGGAACAACCAGCCGGCCGAGCGGATCGGCGATACCGAGGTCGAGATCGAACTGGATCTGCCGAAGGGGGCGAAGCCGGGCCGGGTGAAACTGACGGCGGTCGGGCCGGGCGGCGGGTCGGCGGCGTACACCCTCCTTCTCCCGGACGACACGCCGGCGGTGAAGGAGAAGGAACCGAACGACGGGTTCGACCAGGCCCAGGCGATCCCGGTGCCGGCGGCGGTGGAGGGGACGATCAAGGGCGAGCGGGACACCGACGTGTACAAGTTCGACGGGAAGAAGGGCGACAAGTTGAGGATCGAGGTGCAGGCGGCCCGGTTCGGGTCGCCGGTCGACGCCCTGATCACCGTGTACGACGGCGGCCGCCGGGTGGTCGCCGCGGCCGACGACACCGACGGCTCGCCCGACCCGGCCCTGACCGTCACCCTCCCGCGGGACGGGCCGTTCTACGTCACCGTGCTCGACGCCCACGACCTCGGCGGCCCGCAGTTCGGCTACCGGCTGGTGGTGAAAAAGGACAAGTAGCGAGGATCGACCACCGCGTCCGCCGTGACTGATCCTTTGGGTCTTGAGAATCGGGCGCAACAGGTCGGGCACTACAGAGCCCGGGCGCCTGGTCTTCCGCCCCAAGGGGGCGGTAGAGAGTAGCCCAGGGCGTGAACCCTGGGGCATCTGCGGCACCACCCGGAGCCCACCGGGGCGGCGCGCGGGTGCCGAGATCCGTCCGGGCCTCCCAGGGCTCACGCCCTGGGCTACTTTCTGGCGACCCCTTCGGGGCCTTCCAACTCGGGACCGCCGGACCGGGTACGCCCTGTGGAATCCGTTCCGCGATCGGTCGGACACGTCGGACCGTCGCCGTTCTTTGCTTGTGACACGCGGGCCCACAGTTTAGGCTGATCTCTTCACCGTTCCCACCCCGCCCGGATTCGCTCCATGGAAGACACCCCCCTCACGGCCCGGTTCCCGGACCTCCAGCCGGGCCGTAAGCCCTCCAGCCTCGGCGCGACGAACGGGTTCGGGACCACCCTCATCGGGAACCGCGGCCACGACCCGGAGACCGACACCTACGTCGCCACCCACTGGTTCACCGCCTTGTTCATCCCGGTCATCGCCCTGGGGGCGTACCGGGTGGCGAACGCCCAGGGCGGCGGGTGGTATTGCCTCGGCAAGGTCCCGCTCTCGTTGGCCGCCCGCGGGTGGAACCTCTTCCTGCTGCTCGCCCTCCTCGGGACGATCGGCGGCATCGCGTGGCACCAGCACACGAAATCCCCGGAGTACGCCGCCGGGCGGAAGCTCGACGAGGCCGACGAGGCGGCGGCGGCCGGGCAGGGCGGGCGGGCGGCCCGGTTGTGCCGGGAGGTGATGGACACCAAGACGGCCAGGGCCGACGACGCCAGCCGGAAGCTCGTCGGCCTGGTCGAGGCCCCGCCCGGCCCGCCGGCCGAGGCGGCCGGGGTGTACGCCGTCGCCGTCGACCTCCACCGGGAGAACCGGTGCCCGGTCTCGGACCTGCTGGACCGGGGGCAGGCGCTCGCCGCCGGGCACGCGGCGGACGACCCGGCCGCGGCCCTCGCCCTGCTCGAAGTCATCGCCCCGCTGGCCCCGGACCCCGCGGCCGAACTCGCCCTCCGCCGCCAGCTGCTCGAAAAACTCGCCGCCAAGGCCCCGGACGACCCCGAGATCGCGTCCCGGCTCGCCGTGGTGTACGAGGAGCAGGGCGAGCGGGACCGGTGCGAGAAGCTGCTCGCCCCGTTCGAGGGCCGGCTCGGCACGCTCGACGGCGCCGCCATCCTCGGCCGGATCTATGCCGGCCGCGGCCAGCACGACAAGGCCCACGCCCTGCTCGCCCCGTTCGTCGCCGCCCGCCTGCCCGCCCTCCGGGAGGCCGAACAGGGAATGACCGCCGAGATCAAGGCCGCCCAGGAACGGATCATCGACACCCTCAAGACCGGCAGCGCCCCGGGGTTCGACTACGCCCGGCACAAGCGGTCGACCGAAGCGCAGCAGGACGCCATGATCGGCGAGTACGTGGGCGGCCAGATCAAGAACGACCCCGGGCTGCGGGCCGCGAGGCAGAAACTGATGGCCCAGCGGGCGGTCGTCGGGGCCGTCCTCGATCTCGGGCTGGTCCAGCTCCAGCGGGGTCAGGCGAAGACCGACCCGGCCGCCCGGAAGGCCGAGCTGGAGGCGGCCGAGCGGACGTTCCTGTCTGTCCGCGGGATCGCCGGGGAGAACGACGAGTACCGGCTCTCGCTCGGGCAGGTGTACTACTGGCTCGGCCGCCCGGCGGACGGGAAGAAGCTGTTCGACGAGCTGCTCAAGGCCCGCGGGAAGTCGACCGACGTCCTGCTGCTCGTCGCCGGTACCCTGCGCGAGGTCGGGGACAGTACCGAGGCCCGGCGGATGGCCGAGGAGGCCTACAACAAGGAGCCCGACCCGGGTAAGAAGCAGAGGGCCGCCCGGTTCCGCGCCCTCCTGCGGGTCGACACCGACGACGAGATCCTCTGGCTGACCCGGTCGAACCCGGACTCGCCCGACATCCAGGCCTCCCTCGCCGCGGCCCGCGGCCAAAAGGCGGAACGGGACGGGAAGGCCGACGAGGCGGTCGGCCACTTCCGCCGGGCGATCGACCTGTACGCCGGGATGCCGGACGGGGCCGCGACGTTCAACAACTCGGCCCTGGCCCACTTCGGCCTGTACCACGTCACCCTCGACCCGGAAGACCTCCGCAAAGGCCTCGACAAACTCGACCGGGCGATCGCCCTCCTCCCCTCGGACAGCATCCTCCTGTTCAACGGGTCGACGTCGGTACTCTCGGGGGTGTTCCGCGACGTCGCCGGGACGGAGGTCGATTTCCGCCCGCTCAAATCACCGCCGGCGTGGGACGTCCTTCCGTACCTGTACCACACCCCGGCCGAGCGCGCCGCGATCGCCGACCGGTTCGCCCGCCACCCCGGGACGGTCAAGGCCCGGGCGTACGCCGAGAAACTCCTCGTTCTCGCCCCGAAGCGGGACGATTCGTACTCGCTCCTGGCCGCCCTCTCCGAACAGACCCGCGACCTCGACGGGCTCAAAGGGGTGGTGGCGCGGGCCGAGAAGGCCGAGATCGACCTCGGGGACGACCGCCGCGAGTACCAGGACTTCCTCACCGGCAAGTCTGACAAGAAGAAGGCCGAGGAGGCCCGGGCCGCGGTAACCCGCGCGACGGCCGCCCTGGCCGCGGCCCGGCCGGTCGGGGGGCGGACGTTCGCGGTCGCAGTCGGCCGCTACGTCCGGGCCAAGACGGCGGGCTGGGTATACGGCGAACCGGTCGACGCCGACGAGCTGGTGAAGCTGGCCGAGGAGGTACACGCCGCGACCCCGTCCACCGGGACAGAGACGACCCTGGTCACGGCCCTCGCATTCCGCGCCCACGCCACACTGACCCGGGAGGACGCCGGGTACGCCGTCCTCGCGGACCGGACGAAGCGGTCATTCAGCACGACTCTGGTCTACTACGTCCTCGCGGCCGACGGCCTGCACCGGGCCCGGGCGGCGGGGAACCCGGACGTGAAACAGCTGGCCGCGCTCGCGCTCGAGTCGTTACGCCGCGACCCGGCTGCGGCCTCGACGGGCGAATGGGTGCTGATCCGGGCTGTCAGCCCGGAGCGGGCGGGGGCGTTCGCCGAGAAGGTGAAGGCGAACGAGTGGCGGCGGGTGCGGTATCAGCTCGCCCGCGTCACGGCCCCGTTCCGGCCGGCCACCGCACTCGACGAATACTGGGACCTGCTCCTGGCCGGCAAGGGCACGGAAGCGAAGAAGGTGATCGCCGACCTCGCGGCTAAGGACATCCCCGTTCCGTGATCAGGGCAGCGGGCTACGACAACATAGCCCCTCGCGCCAGCTCCCCGAACGCCCGGACCTGGGCCGCAGCCCAGTCCGTGTCCCGACCCAGTTCGCGGGCCATTAACTCCGCGACCCGCGGGGCCATTGTCAGAGCGGCCTTCGCGTTGAGCGGCAGGGCCCGGGTCCGCCGGGCCAGCACGTCCGCCACCGTCCGCGCCATCTCCGCCCGGACCGCCCACACGACCTCTGCCGCCCGGTAGGGCAGGGCGGGATGAAGTTGACCCGCGAGCGCGGGATCGGAATCCATCAATGTTCGGATCGCGGGGGCGTCGGAGCCGTAGACCGCCAGGTCGCCAAGGCCCGCCGCGTCCGGGTGATAACCGTGGACCCTCATCTCCCGGGTCGGGCACGCCCGCTGCGGAAGGCCGGCCAGCTCTGCCGCGCGGTCCACGCACTCCTCGGCCATTTCGCGATACGTCGTCCATTTCCCCCCGGTGATCGTAAGTAAGCCCGGCCGGTCGGAACGGATCGTGTGGTCGCGGGCGAGCGCGGCCGTGCTCCCGCCGTCTCGTTTCACGAGCGGACGGATTCCGGCGAAGGTGCCGAGCACGTCGCCCCGCCGCGGCGGCTTCGCGAGATACCGCCCCGCCGTTTCGAGGATGAAGTCGACTTCCCCGGCCGTCGCCCGCGGTTCCACCGGGACATGCGGGACGGCGATGTCGGTGGTCCCGACGAGGGTGTGCCCGTGCCACGGGATCACGAACAGCACCCGCCCGTCGGGCGTTTTCGGGATGAGCAGTGCGGCCCCGCCCGATAGGAACGAGCGGTCGAGGACGACGTGGCTCCCCTGGCTCGCGGCGACGAGGGGGGGCGCGGCCGGGTCTGCCATCCGGCGGAGATCGTCGCAGAACGGGCCGGCGGCGTTCACCACGACGCGGGCGGCCGCGCGGAACTCGCCCCCCCCTTCGAGGTCGCGGGCGACCACGCCGGTCACGGCCCCCCCCGGGCCGCGGGTCAGGCCGGTGACGGGCGTGTAGTTCAGCACGGTCGCGCCGCGGTCGGCTGCGGTCATGACGAGATGGACGAGGAGCCGGGCGTCGTCGAACTGGCCGTCGTGGTAAACCACCCCGCCGCGTAACCCGTCGGCCCGGATGGTGGGTAGCAGCTGGCGAACCTCGCGGCCCGAGATGATCCTCGACCGGCCGAACCGGTGCCGCCCGGCGAGCAGGTCGTAAGCTTTCAGCCCGAGGCCGAACACGGCCACGTCGCGGCGGCGGTAGCACGGGAGGACGAACGCGAGGTCGTGGACGAGGTGGGGGGCGTTCCGCCGGAGCCGGCCGCGCTCCCGGAGGGCGCCCAACACCAGCCCGACGTGCCCCTGCCGGAGATACCGCACGCCGCCGTGGGCCAGCTTCGTGCTCCGGCTGGACGTGCCGGCCCCGAAGTCGCCGCGCTCGAGCAGTAGCACAGCGTACCCACGGGCGGCGGCGTCGACCGCAACCCCGGCCCCGGTCGCCCCGCCCCCGACCACGACCACGTCCCACGTCCCGCGGCGGTCCGTCGCCCGCCGGAGCATTTCGGCCCGGTTCATGGGCATTTCCGTGAGGGATAAATCAAAGAGTCACAGAGGGCACAGAGGAAAGAAGGACGGACGAGAGGGTGAGCATTTTAGGCGAGCGGGGGTGAAAAGTGACCCGTGCCGCGTCGATCGGTTGAGGCCCTCTCCCCGCTGGGTGCTTTGTCGAATCCCACAAGGAATTGGCGTCCATGATTTCAGCCTGAAGGGGTGGGAGCGCATAGCCCAGGGCACCGCCCTGGGCGGCGAAAGCGGTTGCAGGAATGTCCCACCCGCCCGAGTGGCGTTCCCCGCCCAGGCCGTGAGGCCTCGTTGTTCTACACATCTCGTTTGGGAGCACCGGGGCCGAAAACGTCCCATGCCCAGGCGAGATCGTGCCTCCGCTGGAGCCCGATCCACACCGTTCGCGGGCCGGGCGGATCCGCGCGGTCGGGGCGATTCACATACCCACCCAGCTGGGCGATCAGGCGGACCATGTCCGCGAGTCGCGGGGGCTTCTGCGGCGGTCGCTCCTGACGCACGGCCATCCAGACCGATTTCCATTCCGCCGGCCCGAACACGGCCTCGCAGTCCAGGTCCGGGCAACTCCGACCCCGCCGGCGGACGAACAACGTCCGCCACGCCACGATCAGGTAGACCGCCAGACAGGCGACGACCCGCTTCGCCGTTCGGAACCGGCGCTCCTCGACCCGGCAACCCGACTCCAGCGTCCGGAACAGGATCTCGATCATCCACCGACACGTCCTCGTCTTGAGCCCGCCGCAGGGTACACGCCCGATGCGGAGCCAAGGGCCGGTCGAACGTCACGTTGTCGGTGTCGAAAAACCGATACGCGGCGGTCATCTCGTTATGCCCGCCGCAGGCGGCCGGGATGCTGAGGGTGGGCCGGTCCCCGAGGTCGGACAAGACCTTTTCCGGCCGCTTGTTCAACCGCGTGTCCTTCAGGTCCACGCCCCGAATCTCCTCCGTGACCCAGGTCGCCATCGTGCCACTCCGTTGGCAAAGAAAACTCCGAACTGGGCCATAAGTGTAGCCTTGGTCTCTCCTTAAAGACCAGATGACCCCGCCCCACTTGTGTAGTACAACGAGGCCGTGAGGCCTGGGTGACCGGCTCGGAGCTCTGAGCCCCAACGGGGCGACAGCCCGGCGCCGAGATCCGCCCCGACCTCCCAGGGCTGACACCCTGGGTTACTGTCTGGCGACCCCTTCGGGGCCTTAAAAAGAGAGCGGATGACCGATCGACCCGTCACTTCCGCCGGTAGAACGCGGCCGTGTCGGTCCGCTTGACAAGCTCCCAGGCGGCCGACTGGCGGAAATAATCGTCAAAGCCGGTGCCGGCGCGGGTCAGGGCGAAGTCGAAGCGGCCGTAGGCCGCCTCCCACCCCGCGATCGCAGCGGCTGTGTCCTCCGACGACGCCCGCACGAACTTTAGCAACCATTCCCCGCCGAACACCTCGCACCGGTCGTCCACAAATACCTTGTAGCCCGGTGCGTGGTAGATCATGAACCCGCCGTCGATGTAATCGTTGAACAGGTGATTGCCGACCGGCGATCTCGGCTCGTGCTCCTTCAGCACGTCGAGCAACTCGATCGGCCAGTGGCGTGGGTCGTGGCGCGCCCACCCGGCGCCGATCACCGGGACCGGAACACGAGCGACCTGGAGAGCGAAGGCAATCGCGACCGCGAGCGCGGGGAGCCACAGATTCGCCCAGAGCGGAGTCTGCGGTGGGGCGGGCGGGGGCTGGTAAAAGTCCGGGCGGTTCCGCTCTAGCCACTTCGCCCATCGGGTGTGTGGCCACACCGCGGCGACCCCGACGAGCCCGACCACCGCGAACAGCGGGGCGTGTCGGACCCGGCTGAAGGTCAGGGCCAGCCACACGAGCGGGAGCAGCCACGACACCCGCAGGTTTCGCCCCGGGACGCCGGCCAGTAGGAACAGGTACACCGCCGCAAACCCGAGGACCGGCCACGCATACGGCTCGGACGGGTCGAGCGGGCTGTGCTCCTGAATGATCTGCTTGAGCACCGGCTCGCCCATGATGACGTGCCAGGTGCGGATGAGATCGAGGCCGTAGGGATTGACGAACGCAGTCAACCCGCACGCCACCGCGACTCCCAACACCCACGCGGCATCGGTGCCGGTCCGGAGGGGAGTGTGAAACCCGAGCCCGCGGCCGATCGCCCACCCCGTCGCCGTGAGCCCGACCGTGGCCATCCCTCCCAGGACACCGCCGTGAACGTTCGTCCAAACCACGAACAACGGGACGAGCCAGGCCAGGTGACGTAGCGGCGCGCGACCGGCATCGATGTCCATGAGGACCGCCGCGGTGACCGCCATGCACGCGATGGTGAACAGGTGCGGGCGGACATGGAAGTGCGATGACGACGCGGCCAGGGCGAAGAACACAACCGCCCCGACCGCGACCGGGTGCAACCCCGTTCGCAAGAGCCTCACCGCGAGCCACGCGAATACCCCGGCAACGAGCGTGACCGCCCCGAGGAGGAGCGTATCGAAACCCCCGGCCCGGTGGGCGAGAGCCATCGCCACCTCCCCGAGCCACTGGTACGGCACCCACCACGTCCCGCCGAACGTGAACGTGTACGGGTCGGTGCGGATGAACCCGTCGGCCAGGATGCGTTCCCCGGTGGCGACGTGCCAGAACGTGCCCGGGTCGCGGAAGAAGCTCGACTGCCCGCCGGCCAGGAAGAGCAGCCAGAGGACCAGGAACGCGACCGCCCCCGAGCCGATCCAGCGTGCGGAGGTCATACCGGCACCGCGGGACGAGCGTGGGAGAGCGGGGAAGGGGACGCGGGGGCGACGGTCCGGGGGGGGCGAGCCGCGACGACGTACAGGATGAGTACCGCGGGCGACACCCAGATAAAGGCGAATGACCCGGTCTGAAACAGGTTCATCAAGAGACAGGCGAGGTCAACGGCGAGGAGAGCCGCGATAACGGCCGCTCTTTGGACCGCGGGCGTCCCGCCCGCATCATTGCTACTTTTACGGGCGGGACGCCCGCGGTCCAAAGACACAACAACCACCTTTGCCACGGCCGGTAACAACAACACCATGTCGAACGGCCACGCCCCGTAAGGGGCGGTCAGGAACGAGACCAGCAGGAGAAGTGGGATCTGGTCCGTCCAGTTCCAGTCCCGGCCCACCGCCCGCCAGTGCCAAGCAAACCACCCCAGGCCAATCGCCACGGGGACGAACTGGAGTCGGAACAGGTCTTCGCCGAGCAGTAATCTCAATACCGTCCCGAGTGTGGGCGATACCCACTGCGCGGGCGGGCGGTTTCCCATCGCGTCGGCGTATTGCTGGAGCAGCTGCGGGTTGAGCGCGAGTGGGATGAGCACCGCGACAATGCCCGCGGCCAGCCCGCCGAGCAGCACCGCTCCCCGCCGCCGGGCCGCCGCTTCACACATGATCGCCGCCCAGACGAGATATGCGAGATGCGGCTTGACCGCGAGCAGGAGCGTCGCCGCGCCTGCCGCGAAGTGCCACCCGCGGCGTTCGCACTCCACGAAGAGGACCGCCCCGAGGAGTAGGATCGGGCCGATCTGGCCGGACTGAAGCGCGAACAGGGTCGGCAGGAATGCGAGTGCGACGGCCCAGCCGATCCAGCGACGGTCCTTCGCCCCGCCGAGCATCGCCCACAACCGGTCGCCGCAGAAGCCGACGGCCGCGAGGTTCACGACGAACCACAGGAGCTGGGCGGAACGGGCGGAGAGAAGCCCGAGAGGGAGTACCACCGCGAGCGACCACGGCGGGTTCCACATCATCACGGCTTCGTCGGTGTCGCGGCCGGCGGTCTGTTGGAGGGGGAGGAGCAGGGCGGGGTCGTAGGGGTTCTGGCCGTCGAGGGTGAGCCTGGCGGCGGCCCAGTACTCGACGAAGTCGTCCGGCGGCCAGACGGTCGGGTCGGCGAGCAGCTGGCGGAACTGGCCGGCGAGCAGCACCACGGCAAGCGCGATGCCAACCGCGGTCAGCAGACGGCGCGGGTTCATGCTGAAGCTTAGAACACGAACTCAGCCGGGAGGGGAGGGGGCGAGTTGTGGCTGGTGGCTTGCGTCGGGCTCACTCGTTCGGCTATCCTTGAGCTCGACTTGCTTTCATCTAGTGTTGTGTGAATCACCACGCGAGGAAGGACCATGGGGAAGTTGATCCTGATCCTGGGTGTGTGTCTGGTGGCGGGTGGGGGCGCTGCGTTCGGCCTCTACCAGTATGCGGACCTACTCGACGACTCCCGCGACCCGGTCGCGTGCCATTCCGCCGGCGACGACGAGGAATTGACGGGGTGTTGTTGTCACACCTTGGCCGGGGGCGAATCGAGCGGGGGGATTGCCGTGGCCGGTCCGGTGGCTCTGTTCGCCACGTCTCCTGTAACGTCTAACTCGGGCGGGTGTTGTGCTACGACAGCGGTTGCCAGCTGCGGGAGCTGTCGGGACAAGGCCGACCCGTACGCCGCATGCTGTGATCTTGCAGCCGGGACTCACGGGCTCGAAGCCGTTGCCGGCGTGGCTGTCATCGTGGCGAAGAAGTAAGGCATGAGGTAGGGAAGACGGTACATCATGACCGGCGATCGGGGCCGGATCTTGAAAATAGCAGGGGTAAAACCGGCGTAGCCGGTAGAACCCCGGGTAACAGTTTCACGTCAAGCGGTTCCGTCGGAACCGGCGGCTAGCGACTACGAACGCCAGCCCGATCAACGCCGCCACCCCCGTCGTCGGCTCCGGGGTGTGTGACGAGGGGGGGCCGAAAGGCCCGGGCTGGGTTGGCGTTCCGGTCGGCGGGAGAGGGATCGGAGTCCCCCCCGGCGGCGGCGGGTTCCCGGGCTTCCCCACGTCAACCGGGGGAATGACAGATGGATTCTGTTTCACTCCGCTTCCGGGCCAGCCCGCCCAATAGAACGCCTCGGCCGCTCCGGGGGTCGCCAGCACCACCGCCGCGACCCATATCCTCCACAGTCGGTAAGCTCTCGGGGTTCGCATCCCGTGTTCATCCTCCGCAGGGACAGGGCGCTTCCCACCAGCCGGCGTCATTGCCATCCTCCCGGTCGGTGTCAACCCCGGCCCGTGACTGCGGGCTCTGCGTCGAACGCGATGGCAGGTGAGACTTTCCGGCTTCTCGCGGATGTATCGGAACTGTCAATCCCAAAATCTGTGCGGGTTCTGACGTCCATCAACCGATTGATCACGATGAAGTCACACGGTGCCGATCGCGGGGGCGGTTTCCCGCGGGCGGGAGGAGCCAGCCGGTATGAAACGCTACCGCGTCAAAGTGGTCGGGCTCGGCCTGGCCTTGCTGGCGGGAGAGCTGACGGCCGCGGACGGTCCGCCATCGGCCCAGCCCGCCGGCCCGGGCACATCGCCAGCCCTGCTCCCGCCTGCCCTGCGCGCCGGAGACTGGGTGGCGACCGGGTCCGGGGAGGTGAATGCCCTCTGGCTCCCGGCCCGCAAGCCGATCGGTGCCCAGCCCGCCCCGGCTGCGGTGTCTCTTGTGCCGGCCGCTACCCCGGTGGTCGTGCCGAGCGTGGCCCCGCCAGCGGCCGCCCCAATGGTCACCCCGGCGTCCGACGCGGGTGACCCGGGCGCACCGGGTCTCGGCACGGCCGGCCCCCGGTTGAACCCCACCGCATCGCCCCTCGGGCCCCTTCCGGAAATCCCTGCGATCCCGGCCCCGTCGGGGGCCCCGGTTCCCGACTCTGGGGGTAGTGCGCAACCCAGAACGGTAACACCCGCCGACCCACAGGAATGGCGGCCGGTGCCGGGGACGTTCGCTCCCCCGTCACCTGTCGTGGCCGGTTCATCGCCCGCGGTCACCGACCCGCCGAGTGCAGGGCCGCGGGTCATCGAATCGCCCGTCGTCGGGCCGGGCGTGGTCGTCGAATCGCCCATCGGGACGGAACCCGTCCCGGGAACGATGCCGCCCCGGCCGCCCGCGGATCAGCTTCCCCCGCCGCGGCCCGTACCGCCTCGCGACAGGTCGCCCGACGCCGGAATGCGGCCCCCCACGCCTCCCGCCGAGTCGTCGACCCGTCCGGCCTTGTCCGCGGGCTACGACCTCCCGGTCGCTCCGCCCGAGCTGATGACCCCTGCGGGCGTCCACGTGCCCGGGAGGCGCGGCACGTTCGGGTCCCTGCCGATCAGTATTTCGAGGGACTACCCGTCGCTCCGTCAGCTGATCGGTCTGGGCGGCCATGAGGGCAGCTGGTGGGGCCGGCCGGCCGACAGCTCCGACCCCGAAAGTCCGCCGACCGACCGCTTCTTCGCCCGGGCCGAATACCTGATGTGGTGGGTGAACCCGCAGCGCATCCCGGTGCTTGCAACGACGTCCGTTAACGGCGGGTTCGGGTTCCTCGGCGACCCCGGGACCCGGGCCCTCCTCGGCCCGGGGACATTCGGCGATCCGTTGCGCCTCGGGATGCGGTTGCGGGCCGGGTGGTGGTTCGACGACTGCGGGACGTGCGGGGTCGACGGCAGCTTCTTCTTCCTCGGCCGGCAGTCCTCTTCGGCCACGTTCAGCTCGGGTACCTTCCCGACCCTCACGCGGCCGTTCTTCGCGCCGAACTTCAACGCCGAGTTCGGCGAGATCGTCGCCCTGCCCGGGTTCGCCAGCGGCACGCTCCGGGTGGACGCGACCAGTACGCTTTGGGGGTTCGACGCAAACCTCCGCCACGCCCTGTGTCGGACGTGTGATTACCGGGCGGAGGTGTTCGCCGGGTACCGGTTCCTCGGTCTCGACGAGTCCCTCGCGATCACCGAGAACATCACCGCGCTGCCGGGGAATACTAACGACCCGGCCGGGACCGCCGTGGTCGTGCAGGACCGGTTCCAAACCCGCAACCGGTTCAACGGCGGCCAGGTCGGGCTCGCGGCCGAGCGGAACTGGGGCCGGCTCTCGCTCGACGGGCGGGTGTCGGTCGCACTCGGCGACACGACCCAGACGGTCGACATCACCGGCTCGCAAGCCCGGCTCCGGCCCGGGATGATAACTCCCGACGTGTTCAACGGCGGGTTGCTGGCGACGGGCCCGAACCTCGGCCACTTCACCCGCGACCGATTCAGTGTGGTGCCCGAGCTGGCGGCGAACCTCGGGTACTGGGTGACCCCGACGGTCAAGGCGTACTTCGGGTACAACTTCCTGTACTGGTCGAACGTGATCCGGCCCGGCGATCAGATCGACCGGGTGGTCGACGTGACATTCGTCCCGAACCCGCCGCGCGGGGTCCCCCCCTCCGGCCAGCTCCGCCCGCAACCCACGTTCAGGCAGAGCGATCTCTGGGTGAACGGCATCCAGTTCGGGGTCGAGTGGCGGTGGTGATTCCCGGCGACCGGGGGCGAGAGCCCCCTGAAGACTTTTCTCCGTGGGGGCTCTCGCCCCCCGATCGCCCGATTCGTTTCCCGTTGCCCTTCGACACCCCTTACGGTAGAACCGGCTGCCCTGATTTTGGAGCGGCTGGCATACCAGTTGTCCATCCCCGGCCGCGCAAGTTTCGCATGTCCATTCATTGATGGTCAGCCGGCCGCACTCGCACACTCCCGAGGAGGACTCCGCCGTGACCGTGCGACTCCCCAGGCCCTTTGTCGCCACGACACTCTGCGCACTCGTCTTCGGGCTCACGCTCACCCAGGCACCCGCCCAGCCCCCCGCTGCCGCGTCTAACCCCGACCAGCCGCCGGCCGGCGACGGGGCGGAAGTCCTTGCCCGCGGCCCGGTTCACGAGGCGTTCGCGACCACGGTCGAGCAGCCGACCCCGGGGGAGGTCGTGCCAAAGGCCCCTCCCGAGCCGATCGAGGAGCTCCCGCCGGACCAGAAGCCGGAAGGCGACAACGTGCAGTGGATTCCCGGGTACTGGCAGTGGGACAACGAGCGGACGGACTTCATCTGGGTGAGCGGGTTCTGGCGCGCCCCCCCGCCCGGCCGGGTGTGGATACCGGGGAACTGGCACCAGGTTCAGGGTGGGTTTCAATGGGCCCACGGGTTCTGGCAAGCGGCCCCGGTTCAACAGCCGGACGCCCCCGCGGCCCAGCCCGAGCTCGAATACCTGCCCCCGCCCCCGGCGCCGCTCGAAGCCGGCCCCGTCGTCCCGGCGCCGACCGCCACCAGCGTCTACGTCCAGGGCTCGTGGGTGTGGCGCGGCCGGTACGTGTGGCGGCCGGGGGTCTGGATTGCCTACCGGCCGGGCTGGGTATGGGTCCCCGCCCACTTCCGGTGGACCCCGCTCGGGTACGTGTTCGTGGACGGGTACTGGGATTACCCCCTCGCTACCCGCGGGGTGCTGTTCACGCCGGTGTACTTCCCGCGCGGGGTTGTCCAGGTCGGGTACGTGTACACCCCGACTTACGTGGTCGCGGAGCCGGTCCTGTTCGGGGCCATGTTCGTCCGCCGCGGGTGCGGGGCCTATTACTTCGGCGATTACTACGACGTCCGGTACACCGGGTTGGGCTACCAGCCGTGGTGTGCCCCGGCCCTCCGCGGGACGGTCGTGGTCGTCCCGGCCCGGGGTTGGAGCTACGACCCGTTGTGGAGCTACTACAGCGTGACCTACCGGGAGACCCCGCGGTGGCACACGTCGGTCGCCGAACTGTACGTCGGCCGGTACCAGGGGACCGTGCCCCGGCCGCCGGTCACCCTCGTCCAGCAGAACACCATGATCCAGCAGGTCACGAACGTGACCAACGTGACGAATGTCACGAACAACATCACCGTCGTGAACAACACGATCACGGTGAACAACAAAAACGTGTCGAACGTGATGATGGTGGCCCCGCTCTCGGCGGCCGTGAAATTGCAGCCGGAAACGCGGCTCCAGCCGATCACGACCCAGGTCCGGCAAGTCGAGGCGAGGCACGCGACTGAGATCCGGCAGGTGGCGGTCAACCGGCAGCGGGCGGAGGCGGAGGCACTGAGTATCCGTCCGGCGGTCGCCCCGCAGCAACCGGGCGGGCCGGCCCAGCCGCCGCCGCAGCCGGTGAAGGTCAAGATCGACGTGCCGAAGGCGGCGGTCGTCCGGGCCCAGATCCACGACGAGAAGAAGGGGCCTCCGCCCGCACCGATCCACCCCGCCCTGAAGGCCGAACCGAAGCTGCCTTCGGCCGCTCCGACACCGGTCGGTCCGAGGGTCGAGCCCAGGTTGCCCCCAACGACTCCGGTACCCGTGGTTCCGAAGGCGGTGCCGCAGCTGCCTCCCGGTGGGCTGCCGCCGGTGGTTCCGAAGATCGAGCCGAAGCTCCCTCCGGCTGCCCCGATCTCGCCGGTGGTTCCGAAGATCGGGCCGAAACTGCCGTCGGGCCCGGTGAATCCGATACCGCATCCGCCGGGCCCGACGGTTGAGCCGAAGGTGCTCCCCGCCAGACCCACGCTTCCCATCGCCCCGGTGACACCGGTCCACCCGCAGGTCGAGCCGAAGCTACCGCCTGCTCCGGCGAACCCGGCTCCTCACCTGATGCCGCCGAGGGGCGACCCGAAACTACCGTCGTCGTTCCCTAACCCGACGCAACCGGTGTTGCCGAAGAGGGAACCGACCTTCCCGACGGCTGCGACCCCGGTTCTGCCGAAACCGCCCGCCCCGGCCCCGACCCTGCCGGTTCTGCCAGCTGCCCCCCCGGCACTGCCCCAGGGTGGGCCGAAGCTGCCGGCCGCCCATCCACAGCTGCCCCCGGGAATCGGGTCACTCCCGCCGACTACTCCACAGCCGCCGGCCGGACAGCTGCCCCCGGTCGGCGGCCCGCCGGGCCGAAAGCTTCCGCCCGGGCCGCCGCCACATCCGGCCAAGGGTGGAGAAGATCCGGGTCACGGGAAGCCGTGATCGCCCTGCCAAAAGAAACCGCCCGGGGCAGATAGCCCGGGCGGTTCGCGTTTTCGGGAACCGGCGGGTTTATCCCACCGGGCTGGTCATCCGTCCTACTCCAAGACGGCAGCGCCGCGGTGCTTGCGGACGGCGTCGGCGAGCCCGTCCGGGTTGAGCCCGAGGTCGGCGAGCAATTCGGCCCGGTCGCCGTGCTCGACGAACCGGTCCGGGATGCCGCACCGGACCACGTTCCGCGTGTCCAGCCCTGCCGCGTTCGCCGCTTCCAGGACCGCACTCCCGAACCCGCCCTCGATCGTCCCCTCCTCGACTGTCACCACCAGCGGGAGGGTTTCGACCGCCCGCAGGAGCGTCTCCCGGTCGAGCGGTTTCACGAACCGGGCGTTGATCACCCCCACGTGAATCCCCTCGTCGGCCAGCTTCTTCGCCGCCGCGAGGCAGTTCGACAGGAGCGTCCCGAACGCGACGAAGCACCCGTCCTCGCCCCACTCGATCACCTCGGCCTTGCCCAGTTCGACCGGGGCGAACCCGTTCGGCCGCTCGACCCGCTCCAGGTTCGCCTTCGGGTACCGGACCGAGATCGGCCCGTTGTGCCCGAGGGCGAGCTTCAGCATCGGCTGGACGTCAAGCTCGTCCCCCGGCGCCATGCTGGTCATGTTCGGGAAGATCCGCAGGTACGGGACGTCGAACACGCCGTGGTGGGTCGGGCCTTCGGGACCGGTCAGGCCGCTCCGGTCGAGGGTGAACACGACCGGCAGGTTCTGGAGGCAGACCTCCTGGAAGATCTGGTCGAACCCGCGCTGGAGGAACGTCGAGTAGATGTTGACGATCGGCTTCATCCCGGCCTTCGCCATCCCGGCCGCGAACGCGACCGCGTGGCTCTCGCAGATGCCGACGTCGAAGAACCGGGCCGGGAAGTCCTCCCGGACCTTCTCGAGCTTGTTCCCCTGGCACATGGCCGCCGTCAGTACGGCGACCTTCGGGTCGTCCTGCATCGCCTGGTGGATGGCGAAGCTGAACGCGTCCGTGTACGCCTTCGCCCCGCTCTTCTTGAGCGAGACGATCGTCCCGTTCGGACCGATCTCGGCGAACACCGGCGGGGTGTGGTACGTGACCGGGTCTTCCGCCGCCTGCGGGACCCCGTGCCCCTTGTTCGTGAACACGTGCAGGAGGATCGGCCCCTCCTGGCTCTTCAGGTCGCGGAGGATCCGGCGGAGCTTGGGCAGGTCGTGCCCGTCGACCGGGCCGAAGTACCGGAACCCGAGCTCCTCGAACAGCATGCCGTCCTTGAAGAACGCCTTCAGCCCGTCGCGGAACTGCTCGAGGGCCGAGTGGGCCATCTCCCCGAGGACGGGAATGCAGTTCAACAGCTGGTTGATCCGCCGTTTCCCGCCCTGGTACAGGCCGGTCATCCGGCACTGGTCGAGGTACTTTGCCACCCCGCCCGTCCGGGGGCAGATGCTCATCTTGTTGTCGTTCAAGACGACCAGGACGTTCTGGGCCATTCCGCCGATGTTGTTGAACGCCTCGAACACGATCCCGCTCGGCAGGGCGCCGTCGCCGATCACCGCGACCGCGTGCCGGTCCGACTTGCCGAGCAGGTCGTCGGCCGCCTTCAGCCCGCTGACGGCGGACACGCTGCACCCGGCGTGGCCGGTCATGAACAGGTCGTAGGCGCTCTCCCCGGGGTGGGGGAAGCCCATCAGGCCGCCCTTGGTGCGGATGGTATGGAACCGGTCGTACCGGCCGGTGATCAGCTTGTGCGGGTAGATCTGGTGCCCGGTGTCCCAGATCAGCCGGTCCTTCGAGAAGTCGAACGTCAGGTGCAGGGCGAGGCAGAGCTCGACCACCCCGAGGTTGCTGGCGAAATGCGCGGGCCGGCTGGTGAGCACCCGGATCAGCTCGTTGCGGATCTCGCAGGTGAGGTCCTGCAGTTGCTCGTCCGAGAGCTTTTGCAGGTCGGCCGGGCCGTGGATGTGGGGCAACAGGGTTGACATCGTATCCCCCGTTCGTGAATGCGGAACGCGGATTTCGGAATGCGGAATCAAGGACTCAGCCGGTTTTGTTGGCATTCCGCATTCCGAATTCCGCGTTCCGAATTTCTACCGTTCTCGTGAAACCAAGTATTCGGCGAGCCTGGCGAGTTGGTCGCTGCCGAGCCGACCCGCCGCCGCCACCGCCTCCCGCCCGAGGGCCGCCGCCCGCCGCCGGCTCTCCTCGATCCCGAGGAGGCCGGGGTAAGTCAGCTTCCCGCGGGCCGCGTCCTTCCCGACCCGCTTGCCCGTCTTATCGGCGGTACCCTCGACGTCGAGCAGGTCGTCCGTCACCTGGAACGCCAGCCCGAACGCCGCCGCGTAGGCGTCGGCATGGGAAAGCGCGTCCGGGGAGACTCCATCATCCCGTTCGCCCTGCGCCGCGTACACCCCAAGTCGGAGAGCGGACCGAATCAGTGCCCCGGTCTTGCGGCGGTGGATGGTCTCCAGGGAACCTAACCCCACAACCCCCTTCCCTATAAAGGAAGGGGGAGGTATGTCTTCCTCCCCTCCCTTTTCGGGGAAGGGGTTCGGCCCGATCCGGCCTTCCGCTTCCAGATCCAGGACCTGTCCGCCGACCATCCCGGCCGCCCCCGCGCCGGTCGCCAACTCCACACAACTAACCGCCGCGGTGCGGGGGCCGTAACTCCGGCCGATAATCTCGAACGCGAGCGTCAGCAGGGCGTCGCCGGCGAGGATCGCCAGCGCCTCGCCGAACTTCTTGTGGCACGTCGGCTGCCCGCGGCGGAGATCGTCGTCGTCCATCGCGGGCAGGTCGTCGTGGATCAGTGAGTACGTGTGGACCATCTCGACCGCACACGCCGCCGGCATCGCCCGCTGGGCCGTCCCGCCCGCCGCCTCGCACGCCAGGATCGCGAGGAGCGGTCGGAGCCGCTTCCCCGGGGCGAACAGGCTGTACCCCATTGCCCCGGCCAGCGCCGGGGGGGTGTCGGTGGTGGCCGAGGCGAGCAGATCCCGCAGCGCGGCCTCGACCCGCTCCTGCCGGCCCCTCATCTCGTCCCAGACGTCACCGGACACGGGCCACCCTTCCGTTCGCAGTTGACCCGCGGGCAATGGGTATTGTCATAGTAACTTTGCACCGCAAAGTATACTACGAATTCTTCACTGGTCCTGCATTTGATCCCGGTCTCAGTCGGGTATTCCCGGATCTTTGCTGCTCTTTCCGGATCGTCGGACAGAAGCCTTGGCCATTTCGATAGATGGGACGTGCTCGAAGGGCTGGAGATCTGGCCCGCCCTCGTCCGTGGTTCCGGCAAGCAGCCGCACCCTCTGTTCGGCGTCCTTGAGTTGCCCGTAACACTGGCGCAACAACCCGACGCCACGCTCGTACCGCGCGAGCGAATCTTCGAGACTGATGGTGCCGTCTTCGAGATCGCGGAGGATGCGTTCGAGTTCGGCGAGCGCCTGCTCGAACCGGACCGGCTCGGGGTCGGGCGGGGGCATGATCGCATCCTGTGCGGGCGAAGGACCGTCCGTGAAATCCATTCTGAAAGCCGGTCCGTGGGGGCGAAAGCCCGACCGCTCACCCACCCGCGCCGGGCCTCACCCGGGGCTCGGGGTGGCGCCGGCGAGACCCGGCGCGGCGATTGTCATTTCAGAATCTTTTTCATCAAGCTACGGAACGGATTAAACGTGTGTTTGATCTTGGGCTTGAACTCCACCCGGCTGTCGCTGACGCGGCCGGCTTCGACCTGGCCGCCTTTACCGTCCGAAACGCGAACGTACTTGTGCGTGCCGGACGACCCTGCCTTGACGTTCGAGTCGATCGACCCGATGTAGCCGTAGAACTTGCAGAGCTTGTAGCCGCGCGCGTACAGCTCGTTCGCGACCATCTGGGCGAACGGCTCTTTGCCTTGTTCGGGATCGGGGTTATCTTTTTCCGGAAACTCGGCGCTGTGGCAGTTGTAGCACTTGATGGCGCCACAAAACTCTCGCCGCAGGCCGGATTGGATCAGGCGGTCGACGACTTCGGTGTAGTGAAGCCGTTCCGCGCCGCGCGCCGCCTCGATCGAGACGAAGCCGGGCATACCGTGGCCGCGGATGTAAATCTGGCCGTCGATCATCGCCGCCAGGAACGGGTCGGGGCTCCCGTCGTACCACACGGCGATGGCGTTGTGTCCTTTCGCCAGGTCGTGGTCGAGCTGAATCTGGGCCTTGTTGTACCCGCCGTGGGCCGCGGTGTATTCGTGCTGAACGAAGACGAAATTCGGGTGGTTCGGATCCGCCGGAAGGAACATGATTTTGTTCATGCTGGCTCCTGAGAATCGTGGGCCGGGTCGACTCCAGATGCGGTGTGTCGGGCGGAGAGGTCGGGGTTTTCGACGACCCGGCTCACCACCTCGCCGTTCGCCAAGCGGGTAACGAGTCGGTCCCCGGGCTGCACGTCGCCGGGACCGCGGACGAGCCGGCCGTCTTCGGTGCGTGTCAGACTATACCCGCGACGGAGGACGTTCAAGGGGCTGAGCGTTTCGAGATGGGTGGCGACGGCGGCGAGCCGGTCGGTGGCGGTCGCGAGCCGGACTTTCGCGGCCCGGTGCAGGCGGTCCGCCGCGGCGTCGAGCCGCTGTTCGAGGTCGTGAACCCGCTGGAGCGGCCGGCGGAGGGCCGGGCGCGACGCGAGCTGGTCGAGCCGCTGGCGGGCGAGCTGGAGCCGGTGGCCGACGGCTTCGTGGAGCCGGCCGTTCAGATCGCCCAGCCCGGCCATCATCTCCTGTCGGTGGGGGGTGAGTGCGACGACGGCGGCGGAGGGGGTTTCCGCGCGGTGGTCGGCCACGAGGTCGGCGACCGTCACGTCGATCTCGTGGCCGACGGCCGACACCACCGGGACCACCGACTGGAAGATCGCGTCGGCGACCGCCTCCTCGTTGAACGCCCACAGGTCCTCGGCGCTCCCGCCTCCGCGGCCGATCACGATGGCGTCGAGTCGGAGCGCCCCGCTGGCGTGCAGGCGGTTGAGCATCCGGACGGCCACCGCCACCTCCTCGGCCGCGCCGTCGCCCTGGACCCGGCTCGGCCGGACGATGACTTCGGCCGTCGGCCACCGCTGGGCGAGGAGTTCGATCATGTCGCGGACGGCCGCCCCGGTGGGGCTGGCGATCAGGGCGATCCGCTTCGGGAACCGCGGCAACGGCTTCTTGCGGCGGGGGTCGAAGTAGCCTTTCGCGAGGAGCGCTTCCTTGAGTTGACGGAGCGCGAGTTCCGCGGCCCCGACCCCCCTGGGCTGGAGCTCCTCGATCTGGAATTGGTAATCGCCGCGGGGCTCGTACACGGTGAGCCGGCCGCGGGCGAGGACCTCGAGCCCGTCCCGCGGCTCGAACTTCATCCGCAGGTTCACCCCGCGGAACAGGACGGCGCGGAGCTGGGCTCTCGCGTCCTTGAGGGAGAGGTACATGTGCCCGGACGCGGCCTTGGTGTAGTTCGACACCTCCCCGGCGACCCAGACGGACGGGAACCGCCCCTCGATCAGCGTGCGGACCTGGGCCGTGAGGGCCGAGACGGAGAGGACGTCGCATTCGAGCTGGGGGGCGGCCATTCGGGGGCCCGGCTACTGAGTGAGTACGAGGGTCGGCAGGTCACCCTGCTGATCATACATCCACCGGGCGAGTTCCACATCCCCGAACGCCCGGGTCTTCATAGTAGTCCGCTCGCTCCGCGAGCGGTTGTTTCTTCGGTCCGGGAGTGTGGTCCGCTCGCTTTGTCGACACCACGAGGAATTGGCGCCTCGAGGATTTCAGCCTGAAAGGCTGGGAGCGCATAGCCCCGGGCAACGCCCTGGGCGGGGGAACGCGGCGGCGGTTGA
>JAQGHQ010000558.1 GCA_028288765.1 Gemmataceae bacterium | reverse complement strand
ACCGGGGGGCTGGCGCTGAAGTTCTACGCCTCGGTCCGGATGGAGTCGAAGCGGGTGACGCACGTCAAGGACGGGGACGAGACGATCGGGGCCGAGACCCGGGTCCGGGTGGTGAAGAACAAGATCGCCCCGCCGTTCCGGAACGCCGAGTTCGAGATCCTGCACGACCGCGGGATCGACTTCGAGGGGGACGTGCTGAAGCTGGCCATCGAGGACGAGGTGATCGAGAAGAGCGGGGCCCACTTCAGCTACAAGGACCAGCGGCTCGGGCAGGGGAAGGACAAGGCGGTCGAGTTCCTGCGGGAGAACCCGGCGGTCCGGGACGAGATCGTGGCGACGGTCCTCGAGAAGCGGAAGCCGAAGCCGGCGGACGCGGACGCCCTGGAGCAGGCGGCGAAGGATGAGGCTGAGGCGGCGGCCGAGTTGACCGCGGTCGGTGCGGCCCCGGAGCCAGCCAGGAAGAGGCGGGGCAAGGCCGGCGACGGGGAAGCCCCCTCCCCGGCCACTCCAGGACTCGCTCCTGGGCCGTTGGCCCTTTGACCCCCGGCATGGCTGTGCCACGTCCCCGTGCGTTACTGCCGCCAACCTTGGCGTCCTCCAACCGCCGTCGGTGAGTCGGGCGACTGACTGATCGGCGCGTGTGGTTCGCAACGGCCGGGAGTTGTGGGGAATGGGTTGATTCCGGTGGTGGCGTCCTGGAACCGGAGGTCGTTGGCACGGTCCCTGCTTTACCTCGCCGCGTCGGGCAACGCCTGATCGGGCTGGTCGTGTCGAGGGGAGAGGCGACACGGGCAGGCGGTCGGGTTCAGCCCAACGAACTACCACCGGCGTTCGGGCGGAGGGGAGAGGCCGCCTGGGCGCCGGTGGTTTTTTCGGGACTCACTTCGATGCCGGAACACCGGTCGCCGTCAGCTTCGGGAAGGCAGTTGCCTGCGGGGGGATGCCGCCGCCCTTAAGTCCACCCGCCGGGTGATCGATGACGGCATGGCAGGCGGGTCCGTTGGTGGTCATAAACACGGCGTGACGGCCGCCACCGCTAGTGCCGTTCATGTCAACCTACGATCGTAGACCCGCCGCCAGGGACACCCCGTACAGTTTGTTCGCGTCGTGGCCTGTAGATCGCCGCTGGCGATATCCTGTTTGATAGAGTTGACGATCGTGCTTTCATCGAGGTTGCGGCTCGGATTGGGTGTGCCCTCGCGGCCCGGGTCGCTACCGATCCGCCGCCCCTTCCCGGGCGAGGCAGGATAAGGACTCGACAAGGGCAGGCCTTGGGTGTTCATTTGAAGGTAAACCGGGCTGGCGGATGAGACGCCGGATCCAGTTGAGCCCGGACCTGGTTTCATTCCCAGTGGAGGCTGGCCAAGGCGTCCCCGGGACCTGTTCCCGAGGTGGCCGTCCGAAACTCCGCCAGGCGGTCGGCAAGCGGAAGGGGTTTGTGAACGGGAGCGGGGAGAATTTCTCGCAAGCCGGCCAGTGCTCAGCGCGGCACGTCCCAGAGGACGACCTCCGTGCCATCACACGAGAGAAGGCGGTCTCCGGACGGGTCAAAGGCGACGTGTTCCAGCGAGCCTTCCCCTTTGAACGAGTGCAACAACGGGATGCGGCCGCCGGAGGCGTCCCAGGGGTCGGGCAGGGTCCACAAACGGAGGTAGCCGTTGCCGTCCCCGGTGGCGAGGACGTTGCCACCGGGACGCAGGGCGAGGGAGAGCCCGATCGCAGCTTCGGGGAGTTTCTCCCGGGTCACCGAACGGGCGTCCGCCAGCCTCCAGAGGATCAGGGCGCTATCCGCGCCGACCGAGGCGGCAAACCGCCCGTCCGGCGAATACGCCACCCCCCACACCGGCCCGGTATGACCCTCCAGGGCTGTCACCGTCTTGGTCCGGAACTCGTACTCGAACAGGACCGCCTCGTCGCCCTGGCGACCGCCGCAAAGAGCGCGGCCGCCGTCGGGGGAAATGACAACGGCGAGCAGGTCACCTCGGTGCGGGCGGTGCCGATCGATCTCCCTCCCGCCCACCAAGTCCCATGTGCGAAGCCAGCCGCCGTCTTGCCCCGTAACCAACTCACGGCCGCCGGGCTTGATCGCCAACGCCCAGATCCGCGATTCCGGGGAGGCCGAGAGGGGGGGGAGCGTCTGCGAGGTCAGTCCGGGCCAGGCCCAGCGGCGGACCGCCCCGGCATCGTCCCCGCTCACCAGCGACTTGCCGTCGGTGAGAAACGGCCCGAGCCACATGGGATTGTTGGGTTCGCCTTCCGCGGGCCCGGGACGCTCGCCCTTCCGCAGGTCCCAGGGGCGGGGGGAGCCGTCGAGGCCGGCGATGACCGCCACGTCCCCGGTGGGGGCGAAAACCGCCCGTTTGGCCGAGGTCTGGTTGAACCGAATCCGGTTGCGGACCTGGCGGGCGGGGTCGACCAGCGGCCCGAGGGCGGGGGGGGGCGGGGGCACGGCCGGTCGGCCTAGACCCCCGGTGGGCTCGACGGGGTCGGGTTGTCGGAAGGGTGCGGGCGCCCCCGCGGTCTCCGGTCGGTTCCCGGGCCGTCGGACCGTGAGGACGACGACTCCGACGGCCAGTATCACTGCCAGACCGGCCTGATAACGAAATCGCCACCGCGGCCGACGGCCCGAGGGCAGGGTGACGGCCGGGGCGACTGTGTCGGTGGTCGACGCCCGAAGGAGAGGAGCCGGGCGGGGGCGATCAGGGGCGATGAGTCGTTCGGCTTCCTCGGCCACCGCCCCCGCGCCGGCGGGGCGGTCGGCCGGCCGCTTGGCGAGCATGCGCCCCAGCAGGCCGGCGACCCCGGCCGGAAGGCCATCGATGCCCCCGGGCGACTGTTTCTGGTGGGCGTCCCGCTTGTCCCAGAGGGTGCCGCCCGGGAAGGGGGGGCGGCCTGCAAGCAGGTAATAGAGGGTACAGCCTAACGAATAGACGTCGGCCCGGGCGTCCGTGAGCCGGCCGGCCGAGAACTGTTCCGGGGCCATGTAATCGGGGGTGCCGAGGGCGGTTCCGGTCTCGGTGAGAGCGTCGCCGGTCTCCCGCAGGCCGACCAGGCCGAAATCGAGGACCTTCACGCGGGCGGCCGGGGAGGGGGGGGCGTCCGCGAGGATGACGTTACCCGGCTTGACGTCGCGGTGAACGAGCCCGCGGGAGTGGGCGTGGTGCAGCCCGAGGGCGGCCTGACGGATGACCTCGAGGGCCTCGCCCGGAGGGAGCGGGCCGGAGGCTTCGACTACCCGGACGAGGGCCCGGCCGCGGACGAACTCCATGGCCAGGAACGGCCGCGGGCCGGTGAGGACGGCCTCGTAGAGCGTGACCACGTTGGGGTGGTTGAGGCGGGCGACGGCCCGGGCCTCGCGGTGGAAGCGGACCACAGCCGTCCCGGCGAGGAAGTCGGGGCGGATGACCTTCAGGGCGGCGGGGCGGCCGAGTTCCCGGTGGCGGCCCTGGAAGACCTGCCCCATGCCGCCGCGGCCGATGACCCCGGTCACGGCATACCCCCCCAGGACCAGGTCCGCGGCCCGCCCGTCACGGACCCGGTCGACTTGGTACGGGGTCAGGAGGCCGCGGCCTGCCAGGTCGTTCAGGAGATCGGCGGTAGAGGCCCCCTCGGGGCAGCGTCGAAGGTCGGCCGGGGAGATCAGACCGAGTTGAACAAGGTAACGGGGGAAGTCGGCGGGAGCGGAGGGAGGAGTCTCCCGGTCTGCGCTGAGGTGCCCGACTGACCCGGTCGGGTTCATCGAGTCGGCGTGAGCGGGGGGCGAGGTCAGGGGGTGGACGGCCTTGTCGAGGGCGAAAAGTACATTCAACTCTTCTTCCAGGCCGGGCAGGAGGCTGCGGTAGTCCGCCGCGACCGGGGTTTCGCCGGCCTGTTCGCGGAGCAGGATTTCCTGATACACCAGGTCGAGGATCTCCTCGGGGCGGCCGCGGAGGGAGGGTGACCTCTCCAGGATGGTACGGAGCCTGGGGCCGCGGCCGCCGTCCCACTCGACCGCCTGCCGGCGGAGCAGCCCGTCGGCGGCGGGCTCAATCATCACCGCCCCCCAGCCCGAGGTCGGCCTCGACCCGGCGGACGGCCCGGGCCAGCCGTTGCCGCAACGCCGGCTCTGGCTCCCCCAGGTCCGCGGCGATCTCGGCCCATGCCCCACCCACCGCCCGCCGGTCGAAGAGCGCCCGTTCCCCATCCGTCAGGCGGCCGCGGGCCTCGGCCAGCAACTCCCTGCCGATCGCAACCCGCTCGGGGTTGGCGACCCCACCCGGGTCGGGTTGCCGGTCGGGGTCCCCGCCGTCCTCGCGCCGGCGATCTCGCCGGGCTGCCGCGTTCTGACGCACCAGGTCGAGGTGCTTATGCCCGGCCATCCGCATGAGCAAGTGCTGGAGGTCCTCCGGGCGGGCGAGTTCGTACTCGCCCGCGGCGAGCCTCAGGAAGAGGCTGCCGAAGACCGACTGGCACAGATCCGATTCCGTGACCGGCCCGCGCAGGCCGCCCCCCAGGACCCGGAACCGGATGGCCCGCCGCACCGGCCCCTGGTACCGGCGGAAGATCTCTTCCGCCGCCCCGGGGTCCCCGGCCCGGGCCCGGGTCAGCAGGTCCTGGAATGCATCGGCCTGTGACATGGGGCTATCATACACGCTGTCGCCATCCGGGATCGTCCTTTCGTGTTTCGGCCGTCGCCCGCGGTCTCCTCGCGGCCCCCGGGGCGGGGCGGACCGCCGGCCTGCTCGCCCCCCACTTATCGAGAATTCTGGGCGTGGGCGGGCGAGGCAGGCACGAGGCTCCCGGCCGCGGCCCCGTCACGCGGCCCGCCCGTGTCTGCACTGGCCTGTTCGATGACGGCCTGGCACAGCGGCCACAAGGCCGGGACCGAGTCCCGCAACCGGTCGAAGTCGGCGGCCGCCTCGGTCGGCCGCCCGACCAGGACCAGGGTCAACCCCCGGCGGGCCAGGGCGAGGACGTCCCGGTCGTTGATCCGGAGGTGCTTGTCGCAGTTCGCGATCACCTCAGCCGGGGCCGCCCGGGCGTCCCGGGCGAGCATCCGCAGGGACTCCCGGGCGGCCCCGTCCGGGTCGAGCCGGAACGCCACCCGGTAGTCGGCCAGCGCCCGGGGGCTGCGGCGGTGGTAGTGGGCGTTCCCCCGGGACAGGTAGTAGACGGCGTTCTCCGGGTCCAGGTCTAGGGCCGCGTCGTAGTCGGCGACGGCCCCGGCGAAGTCGCTCCGGAGGACCTTCACCCCGCCCCGGCGGTGCAGGGCC
>JAQGHQ010000557.1 GCA_028288765.1 Gemmataceae bacterium | reverse complement strand
TTCCACACTCCCACTTGTCAAAGACCCACCTGTGATGAGCTTTGAAGAAAAACCGTTTCCGGCTTCTCGTCGTCGCTCGCAACCGCTGCGTTGCAGTGGTATGGGAATCTTAAGGACGGCCCCCCCGACTGTCAACATGCCAGGGGAAAAATGTGAATGGAATCCAGACCCCCCGTTTGTGGCCGTTCGAGACGTGGCGGCCACAGGCTGATCCGTCATGCCCACTGGTTGGGGGGGCACCCGGACGTTACAACGAGTGTGAAGAGCTTTCCCGCGGCCGTCAAGCACAAACGGTTGTCTTCTCGGAATTTTCGTCATGGCTACCCCCCACGTTCTGGTCCTCCGGGCCCCCGGCGCGAATTGCGACGAGGAGGCCGCGTTCGCGTTCGAACTCGCCGGGGCGACGGTCGAGCGGATCCACGTGAATGCCGTCCGCGAGAACCCCCGCAAGCTCCAGTCGGCGCAGATCCTGGCCGTACCGGGCGGGTTCAGCTACGGCGACGACGTGGCAGCGGGAAAGGTGCTCGCGCTCCAGTTCCGGCACTTCCTCTCCGACGCCCTCCGTCAGTTCCGCGACGACGAGAAGCTCATTCTCGGCATCTGCAACGGGTTCCAGACACTCCTCAAGGCCGGCCTGCTCATCCCGCCGGACGAGGACGGCCCGCTCGCCACCCTCGGCTTCAACGAGTCCGGGAAGTTCGAGGACCGGTGGGTCCACCTTCAGGCGACGCCCGGGCGGTGCCCGTTCCTGAAAGGCATCGACCGGCTCCACGTCCCGGTCGCGCACGGCGAGGGGAACTTCGTCTGCCGCAAGGAGTACATCGTCCGCGGGCTGTCGCAGGCGGGGCAGGTCGTGCTCAGGTACGCGAGCGCCGACGGCCGCCGGGGCGGCTATCCGGTGAACCCGAACGGGTCGCAGGACGATATCGCCGGGGTGTGCGACGTGACCGGCCGGGTCCTCGGGCTCATGCCGCACCCGGAGCGACACATTTTCCCCACCCAGCACCCGCAATGGACCCGCCACGGGCTCAAGCCCGAGGGCGAAGGGCTCCAGGTGTTCCGCAACGCGGTCGAGTTCTTCAAGGAGTGAGGTGCGCGGAGTACCGATTGAAAAGTTCGGTCGCGAGAGCTGCGATGTAGCTCTTACCCTTCGGCCCGTCTTCCAGCTTTTCGATCAACTGGACCGGGACGGCTGCAATCCCTGCGAAAGCCCCGACGAGGGCCCCGGTCATGGCCGCGACTGTGTCGGTATCATCCCCCAGGCTGATCGCGAGACTGATCGCCGCCTCGAAGTCGCCTGGAGTCTTGGCGAAGCACGCGATAGCCGTTGCCACTGACCGGTGCGCGTGAAGAGTACTTCCGAGACCCGACACCGAGTCCCCACCCCGCAGTTTTGCCGCGACGGAAAGGTGCCAGCCGAACTCCTCCGTTCGTACACGGAGGAGCACCTCCCGGTAGAACACTCTGGGGTCGAACGTCTCCGCCCGGGACGCCAGGGCGACCGCAACCGCGAGAACCTGTGCTCCCTCAATTCCGACCGGGTGCGTGTGGGTCGGGAGAGCGGACGACCGAGCCTGCTCCCACACAGCGTCGAGGTTGTCGCGGAACAGGAGGCCGACGGGTGCGACCCGCATCGCCGCCCCGTTACCGAATGACCCGCCGGGAAATACCGTCTTCGCCAGTGCCCGCCAGTCCTTACCCCGAACCATCCGTTCGATGATTCTCCGTGCCCCCTGACCGTATCCCCGCTCCGGGTGATAGTTATTCGCGAACGCCCGGCACAACGCCTGTTCCTCGATCACCCCATATTCGGCAAGCGTCTCGGCGACGCCGATCATCATTTCCGTGTCATCGGTGTAGTACAGGGCCTCGCCGTCGGGGTTCTTCACAAGCTGATCGGGCGAGCCGAACCGAAAGAAAATGTCCGCCCCGGTCAGCCCTTCGTAAGGCGCACCGATCGCGTCCCCGACCGCGAGCCCGAACAGGCAACCGGAGAATCGATCTTGTGGCGAGGAGTGACTGACCCAGGTCTTCATGACTGCCCCGGACCAGAGTATTTGGTGTGCTTCATCATACCCAGGTCGGAGATGGAAATGGAACAAGCCCACCCGTTCGACGGGTGGGCTTGAATAAATAGCGATCACCTACTGGCTCGTCCGTCAGCCCTTGGCCGGGGCGGCGGGCTTGCTCGCCGCGGCCTTGATCCGCTTGGTGAGCCGGGACTTCAGCCTGGCGGCCTTGTTCGGGTGGATGTAGCCCCGGTCGGCCGCCCGGTCGAGCGCGGCCTGCGTGGTCTTGTACCCCTCGCCGACCTTGGCCGCGTCGCCGGTCTTGAGCGCGGCGTCGACCGCCTTCCGTTTCGTCTTCAGGGTTTTGGCGACGGTCCGGTTCTGCTTCCGCCGCTTCTCCGTCTTCCGGAGCCGTTTCCACGCGCTGGGGGTATGAGGCATCGGTCGGATCTCGTTCGTTGAAGGTAAGCCGGCGGGGCCGGCCGTGGATCAATTGTAAGGTCGGCCCGCAGGCAATCAAACCCGGGGCCGGGGGTTATCGATCGGACGACCGGTCGGGGTCAGAGGGTCACGGCCCCGACCTTGAACCGGACGAACTTGACCGGCTCCAGGCCGGCCTTTTTCAGGGCCTGGCCGACGCTCGTGTTCGGGTACTTGCCGACGTTCGCCATCGGCTGCTCGGACAGCACGATCTCCGAGAGCTTCGTCTTCAGCTTGCCCTCGGCGATCTTCTCGAGGATGTTCGCCGGCTTCCCGACGTTCTTCGGGTCGTTCTGGATGTCGGCCAGGACCAGCTGCTTTTCCTTCGCCAGGATGTCAGCCGGGACGTCGGCCGTGGTGGTGTACGGTGGGTTCAGCGCGGCGATGTGGGCACTCACGTCGCGGGTGACCTCGTCGTTCGCCGCCGCACCCTTGCACTCGAGCAGCACCCCGACCGTCCCGTCGTGGTGAACGTACGACCCGTACACGCCCCCTTCCAGTCGCTGGAAGCGGTGCAGGATCATCTTCTCGCGGATCACCCCGATCACGTCGTTGATCCGGTCCTGGACGGTGGCGGCCCCGCCGGCGAACGGCTGCGCGAGGGCCCCGGCCACGTCGGTCGGGTTCTTGGTCGCGACGAACCGGGCGAGGTCGGTCGCGAGGGCGACGAACTGGTCGCTCTTGGCGGACGGCGCGCTCTCGCACCGCACCTCCACGATCGCCCCGGTCTTCGCGGCGTTGTCGACGTACACCCCGATCCGCCCCTCGGCGGTTTCGTTCCCCTCTCGCTTGACCCCCATCTTGCTATTCTGAGCCCGCAGCCATTCGATCGCCTTATCCATATCGCCGGCGTTCTGGTCGAGGGCCTGCTTACAGAGGCCCATCGGCTGATCGGTGCGGTCGCGCAGCTGCTTGACCATCTGCGGGGTGATCGCGGTGCTCATGACTCTCTCCGGTTCCTCGGTCCAGGTTCCAGGTTCAAATTACAGAGCCCCGGCACCGGTGCCACCCCGGGCCGGGGATCGCGACCCGGGCCACCCGGGGCCGGGAACCAGGAAGGGTGGAACGATATTAAGCGACGGTCGGGGCCGGATTCGGGTTCGGCTCGCCGGCGTGCTGTGGCTGCGGCTGCTGCCGCGGGGCCTGCTGGCGGGGCTTGATCATGCCCTGCTGTTCCGGCGGGAGGGCGGCCCGGCCTTCCAGACAGGCGTCGGCCAGCTTGCCCAGGATCACCTCGATCGACCGGATGCTGTCGTCGTTCCCCGGGATCGGCAGGTCGACCGGGTCCGGGTCGCTGTCCGTGTCGATCAGGGCGATGGTCGTCACCCCCATCCGCTTGGCCTCCTTCACCGCGATGTGCTCGCGGTTCGGGCCGACCAGGACCAGGGCGTCGGGGAGCTTGATCATGTCCCGGATGCCCATCAGGTTCCGGCGGATCTTGAGCAGCTCCCGGCTCAGGGTGGAGATCATCTTCTTCGAGTGGGTCCGGATGTCGGACGTGTCCGGGGCCTTGTTCGGGTCCAGTTTCCCGGCGTCGGTCATCATCCCGGCGATGTAGCTGTTCAGGTCGACCCGGTTGGCGTTCTCGCCGGCCGGGAGCCACATGGCCTCCAGCTCCTGGAGCCGCTTGAGCCGGTTTCGGATGGTCCGGTAGTTGGTCAGGGTGCCGCCGAGCCACCGCTCGCTGACGAACGGCATGCCGGCCCGCTGGGCCTCCCGCTCGACCACTTCCTTCGCCTGCCGCTTGGTCCCGACGAACATCACCAGCCCGCCCCGGGCCACGACTTGGGACAGGTACCGGTACGCCCGGAGCAGCCCGCGGACGGTTTCCCGCAAGTCGATGATGTGAATCAGGTTCCGCTTGCCGTAGATGTACGGCCGCATCTTCGGGTTCCACCGGCTGGCCCGGTGCCCGTAATGGACGCCCGCATCGAGTAGCTGCTTGACATCGACTAGAGCCACAACGCCTCCTTCGAGGACTCGGCTACGATCACGCACGGTTTTGGCATGACGAGGCACATCCTCCGAACGACCAGGGAACGCCCCCAACACGGTTTCTGGGGCGGAAAGTTGCGAACACCGGGTTCCACCGCTGCGGGTCTTGGCAACCTTCGACGCGGCAACTTGGGCGGGAAGCGGGCGTCTTTTCCGGTCGGCCAGGGTCCCCGGGTCGTGGAAGACCCGGAAGCTAGTAATATAACCCTCGTCATCGAAACGTCCAATCCACTCCGCGGGTTTCTACTCCCATGACTCCGGACCAGCGGTCCCACCCCCGGACGGCGAGAATCATCCCGGTCCTAGACGTGATGGGCGGGCAGGTCGTCCGGGCGGTCGGCGGTCGGCGGGAGATGTACGCGCCGGGCCGAAGCAAGCTGACGGATTCCACGGAACCGCTGCGCGTGGCGGAAGTCCTCCTCGCCGCGGCCGGGGTCAACGAGATCTACGCCGCGGACATCGACGCCCTCCAGGGTCACCGCCCGCGGCCTGGCTGGGTACGGGATTTGATAGACCGCGGATGCCGGGTGATGGTCGACGTGGGGGTCCGGACGGCCGCCGACGCGAAGACATCCCTCGACACCGGGGCCGCCGTCGTGGTCGCGACCGAGACGGTCGCGGGGGTTGACGTGCTGAAGGATCTGGTCGGGGCGGGCGGTCCGGAACGGGTCGTCCTGTCGCTCGACTTGCGGAACGAACGGGTGATGGGCAACGAGTCCGTGTGGGGACCAGACCCGGACCCGGTCTCGGTCATCGAAGTCGCGGTCGGAGCCGGCGTGAACCGGGTGTTGGTACTGGAACTGGCCCGGATCGGGACCGAAATCGGGCCGGGAACGACCGACCTGTGCGGCCGACTCCGGCAGCGATTCCCGGCGATCGAGCTACTCGCCGGCGGCGGGGTCCGGAACTGGGACGACGTCGATCAGCTCGCCGCGGTCGGGGTCGACGGGGTACTCGTCGCCTCCGCACTGCACGACGGGACGATGAAAGGGCCGCGACCAACGTAGGGCCGGCTGTGCCGGCCGTGTTGCCGTGGCCGGCACAGCCGGCCCTACGAAGAGGCCAGACCCCGCAGGGCGTCGCCCGTCAGGCGGTAGCCCGTCCACTCGTCCAGCGGCTTTGCCCCGATCGACTGGTAGAACCGGATCGACGGTTCGTTCCAGTCCAGCACCGCCCACTCCAGCCGGCCGCACCCCCGATCGACCGCCAGCTCCGCGAGCGCCCGTAACAGCGCTTTGCCGTGCCCCCTCCCCCGCTCCGCGGGCTCGACGAACAGGTCTTCGAGGTAGATGCCCGGCTGCCCGAGGAACGTCGAGTAGTTGTGGAAGAAGAGCGCGAACCCGATCACCGCCCCGGCCTTTTCCGCGAGCAACACTTCGGCGTAGGGGCGCGGCCCGAACAGGTGGTCGCGGAGCCGGGCTTCGTCCAGTGCGACCACGTGCGTGAGCCGTTCGTACTCCGCCAGACCGCGGATGAGCCCGGCGATGGTCGGGACGTCGGTCGGGGTGGCAGAGCGAATCATCATCACTTCCTCGTGGCCAGAAACTCCAGCAGGTCCGCGGCCTCCTGCGGGGTTAGCCCGGCCGCGAGGCCGTCCGGCATCAACGACAGGCGCGACGGCTGGACGGTCTCCACGTCCCCGGCGGCGAGGGTAATCTCCTTGTTCTCGGCATCGCGGAGGACCACCTGTTTCTCGTCCCGCTTCACGAGGAGGCCCGTGAGGCTCTGGCCGTCGGCGGTCCTCACGAGGTACGCGGCGTACTGCGGCTCGACCCGGCGGGAGGGTTCCAGAACGCTTTCCAACAGCTCGGCCCTCGTCCGGGTCTTGCCGACGGCCGAAAGGTCCGGCCCGAGTGCCACCCCCCTGTCACCAACCTTGTGGCACTTCGCGCATTGCACCGACTCGGTAAAGAATACGCCCTCCCCCCGCTTCGCGTCGCCTTTCAGCCCGAGGACCGTTGCCGGCCGCGGGTTCGACCCGAGCTTGCGGCCCTTCGGGTCGGGCGGAAGATACCCCTCGAACAGGTCTCGGACGGGCCCGGCCGAGAGTTTGCCGGCGGCGCCCACCACCTTGACCCGTTCGGGTCGGTCGAGCCGTCCGCCGCCGAGTGCCCGGGCGAGGGGCAAGGCGGTGTCCACGGCCGCGAGCCGGGTTTCGGCCCCGGTCGCATCAGCTGCCCGGGGCGGGTACTCCTTTCCGCCGAGCGAACCGATCCACTCCCCGATCAGGTCCACGGCGTCGGGGTGCGGCCATTCCGAGCCGAGATGGGGCATCCGCCCGCGACCGAACTTCGCCATCCGGTAGTACAGAACGCTCCGGGCCGGGGCCCCGGGGGCGATGAGCTTGGGGTCCGCGAGGCTGAAATCACCCTGTTTCGGGCGGGTATCGAGCGCCCCGGTCTCCTTCAACGACTTGAAGGCGTCCAGTTCCAGCACGACCGCCCCGCCGCCGCCCCCGAACCGGTGGCAGTGGGAACAGTTCACGTGGAGATAACTTCGGGCACGTTGGTCCAGATTCCCGGCGGAAGTGACGAACGGGGGAACCAGCTTCAGCTCCTTCGCCGCCGATGCCTCGTCGAACGGGGCCAGGATGTTGTCCTTCTCGCCCATGCGGCGGACGATGCCTCGCTGTGTGAACGCCGCCAGCGAGTGACCGCCCTCGTCGGGGCGGTTCAATTGTGCGGGGCTGAACGCCAGTGTGAACTCGGCCCACGCATTGTGGCAGGACATGCACTGCGTTCGACTGTGGAAGGTCCAGACCTGTTCCCGCCCCGCATCCGGGGCGGCAGCCGTGAGCACGGGGAACAGTTTCTCCGTCCCTTCGGCCGGAACGAGATCGGCATCGGCCTGGTCGTCCCGCCAGGCGTAGCTGTACCCGCGCCAGTCGTCGCCGTCGAAGTGGAGCAGTTGGGTCTCCACCCGCGTTCTCTCCTTCCGCCCGGCGACCGCGAGGGACAAGGTCTTGACGAGGACCGCATCTTTCGGGAACTGCATCCGGAAGGCGTGCCAGTCGACAAAGCCCGGGAGCGGTCTCGGCTTCTCGAACAACTTCACGCTCGACAGCCCCGGGAGGGCGATCCACCACTCCGCGGCCGCCGTATCTTGCCACTGTTCGACGTTCGGCCGGAACGGTATCACGCCCTCCGCCAGCTTGTGATCCCCGACCGACGAAAACAGCCCGGTCTCGCTCAGCTTCGTCGGGAAGTCCGCGTTCTTGCCGGCGGAGGCGTTCCGCTCAAGCGTGTACATGAGTCCGGTGTCGTAGTCGAGGAAGTAGAGCTCACCCGCGTGGTCTTCCCCAAACGCCACCACCCGGGCCGTCGGCTTCACGAGCTCGGGCATCTCCTTCACCCGGTCGCCGTCGAAGCGGGCCGCCCAGATCCGGCGGGTCTCCCAGTCCCCGAACACGTAAGCCCCGACCAGTTCCGGGAACTTCTTGCCGCGGTACACGTACCCCCCGGTCACGCTCGCCGCGATGGTGTGCGGCAGATCGATCGTCGGCGGGCGGATCGGGGTCGGGCCGGGCTTCTGGGTCGGCTTGATGGGTTGCCGGCCCTCGACGATGCTCCACCCGTAGTTCCCGCCCTTCTCGATCCGGTGGACCATCTCCCACAGCTCCCAGCCCACGTCGCCCAGCCACAGGTCACCGGTTTTCCGGTCGAAGCTCATCCGCCACGGGTTGCGGAACCCGTACGCCCAGATCTCGGGCTTCACGCCCGGCAGGGTCACGAACGGGTTGTCCTTCGGGACGGCGTAGTTCTTCCCCGGGTCTTTCCGGTCCACGTCGATCCGCAGCACTGATGAGAGCAGGTCGGAGCAGTCCTGACCGGTGTTGAGCCGGTCGGGCGGGTTCGGGTTCGCGGCGTCGCCGGTACTGATGTAGAGCATCCCGTCCGGGCCGAAGTGGATGTCGCCCCCGTTGTGCCCGCCTTGCAGGAACGCGATGACGATCTCTTCACTCGCCGGGTCGATCCGCGGCGGGTCGGTGTTCGTCACGGTGAACCGCGACACCCGGGAGCCGTCCGGCAGGTTGCTCACACTCCCGTCTTTTGCCCGCAACGTGTAGCAGACGTAGCAGAACCGGTTCTGCTCGAACTTCGGGTGGAAGACGAGGCCGTACACCGCCTCGACGTCTTTTGCCCCCGGAGTTTTGTCGATGGCCTTGAGTTCCTTCCGCAGGTCGAAGAACACGTCCGCCCTGGCATCCGGACGGTTGGCGATCGAGTACAGCACACCTTCCTGCTCGCCCACGAAGAGCCGATCGGTCCCGGGGCAGCGGGCGATCAGCAGCGGGTGGTGGAACTTCACGTTCGGGAACACCCGGACCGACTTGAACGCCGGGGGCGGGTCGGGCGAGCCGACGACCTTCGACGTGGTCCACGGCTTGCGCGCGGGCGGGGCTTCGGGGGTCGCCCGCCCCGGTTCGCCGGCACGCGACCCGGGCCAGACCGAGGCGACCGTCACGGCCCCCATCAGACCGAGACCGAGGAAACGGGAATGACGGGCCGGGGAGAATCGCAAGACTGACATGAGTTCCGTTCCACAACGCGAGTGTCGTCGAGATCGGACGTTGACCCTGGACGGTGAGTTTAGTCTACTCGATGCTCCGTGGTCCACATTCAACCCGCGGAGAAGACCCGTGCCGGCCCCGCTCTACGTGGTGGACGCGTTCACCGACCAGCTGTTCGGGGGCAACCCGGCGGCGGTGTGCCTCTTCGACCACTGGCCGTCGGACGAGTGGCTACACCTCCTCGGCCGCGAGATGAACCTGTCCGAGACGGCGGTCCTGATACGGCGCGCCGAAGCCGAGTTCGGGCTGCGGTGGTTCACCCCCGCGGTCGAGGTCGACCTGTGCGGCCATGCCACCCTCGCATCGGCACACGCCCTCTGGGAAAACGGCCACGCCCCGTGGACGGTCATCACGTTCCACATGAGGAGCGGCGCGTTGACGGCAACCCCCTTGCCCGCCGGGGAGATCGAGCTCGACTTCCCGGCGAAACCGGCGACCGCCTGCGCCCCGCCCGCGGGACTGATCGACGCGCTCGGAGCCCGGGCAGTTTGGGTCGGGCGGAATAGCTTCGATTACCTTGTGGAACTGGGGTCCGACCGGGAGGTGAGGGCGCTGGCGCCCGACTTCCGGAAGCTGGCCGCAGTCGAGTGCCGCGGGGTGATCGTCACGGCCCCGGCGGACGACGGCCGCCACCACTTCGTCTCCCGGTTCTTCGCCCCGGCCTCGGGGATCGATGAAGACCCGGTGACCGGGTCGGCGCACTGTTGCCTCGCGGAGCACTGGGGCGGGAAACTCGGGAAGCTGGAACTGATGGGGTATCAGGCGTCGGCCCGGGGCGGCACAGTTCGAGTCACCCGCCGCGGAGCCCGGGTCGGGCTCGCCGGCCGGGCGGTGATGGTGTCGCGCGGTGAACTACTTGCCGAGCCGGTGTGGTCGGAGAAGGGAACGACACGGGCCGCGGATTGAATCGCGGCCCTGGGAGTGCGAAGGGGGGGACTTGAACCCCCACGGGCTTTCGCCCGACAGATCCTAAGTCTGTTGCGTCTGCCAATTCCGCCACCCTCGCAACCGTCGGCCGGGGACGGGGAACCCGGCCCGGCCTCATACTCGCGTCTATCCTACCAAGAGAGCCCCACGGGTGGGAGGTTCGCGTTCCGCTCACCCCGTCGCGCACCGGACCGGCGAAGGGAACTCAGGGCGGTGCCCGGGGCTATACTGTGCCAGCCTTTCAGGCTGAAATCCCAGATCCGCCGGGCATTGGCGGTTGGCCGCGGTCTTCACGCCGAAGGGGGTGGGACAACATAGCCCAGGGCGGTGGCTGCGCGGCCGCCCGGGTGGCCTGCGTGGCGGGCTCCCATCCAGGACCCGCCCGATCGACGAATCACTTTGGTGCGTGGGTCGGTTCCGCCACACCTTCGATCAAGTCATACGTTCCGCCCGCGCGTAACCCTTTCCACTCCTGCGTCTTCCCGCCGCACGGCCAGCGGACGGTCACGCGGTCGATTTCCGCGCCGGCCAGGCCGAACGTTGCGCTCAACTCGCTCTGGCTCAGGTAGCCGTGGGTGGGGGAAACGTACCACCGCCGAGCCACCCCACCCGTCTCGACCGTCACCTCGGCTCCGATCGCGTCCCGGTTCGTCGGGCCCGACCCGGTCAGGTGGAGCCGGACCCACCCGGCGCGGGCCGGTGTGACATTCCGGAATAGCCGGGCCGAGCCGTTGTTCTCGGTGACCACCAGGTCCGGAGCTCCGTCGCCGTCGTAGTCGAGGTAGGCACATCCGCGGCCGACGATCGGCGGGAATTGCGATGCATTTCCGGGGACTGGGTCGAACAGATGCTTCCCGTCGCCGGTGTTCCAGAACAGCTGGGGGAGCTGGGCGTAGATCTGGCCGGGCTGGGCGGTCGCGATGTCGGGTTCCAGGTGCCCGTTGCAGGTGAACAGGTCGGGCCGGCCGTCGCGGTCGAAGTCGCAGAACAACGCCCCGAACTTCATCGGCGACCGGCTCGCCCCGGCCAGCCCGGTCTCCGTCGCGACGTCGACGAACCGGACCGGGTTGGTGCTGACCCGTCGGAACAGCGAGTTCGGCTCGTTCGTGAAATTGGCGACGACGACCGCGAACGTGTCCGGCGTCAGCTCGCCGGCATCGACCCCCATCCCGCCGCGGGGCCGGATGTCCGCGTTCGCCAGCCCGGCGAACAATCCCTCCTCCTCGAACCGCCGCCCGCCGCCCGGAGCGGGGACGTTGTGGAAGAAGAAATTACGGACCGTGTCGTTGGCCACGATCAGGTCCGGCCACCCATCCCGGTCGGGGTCGCAGACCACCACTCCCAGCGATTTTCCTACGGGCCACGGCCGACGGTCCGGGCCGCCCGGCTCAGTGATCCGGGCCCCGGCGGACGCGGACACGTCCTCGAACCGCTTCCCGCCGACGTTTCGGTAGAGCTCGCAATGGGCACCGGAAAACTGCTGCGGCGGGACGTATGCCCTCATTCCCCCGGGAAGGATCGCCTTCACCCCGAGGTCCAGGGCGGGCGACCAGGTGAGGTAGTTGCACACGAACAGGTCGAGCCGGCCGTCGCCGTCGTAGTCGAGGAACGTGGCCGATGCCGGGAACGGGATCGGCGCCGGGTGGTTGAAGAAGCCGGTCGCGGGCAATGACACCTGCCCGCCGAGTCCGGCCGCGTCGGTCACGTCCTCGAACCGCTTCCCGCCGATGTTCCGAAACAGTCGGTTCCCGCCGACCGCGGTGACGAACAGGTCCGGCCAGCCGTCGTTGTCGTAGTCCCCGACCGCCACCCCCATCCCGTACAGCTCGACGGCGAGCCCGACGGCCGCGGTGACGTCCTCGAACGTGCCGTCGCCGCGATTCCGGTACAGGGACTGGACCGCCCGCCCCCCCGAAGAATCCGGAGAGCCGGGCCATTGCCGGCCGTTGACGAAAAACAGGTCGGGACGACCGTCGCGGTCGAAGTCGACAACGGCGACGCCGGCCCCCATCGTTTCGGGCAGGAGTTTCTTCCCGGTCGCCCCGTTGACGTGACGGAAGGTGATCCCGGCGGAAGCGGTCACGTCGGTGAACAGGATGGGCGGATCCTCCGACGGGCCGCCGCCGGGATCAGGAGAGAGAAATCGGTACGCGACGAAGGCGAGACCAGCGGTTCCGAGGAGGACGAGACCGACGAAGAGGAACGATCGGGCCGGTAGTGCCATGCTGTCGGGTTCCGAGGAGGGCAAGGCCACGGGTTACCGTACCCGGAACCCTCCTCGGCGGCGACAACCCGGTCCAGCCGGCAGCGGGCGACCTACTCCTTCGCGGCGGGTTCCGCTTCCAGGAGTGCCATCACCAGGGCCTGTTCCATCTCCCCGACCCGGAACCCGAAGGGCCCGCGGCCGCTCTTGTAGGCCACCTTCCCCTTGGTGTCGATCACGTACAACCGGGCCGGCATCGCACTGTACGCGTTCCCGGTCCGGTCATCGATCTCGTCCACGGCCACCGGCATCAAGGGCTTCAGCTTCCGGCAGAACTGGTCGCACACCTTCTCCCGCTCGCCGAACGTCGTCGGCTGCTTGACCCGGACCCCGACCCGCTCGTTCTGCTCCATCTTCCAGCCGTCCGTCGGGTGCGCCTCCCGGACGTACACCATCAGGAAGTTGGCGTCGTCCTTGTGCCGCTTGTACACCGCATCCACATCCGGATACAGCGCCCGGAACGGGCCGCAGGTGAAGTTCCCGAACACGAGCACCACCGGCTTCGACCCGATTAGCCCGGAGAGCTGAACGGTTTCCTTTCCGTCAGCCGTCTTCAAGGTGAAGTCCGGGGCCGGCTCGCCGAGCCCGGGACCTTCGTACATCGACCCGATCTCGCCCGAGAACAGCCCCCGGACCAGGACCGGGACGGCCGGGGCGTCGCCGGGCGAGAACCCGCCCGACCCGCGGGGGATCAGCGCGACGCGGAAGTCTTCGGCGGTGATGTGGTCTTTACCCCGGGCGGCCATTTTGAAGAACGTGTCCAGCTCCTCCCGGGTGAGTTTCCCGTCGTTCTCCGTATCCAGTCGGCGGAACAGGCGGTTCACGAAGCTGGCTTGCTGGACGTACGGGTTCTTGTCCGACCAGTCGAGGTCGGCGGGCGTGATCCGGCCGTCGCCGTCGCGGTCGAGCTGGTCGAAGAGCGCGGCCGGCCCGGCGAACTTGTCGCGGGGGACGGCCCCGGCCTTCGGGCCGGCGCCGGCCCGGGTCGCGAGCCAGTCCCAGGTGTACCGGCTCGCGGCGGGGCCCCACCAGCCGTTCTGGCCATCGGACCGGAGTCCTCGCAGGATCGCGACGAGCATCCGGACGGCCTCCGGTTGCCGGCCGCCCGCATATTCCTTCTCCAGCCAGTCCGCCGCCTTCGCGGCTTCTTTCGCGTCGGCCATCTTCTCCGGGTCGAACCCGGGCGGCAGCTTCGGCATCCCGCCCCGACCGACCGGCGCGGGCACGGACGGGCGGCGTTCGTCCCCCGAGGCCCGGGCCAGGAGGAGTCCGACCGAGAGCACGGCGACCGCAACGCAGGTGATCCGCATGGGTGTTCGACCTCCAGGATGGCTCGGGCGAGGGCGCGTGTCCGGCGTCAGTCAACGACCGACGGTATTATCACAGGCGCGGCGGTTCGGTTCATCGAGGAATCGGCTGCCTGCCCCCGTTGTGGTAAACCGGGCAGCGATCTTCTTGTCCAATCGCGGGGGCCTGGATGGCCCCCGCGGAAGGCCGTGCGGGTGTGGGTCATCGGTCGAGCGGAAGGCTCGCCGCCTCGGTCACCCGGTCGAAGAACGCGGCGTTACAGGTGTGGTAAACGATCTCGGCGACCTCCTTGTCGGTGAACACCTTCCGCAGTCCTTCCACGTCCGTGTCCGTGACGTAGGCCGGGGCCACGGTCAGTTTCCGGGCGAACGCCACGGCCTGCCGTTCCCGCTCGGGCAGGTCGTTCTTCTCGCCGTCGAGGGCGAAGATCTGGTCGTCCGAGAGTCCGACCGCCTTGAGCCGCTCCCGGGCGACCGCCAGCGCGTACCACGCCCGGTCCTCGCGGGCCGTCGCCCACGCGATCGCCGCTTTCAGCCGGGGGCTCAGGGTCCCCTTCTCGGCCGCGGTTTTCAGTCCCGCGACCCGACCCCGGGAAGCCTTCGGGAAGGTGGCGAGCAGCTGCGCCCAGTTCGGGGCGGCGTCGCCACCCCACAACTCTTTCGCCACCTTCTCGTCCCCGAGCGGCAGTATCGCGGTCCGGGCCCGGGCCAGTTTCCACTGCTCCTCGACCTGTTCACGAGTTTCCAGCGCCGGCCGGTCGGGGACCGATGGCTTTGCGGCCTTCGAGCACTTGGCCGGGAGCGGGGCGACGAGTGACGGCAGGTCCGCGAACTTCGCCGAGGTCGGTGTCTTGAACGTCTTGAAATCGGCCTTCGATTCGGTCTTTCGGAAGAACTCGGCGGAGTCTTCGGCCGGGATATTCAGCCCGTCGGTCCAGCGGTTCGTCGAGGCGTACCCGCCGACTGTGACCACGATCTCCAGGACCTGAGTCGGGGGGTAGTGGGCGGCGATCGCCTTGACGTCCGCCGGGCCGACCAGATGGGGCGTGAGGGCGAGCTTGCGGGTGAACGCGAACGCGGCCTGCTCCTTCGCCGGGAACGCCGCCCAGTCGCCGTCGAGGGCGGCGATCTCGTCGTCCGAGAGGTTCGCGGCGGCGAGCTTGTGCTCCTGGTGGCCCATGCAGTAGTAGCAGTTGTTCACCCGCGAGGTGATCCAGAACAGTTTCACCTTGAACGTGTTGTCCAGGGTCATCGCCGGGTCCGGTTCGCGGGAAAACCCGGAGTCGCGGAGGGCGGCCGGCAGGTAGTACGCCCGGAACCGGCCGTTGTTCACGCGGGCGAGCGGACCGTCCCCGGCTTCAGCCGGGGGCATCGGCAGCCGCGGCCGGGCCTTCTTGTGGGCTTCGAGCGCGTCCTTCAGCTCCTCGCGGGTCGCGGGGACCAGCTTGGGGGTCGTCGCGGGCGGTGGGAGCGGGGCGGGGTCGGCGATCGCGGCGGTCAGGATCGCGGCGAGTGCGAACGAGGTCATGGGGTTCGGTCCTCAAGGGAGACGACGTTTTTCGGTTCCGTGACGGCGGTGTACGCAACTTTCTTCCGGGTCGGGGGCTTCGCCCCGTCCCTGTCGTGGATGGTGAGGGTGACGACGTAGCTGTACCCGGTCCCCAGCGGCCGGCCGTCGCCCTCGATCTTGTAGTCGAGCAGCTTCGAGCCGCGTTTCATTTCGTCGTCCAGGAAATAAAGCGACGGAGACTGATCGACGAGTTCCTGGAACGTCCGGCTCTGCTTCCACCCGTCGAGGGCGGCGACGAGGACGGCCCGGGACGACTCCGCGGTGGCGGCCATCGGGAGGGGTTTCGGGTCGCCGGTACACCCGGTCAGGATCAGGGCGGCGGCGACGGCCGCGGCTGTTCGGTACATGGTTCGCTCCGGGTTCGAGTCGGGAATCGGGTTCATGGGAGGGTGGCCACCTCGCCCCCGTCCTTCGACCCCATCGCCCGCCACACCGCCAGCGGAACCGAGTTGTTCACGAAGCGGACCGACCCGTCGCACAGGGCCACGTTCACCCCGCCCGTGTGGTTACTCCGGGCGGCCGTGCCGATCCGCCCGGACGGGTACATGCACGACCGGGAGTTCGGCGGGCCGACGTGGAAATAAACGGTCGTCGAGTGATACCCGTAGATCCACGGGCCGCCGGTGTTGAACATCCCGTTGTACGCCGGGTTCTGGTACCCCACCGATTCGCACATGGCGTAGGCCTGGTCCGGGTCGGCCGGGTAGAGCCCCACCGGTTGCCCGAGCCTCTGCGTGTTGTTCGGGGAGGTCGTGCCGGCGTTGAAGCTACCCTCCAGGGCCTCGCTCACCATGGCCGTGTTGCTCGTCCCGTCCGTGATGTCGGTCAGCTTGACCTTGCTGTCCAGGTAGAACGGGCCGTTCGGGGCGGGCATCCCGTAGTTCACGTTCGAGGCACTGGTCGGAGGGAGTCCCCACAGGATGTTGCTCCCCTGATTCACCCGGTAGTTGTTGGGGGCCCAGCCGTTCGGGAGGGAAGTCGTGGGGTCGGACGGGCAGATATACGTCTTGATGGTCGTCCCCATGGGACCTGCGTTGGCCGGGGCGCTGTACGGCACGGAGAAGTTGATCTGGTTGAACACGTTCCCCTGTTCGATGTACGGCAGAAGGTAGGCGTGGGCCGAGAAAGAGTTGTCGTCGCGAGCCGGGGGCAAGCCCGTTCTCGCGTCGTGGTAGGCGTGGCAGGCGAGGGCCATCTGCTTGAGGTTGTTGCCGCACTGCATGCGGGCGGCGGCCTCGCGGGTCTTCTGGACGGCGGGGAGGAGCAGGCCAATCAGGATCGCGATGATCGCGATCACCACCAGTAACTCGATCAGCGTGAATGCATGATGACGACGTACCATGATCCCCTCGATGGTTCGATGAATGAGCGCGGAGGTATAGTCACAAATCAATCCGGACGTCGCGGCGCAGCGCGGACCGGTTTCAGGTCCGAACCGGAGCCGGTGGACCGAACCCGGTCCGCCGTGCGATCAATGACGGTGAAGAAACACGTGACGAACACCGGCTGCGCTGTATCGGCCCGTAAGTCACCCTGGAACGGTGGGAAGCCCGGAGGCCGCCATGTGCGGGTCCGTCAGGCTCCCGGATGCGGGGGCGCGGGTCAAACGGAGCGAGCCGTCAGGGGTTCAGGCCGAGCGAGGAGGGTGGTAGATCGGAATTGGTCGCGAGATGGGAGAACCACAGACTTCGGGCAAGAAACACCTGCCCGCCCGGTCGGCCTGATCGACGCCTTCGGTGACGCGGGCGGCCCACTCCTTCGAGTGAGTCGATTCCACCACCGGGGAGGTGAGCGGGGGGGTCGGGGTGGACGGATTGCTGGAACAGTTCGGACCGTGGCACGGCTGACGGGGTCCGTCCCGCTCGCTCCCCGGGCCGGGCAAATCACCCGCCGCAGGATACCCCCCAGCCGGTTGCTGGCCGCCCACAATGTGGACGTAGTCCCCGCATTCCGCTCTCGCCCGGTTGGGCGACAGCGACACCGCGACGATGATCGCGAATGCGACACCGACGGGTCGGAGGATCGGGGTCCGGGGGAAAAGCCGCATAGTTCACGAGTCTAAGAAAGATTGGCTGAAGATACCCGAGGGTATTGGCCCCGTCAAGCACCTTCCCGAGTAGTTGATCCTTTCGCCCCCCCGGGCGGCAATCGCCATTTTCGAGCGTGCCCGGGTTCGAACATCCCCGGATTAACTTCTGGCACGCTTTTGGACGTGGCCGGCGGGGGTTCGCCGTCACCCGGCCGGGTCGCTACCCTACCACGGTGGTGTCCGTTTCTTTCTTCCGGGAAGGCGTCTTCCATGTCCAAGACCGTGCGCGTGGCGGTGACCGGGGCGGCCGGTCAGGTGGCGTATTCGATGCTCGCCCGGCTGGCCTCGGGGGAGGTGTTCGGCCCCGAGACCAGAGTCCGGTTGCAGCTCCTTGAGATCACCCCGGCCCTGCAAGCCCTCGAAGGGGTGGCGATGGAACTGGAGGACTGCGGGTTCCCGACCCTCTCCGCGGTCGACATCACGGACGACGCGCACCGGGCGTTCGAGGGGTGCAACTGGGCCCTGCTCGTCGGTGCCGCCCCGCGCAAGCAGGGGATGGAGCGGAAGGACCTACTCGGGATGAACGGGAAGATCTTCGTCGGCCAGGGGCAGGCCCTCGCCCGCCGGGCCGCGCCCGACGTCCGCGTCCTGATCGTCGGCAACCCGTGCAACACGAACTGCCTGGTCGCCTACCAGAACGGGAAAGAGATCCCGGCCGAGCGGTGGAGTGCGATGACCCGGCTGGACCACAACCGGGCGGTAGCCGCCCTCGCCAAGAAGGCCGGGGTGCCGAACGGGGCGGTGACGAACATGACCATCTGGGGGAACCATTCGAACACCCAGTTCCCGGACTTCACCAACGCGAAGATCAACGGCAAGCCGGCCGTCGAGGTGATCACCGACCGGGCGTGGCTGGAGCAGACGTACGTGCCGGCGGTCCAGAGCCGGGGGGCGGCGGTGATCAAGGCCCGCGGGCTGTCGAGCGCCATGTCGGCGGCGAACGGGGCGATCGACCACGTGAAGACGTGGCTCCGGGGCACGGCCCAAGGGGACTGGACGAGCTCGGCGGTGATTTCGAAGGGCGAGTACGGGGTCCCGGCCGGGCTGGTGTTCGGCTACCCGTGTACCACCGACGGGGGTCCATGGAAGGTGGTCGAAGGGGTCAAACTCGACGCCTTCGGGCAGGAGAAATTCAAAATCACGCTGACCGAACTGCTCGAAGAACGCGACGCGGTGAAGGACCTGCTCCCGGGGTGAGCCGCCCCAAAAAGCGATCCGCTCGTCGACCGTGACAAGCCCCGGGTTGTCAGAAGAAATCCGGTACAGTCGTGATTTGCGCTCACCGGGTGTGCGGCCGATTCGTCGGCCGTCGCCCGATCCAGGCCCACCTTGATTCTCACATCAAGTTGGGCGGCCGAGCCGCCCGACGCCCGACTGATGAAAAACACCTCGTCCGCGCCCGCTCCTGGACACTTCGGGCGATCTGCCTGATAGACTCCTTGTCCGGGAACGGAATCGCCACAACGGGCAGAAAGGAGCCACACAGAGGTGACAAGCCATTTCCGGAAAAGGCAAGGACCCCGCCACACTGCTCATCATGCACATCCCCAAAACGGCCGGGACGACCTTTCGGTGGATCGCCGAGCAGCAATACCCCGCCGGGAGTCTGCACACGCTTTACCCCGGGCACGGTCCGCAGCTGGAGCAGCTAGAGGCCGTGGCACGGACGAAACCGCCGGTCGCCGTGATGGGGCACTTCCGTTTCGGGCTGCACACCCGGCTCCCGACCGCGACCCGATACGTGACCTTCTTCCGTGACCCGATCGATCAGGTCGTCTCCCTCTACAACTATCTCACCTTCTACGATGACCCGTCCAACCGGGGTGTTCTCCGGGCGGGCGACCAGCTGGCGGATTTCCTCGCCCACGGGTGGGCCCGGAACCTCCAGACGCAATACCTGACCGGGTTGACGCCGGCCGAGGTCGAGGCCGACCCGGACCGAACCTACGAGCGTGCCCTCGACGTGCTCGCCGGATACTTCGACGGGTTCGGAGTCGTCGAACGGTTTTCCGAATCGGTCGACCTGCTCGCCGGTCAGTTAGGGTGGCGGGTGCCGTCCTATCCTGTACTGAACCAGAGCCCGGGTGGCGCCCGGCGGCTCCGCCGCCGGGCGCTCAGCCGATCGGCGATTGAAGGGATCGAGGCCGCGAACGTGTGCGATCGCCGGCTCTACGAGCACGCGCGGGAGGTCGTCCGCCAGCGCGTGCGGCGGGGCCCGAACCGGCCTTATCCGAAGCACCTGGGGAGCGCCGCCAAGTGGCTCGTCGGGCGTCTGCAGCTACCGCTGTAAACACCCTCTCGACGGACGATCCGGACCCGAGCGTCCCCTCTTCCGGGAATGCCCCACCACCACATTCGATTAGCCGGCTGTCGTTCCCTCACTCGACGCGGGCGAACACGGCTTTGAGGTATCGCCCTTCCGGTACGCTCAGCAGGAACGGGTGGTCGCCGCCGGCACCGCCCACCCGGAACACCTGGAGTGTCCGACCGGCCTGCCACGCCGCCCGGCGGACTGATTCGAGGAAATCGCTCTCGCTGACGAGCCCCGTACAGGAACAGGTCAGGAAGATCCCGCCCGGCGCCACCGCCAGGAGGGCGAGCCGGTTCATGTCACAATACTTCCGCAGGGCGAGGTCGACGGCCTCCCGGTCGCGGGTCAGCTTCGCCGGGTCGAGAACCACCACGTCGAACTGCTGGCCGTTGGGCCGCACGTCCCGCAGCCACGAGAACAGGTCGGCCTGAATGTAGCGAACCTGGGCGTTGTTCAGCCTGGCGTTCCCCTTCGCCAGCTCGAGCGCCTGCTCGTCGAGATCGATCCCGACCACCTCCCCGGCCCCGCCGAGTGCCTTGGCGTAGACCGAGAACCCGCCCGTGTTGCAGCACAGGTCGAGGACCCGCTTGCCGCCGCAGAACGTGCTCAGCAGCTGGCGATTCTCCCGCTGGTCGAGGAAGAATCCGGTCTTGTGCTTGCTCCCGGGCGCGACCCGGAACTTCAGCCCGTGTTCGTGGATCACGTCCGGCGGGGGCGGCTCGGGCGCCCGGCAGTCGAACGACTCCTGCTTGCCGACGTGCTCCTCGGCGAACCAGTAGAACCTGGCGGCGGGGAAGTGGGTCTTGAGCACGTCCATGATGACCGCCCGCTGGCGGAACATCCCGGCCGCGAAGAACTCGATCACCACCGTGTCGCCGAACCGGTCGACCACCAGCCCGCTCAGCCCGTCGGCCTCGGAGTGGACGAGCCGGTAGGCGTTCGTGACCGCGTCGAGCTTGAGCACGTCGCGGCGGAACGCGATCGCGGTCCCGAGCTTGCGGGCGAAGAAATCGGCGTCGATCCGCTCGTCCGGGGTGGTGGTCAGGACCCGGAGCGAGATCCGGGAGTGGCCGTTGTAGAACCCCCGGCCGACCCACTGGCCGGTCCGGTCGTGGATCTCGACCACCGACCCCGGTGGGAGCCGGCTCGCCGGTTTCTCCACCATCTTCTGGAAGATCCACGGGTGCGACGACCGGCGCTCGATCTTGAGGGTGACCGCCGGCGGTTGTGGAACGCGGAATTCGGGTTGCGGAATATCAGACATCAGTCCGGTATCGTGAGTCGTGTCGGGAAGGAAGCACCGCGGGTACGGACGCCGGGGCCCTGGTTCTATTATTCCGGATTCCGAACTCCGTATTGCGCATTATTCGAGGTACCGGATCCGCTTGTTCACGTCGGTATTCACCGAGTGGTACGGCATCTTCAGGTGGCTGGGGTCGAACAGGTCGGACCGGAGGACCTCGACGTCGTCCGCCCCGACGGCGTTGTTGAAGATCGGGCGGAGGTAGTCGATCCCGATCTCGCTCGGCCGCATCAGGTGGGGGTCGTAGAACTCCTCGTGCATCTGCCGGGCGTGGATCAGCCCCCACCGGTCGCGGAAGTCGTTCGCGTACGACTCGCTCAGGTGGAACCCCTTGTCCCGGGTGTACTGGAGGATCGAGACCGCGTTCAGCTGCCCCCGCAAGAGCATGTCGACCGCGTGCCCGCCGAGTTGGGCCGCGTGGAACCGGTCGAACCGGATCGGCCGGCCGCCCCGCTGGGTGTGCCCCAGTTTCCGGGTGAACACCGCCGCCTTGGCCGACTCGTTCCGCCGCTTGCTCGTGAAGTACGAGTCCCCCAGCCGCTTGATGAGCACCGACCGGAGGGTCTCCGCCGCCCCGGTCAGAATCAGGTTCCCGGCCGGGTCGGTGGAGTCGAGCTCGGCCCCGAGTTCCTGTCCCTGGGCGTCCACGATCCCCTCCCCGCAGACGATCACGCAGTGCTTCTGGAGGTCGTAGATCCCCTTCACCCGTTCCACCAGGGTGTCCACGTCCAGCCGGCTCTCGGGGACGAGGAGGACGTCCGGCTGGCCGTACGCGGCCCCGAGGGCGATGTACCCGGAGTGCCGGCCCATGACCTCCACGATCGCGATCCGGCGGTGACTCTCGGCGGTCGTCCGGACCCGCTGGACGCCCATCGCCGACACGAACACGGCGGTCGCGTACCCGGGGGTGACGTAGTTCACCATCTGGTCGAGGTCGAACCGGTTCCGCGACGCCAGCCGGGTGTACCGGTGCCCGTCCTTTTCGATGACCCCGATCGGGCCGAGGGTCTGGGGCGCCGCAGGGTCGTCGGGCAGCCGGACCCACTCGTCCGCCTCGCTGTGGTAGTTCAGCCCCAGGTCGTTGTCGATCGTCTTGGGGGCCAACACGGTCGGCAGGCGTTCGCACAGGGCCTGCATCCCGTTCAGGGTGCCGTCCCCGCCGATGCAGATCACGCCCTCGATCCCGAGCTTCTCGAGGCGGTCGGCGATGAGGTTGATGCCGGCCGTGTCGTTCGCGTCCACGTAATCGCGGGACGCCCCGATCAGGGTCCCGCCCATGGTCGGGTCGAGTTCGGGAATGGGGGTGTAGAGCGGGTTCAGGGGGACGTGCGGGACGCGGGGGTTGAACAGACTGCTGAACCCCTTGATCAGCCCGTAGACCTCGATCTTCCGCTGGCTCGCCCGGGTGACCGCCCCGTGGATAGTGGCGTTCAGGGCCGGGGTGTCCCCCCCGGCCGTGAGAATCCCGATCCGCTTCATCAGCCGCCCCCAAAGGTGCCGGGAGAGGGACCCGTAAAGAGGAAGTGTAGGGGGCCGACGGGAACAAGTCGCAAGTCTTCAAGTCGCAAGTCACAAGTCCCTAAAAGGGCAAAGCGAGCCTCCCGCTCCCGGCAGAGGACTTGCGACTTGAAGACTTCGGTTTAAGCCCCGAGGTACTGGCGGAGCATGGTGTGGAGTTTGCCGCACCGCTCCTGCCACAAGGTGCGGTTCTGCGGCGGGTACTCCTTGAGCGGGCGGCAGATGACGGACACCCGGAGGCGGGCGAACGACGGGTCCGGCTTCTCCATCCGGAATTCGAGCTCGATCGGTTCCTGCCCGCGGGCCACGCCCGGCTGGCGGAGGGTGGCGAGCCACCCGAACAACCCGGTCTTACCGGGCGGGGCCGGTTTGTACCCGGCCGGCGCGCCGAGCCGGAGGAGGATCACGCCCGGGTCGCTGGCGAGCACTTCTCCGCCGACGTCTTCCACGAACCCGCGGAGCTTCGCGGCGGCCAGCCGGTCCGGCATCGTGACCTCGAACGCGTCCGACACCAGGTACGGGTCGGGCGGGAGGTCCGGGGCCGGCCGCGCGACCGGGGGGGTGTGGTGGACCACCACCGGCCGGTCGCCCGGTTCCTCCCCCACCGGGGTGCTCTGGTCCCAAACGTCTTCCCCGATCGCCCGGCCGAACTCCTCGGCGAGTTCCCGCGCGGATTGCTGCCGCTCGTTCGGGTACTTCGACAGGGCGAGCTGGACCACCCCCTCCACCCCCGGGGGGACGTGGCCGCAGCCGATCTTGTGCATCCGCGGCGGGGCCTCCCGCACGTGCGCGGCGAGCAGCTTGTCCTGCCGGTCGTGGTCGAACGGGAGCCGGCCGGTGAGGAGTTCGAAAAGGATCACCCCGACGCTGTACAGGTCGCTCCGGGGGTCGACCGGGTCGCCCCGGATCATCTCGGGGCTGACGTACGCCGGCGTCCCGATCGCGTAGATCGGCCCGTGCCCGGTGAGCTCGGCGAGCTGGATGTGCGGCTTGGTGACGAACCCGGCGAACCCGAAGTCCATGACCTTGATCGACTCGCCCGGCCGCCCGAGGGTCGTCACCATCAGGTTCGCCGGCTTCAGATCGCGGTGGATGATCCCGGCGTCGTGGGCGGCCTGGAGGGCGTGGCAGAGATACCCGAGGAGCCGGGCGACGCGCGGCGGGTCGAGCCGGCGTTGCTTTCGGAGCAGGTCTTCGAGCGTGAGCCCGGGGACGTACTCCATCACCAGGCACGGGCCGAGCGGGTCGTCGAGGGAGGCGTCGAGGAGGCGGACCGCGTACGGGTGGGTGAAGTTCCGCATCGAGCGGACTTCGGCCTCGAACAGCTGCGGGAACTTGGGGTGGGTGACGACGTGGTCGTGGACCCGCTTGACCACCACCCGGCGGCCCGGGTGCTTGACATGCTCGGCGAGGAACACCTCGGCGTTACTCCCGCTCCCGAGCGGGTGGAGAAGCCGGTACTTCCCGAGCGCCATCTTCCCCAGCATCCCCGCCCCCTGATCGACGTCCGATGAGCTGCGACTGAACGGTCCGGGAGACGGTGCCCGTGGGCGGGGGCGGACGTCGGAATCAGGACCGGGTCGATCCCATCGGCCGCGGCACGGCTGGCACCGCCAAAGCCAGGCAACACTAGCCTTTTTTTAGGGGGGAAGCAAACAAACGATTCGGCCGCCGGGGAGGTGTGCGCCCCGCTGATTTTTCATCCCGTCAGCTGGACTCCTCCCCCCGGTCATCCGGGGTGGACTGCCACTGGTACTCGACCCGGGCTTCCCACTCGTCCCCGGCTTCGAGCCGGCGCCAGCCGGAGTCGATGCCGCGGTCGTGAAAGTTCGCCGCGTCGGCCGAACACGTGTACGGCTCGATCGCGACCGCCCTCCGGTGAGGGGGGGTGAACAGGACCAACTCGCGGAACGCGGCATCGGCCGTGATGCGGAGCCGGCCGGCGGCCTCCGGGTGCGAGAGGACGGCCAGCTCGACCAGGTCGACCAGCCCGGTCGGCTTTGCGGTCACGTTCGTGAACACGTTGTCGAGGGGCGTCGCGCCGACCGGCCGCGGGCGGCGAAAATCGAGTTCCGGAGGCACGTCCTTTCGCCACCCGGTGGGCAGGTTGTTCGCGTCCGTCTCCCAGACCTGATCGACGTTCGCCCGGAGGACGTACCGGCCGACGTCCGGGTCCGCGACGCCGGGTAGACGGAAGTACGGGTGATATCCCAGCCCGAACGGGAGCGGGCCGGGGCCGAGGTTCTCGACCGCCACATCGACCCGTAAGCGGTCGGTGTGGAGGCGGTAGGTGACGTTCAGGTTGAAGTCGGCTGGCCACTGGCCGGTGGCCGATGGCAAGTCTTCTCTCAGGTTGAACTGGCCGGTGACGAACGCGAACTCGTCGTCCCCGTTCGAGTCGACGACCCGCCACGGGTTGCGCGGGGTGAACCCGTGGATCGCGTGCTGCTTCGTCGAATCGTTGAGGGGGAGTTGATAACTTTTCCCGCCGACCGTGAACCGGCCGTCCCGGAGACGCCCCGGGAAGGGGAACAGGATCGGGTGCCCGCTCCGGGTCGGGACGGGGTTCGTTTCCCAGTCCGGGGCGGTGAACAGGATGTCGCCCCAGGGCCCGTCCGGTTGCCGGACCTGCCAGCGGAGGCAGTTGAACCCCCAGCCCGGCCACACTTCCGCCCGCACCGTCCCGGCGGTGTCGGTCAATTCGAACACCGTGCCGGTCCGGTCACCGGCGGTCTTTTCGGACGTGTTCACGACGAAGGCCATGTCGAGTTCCCCTGCCCTTCCGCGCCGCCAATCCCCGGGCCGTCACACACACACGTCACTCCGGACACGACTCCGACTCATTCCTTCTTTTCTTCCATGCTCGTGATCTTCCCGTCGGGGGTGATCTCGATCTCGATGGTCTTATTGCCCGCCGTCTCCAGCTCGACCTCGTAGTGGTCCGTGGTTTCCTTCCCGTCTTTGACGGAGACGACTTGCTCGTAGCTCTTGAACGTCGCCTTCGGGAACTTCTTCGCCAGGGCCGCGGCCACCGTCTTCGGCAGGTCCTTCGCCGCGATCTCCTTCACCAGCTGGGTGATCAGGCCCTCGGGCGTAAGAGTGACGTCGATCGTCTTCCCGTTCTCCTTGACCGTGACGTCGTACTCCGTCGTCTTAGCACCCTCGGTCTCCTTCGTGGCCTCGACCAGCTCGGCCTTCGGAAACCGCTTCTTCAGTGCCTCCGTTACCGCCTTCGGGAGCTGATCAAGTGGGACCTTCTCCCCGTCGGCCCGGACCACAGGGGTCATGCCGAGCAGAACCAGGACGGCCCCTCCGACCACTCTGGCACTTTGCCACATGGCGCGCTCCTCGGGAATACCGATGGCCACCCCCGGCGGGGACCGACCTCCGGTATGAGTGTACCCGGGTCGACAGATAAAGCAGATCTTATCTCCGGTGCATTCTTCTCTGCCGATAATACGGGGTGTACAAAGCGTACCGGCTGTGAGCCGGCGTAAGACGGGATATTTCGGGAACCGGGGCAAGCTTCATGACCGTCCCCGAGGCCAGGTCTCCATTCCCCACGCACTGGTGGGTCATGGCCGTGACAGTGATGGTCACCGGCTGTATGTCCCCTCACGGGCGTGACCGGGGGACCGTCTCTCACTCGGTTGAAGCCCGCTTCGGGCAGTCGATCGGGCCGAAGGCTTCTCCCGACCAGCTGATCGTCCCGGAGGGGCTGGCGGCCGGTCAGCCCCTGGCCGAGGACGAGGCCGTCCTGCTCGCCCTCTGGAACAACGCCGCGTTCCGCGAGGCCCTGGTCGAACTCGACCTGACCCGGGCGGACCTGGTCCAGGCCGGCCTCCTCCCGAACCCCGAGTTCGTTTACTACTGGCCGGCCGACAACAAGCCACTCAAGTGGCTGGTCGACTTCCCGATCGAAAGCATCTGGCTCCGCCCGATCCGGTTGAAGGCGGCGACCGCCGAGAACGACCGGGCCTCCGGCCGGGTCACCCAGCTCGCCCTCGACCTGATCCGCGACACCCGTCAGGCCTACGCCGACCTCCAGCTCGCCCACGATCGGGTCCGGGTGGCCGAACGGGCGGTCACCCTCCGGGGGCGGATCGCGGAGATCGCGGAGACCCGCCTGAAGGCCGGGGACGCCAGCCCACTCGAGCTCTCGACCGCCCGCATCGACGTCCTCCAGGCCGGCCAGGATTTGACCCGGGCCGGGTACGACGTAACCGCGGCCGTCGAGCGGGTCCGGAACTTGACCGGGCTCTCGGCCCAGACGTTCCCGCTCCTCCCGGACAATCTGTTGTTCAACCCGAAGACCGAGTTCCCGGTCGAAGACCTGGTGGCCGAGGCCGTCGCGACCCGCCCGGACGCCGCCGCCGCCGCCGATGCCGCCCGGGCGGCGGCCGCCCGGCTAAAGATCGCCAAGCTCGGCTGGGTCCGGTTCCTCGGGCTCGTGGACGCGACCAGCGGGCGGGTGACCGGGCACGAGGTCAGCCCGGCCCTGCGGATGACCGTCCCGATCTTCAACCAGAACCAGGGCGGGATCGGCCGGGCGAAGGCCGAGTGGGAACAGCTCGACCGCCGCCGACAGACGGTCCAGAATCAGGTCGTCCTCGACGTCCGGCTGGCCTACGCCCGATACCGACAGGGCCGGGCGGAGCTCGACTTCCTCCAGCAGAAGACCCGTCCGGAGGTGGAAGCAGCGATCCGCCGGGCCGAGACGGCGTACAAAGAGGGGAACGTCCCATACCTGATCGTGCTGGAGACGAACCGCCAGCTGATTGACACCTACGCCCGCGAGGCCCTCCTTTACGCCGACCTGCGGCGAGCCTGGGCCGAGCTGGAACGGGGCGTCGGCCGGCGGCTGCGGTAGTCGACAGGTGTATCCCTTCGAGGTGCCCGAAGTTTTCAGCCCGAAGGACTGGGACAACATAGCCCAGGGCGTTGCCCCGGGTGAACCGTTGACGACGTGGCGGGGGGTCTGAAACGTGGAGGCAATCGGATGGTTCGACGCATCGGACTCCTACTGGTCGCCGTCACGGCAGTCGCAGGTTGTGGGAAGACAGGGAGCTCCGAACCGCCGGGCAACTTCACCGTGGTGGCGGACGACGACCCGAGGATGAACGCGGCGATCGAGAAGGCGCGGGCCGAGGTTGGCAAATTCACTGCCGCGCTGCGGTCCCCCAAAGCCAGACAGTCGGGCTTTTCGGTTAAAGTACCGATCGCGGACGGGGGACAAACCGAGCACATGTGGCTGAGCGACGTCCGCTTCGACGGCCAGAAGTTCCGGGGCAAGATCAACAACGACCCGCAGATGGTTTCCAAAGTCAAACTCGGGGATGAGATCACCGCGGAGGCAGCGAAGATCTCCGACTGGATGTACCTCGAGAACCGTAAGCTCGTCGGCGGGTACACCATCCGGGTACTCCGGGAGGCCCTGCCTGCAGACAAGCGGGCCGAGTTCGACAAGGGTCTACCGTTCGTCATCGACTGATCGTCCGTGTCCTACCTGAAAAACCCATGTCCTACCGCAACGGACTTCTGACCGGCTTCGTCGTCTCCCTGCTCGCGAGCGGGGTGGCCGGGGCCGCGTGGTGGCTGGTCGGGAAGCCGGGTGGGGACGCCAAGCCCCCGCCCCCGGCGATCCCGGCGACCGTGTCGAAGCCGCTCAAAGAGGATCAGATCGCCATTACCCTCACCCCGGAGGCCGAGGCCCGGCTGGCGATCCGGACCGGGACGGTCGAGCGGAAGCCGATGAAGCGGATGCGGGTGTACGGGGGCGAGACGGTCGTCCCGCCCGGCCGGGCGGTGATCGTGTCCGCTCCGCTCGCCGGGACCCTCAAGCCGAACCCCGGCATCACGCCGGCCCCCGGGTTGGTGGTCAAGCGGGGTCAGCCCGTGTTCCAGTTCCTGCCCCTGCTCGACCCGGTCGGCCGGGCCAACCTGACCGCGACGAGTGTCGAGGCCGAAGCGCAGGTTCAAAACGCCGAGGAACAGCTCAAGGCCGCGAACATCGCCCTGGACCGCGCGAAACGGCTGTTCAAGGGGGAGGCCGGGAGCGGGCGGATGGTGGACGAGGCCCAGGCCCAGGTGGACATCGCGGCGAAGGCCCGGGACGGTGCGGTCTCCCGCCGGAATCTGTTGAACAAGCTGGTCGGCGACATCGAGGGGGGGACGACCGCCCCGCTCCCCGTCGAAGCCCCCGCGGACGGCCTGATCCGGACCATGTCGGCGCTGCCCGGGCAGACCGTCCCGGCCGGGGCCGCCCTGTTCGAGGTGGTCAACCTGGACCGGGTCTGGGTGAGGGTCCCGGTGTACGTCGGCGACCTGCCGGAGGTCGACGCCGCCGCGCCCGCGGCGATCGGCGGGCTGACCAACCGGCCCGGGGGCACGACCCATCCGGCCACCCCGGTGGCCGCCCCGCCGGCCGCCAACCCGACCGCCGGGACGGCGGACCTGTACTACGAACTGGACAACCGCGGGACCGCGTATCGCCCCGGCGAGCGGGTCGGGGTCACGCTCCCGCTCAGGGACGAAGCCACCAGCCTGACCGCCCCGTGGGCCGCCGTGGTGTTCGACATCAACGGCGGGGCCTGGGTGTACGAGCGGACTGGGGAGCGGACGTACGCCCGGCGCCGGGTGAGCGTCCGGTACGTCCACGGGGGCACTGCCGTGCTGGCCGCCGGCCCGGCCCCGGGGACTGCGGTCGTGACCGCCGGCGCCGCCGAGCTGTTCGGCACCGACGCCGGGTTCAGTAAGTAAACGAACTGATTCGCGATCCGGCTGAAGGTATTTGGGTTTGTGGCACAGGTCTCCAGACCTGTGCCACAAAAAGGCAGGATCACCCGCCCGGGAATGAGACCGAAGACCGGCCGGGGCGCGGAGCGCCGGAACGAGGACGACAACCCCAATGCTCTCTGCCCTCATTGCCAACTCGATCCGCCTGCGGGTCGTCGTCGTCGGCCTTTGCGTCGTGCTCCTGGTGATCGGCTCGCGGTCGGTCCGGCGGGCCCCGCTCGACGTGTTCCCCGAGTTCGCCCCGCCGCTCGTCGAGGTCCAGACCGAGGCCCCCGGCCTCTCGACCGAGGCGGTCGAATCGCTGGTCAGTATCCCGGTCGAGAATGCCTTGACCGGCATCCCCCACGTCAAAACCGTCCGATCGAAGTCGGTGTTCGGGCTATCCCAGGTGGTCCTCATCCTCGAGGTCGGGACCGACCCGTTGCGGGTCCGGCAAATGGTCCAGGAGCGGATCGCCGCCGTCACCCCCCAGTTGCCGACCGTCGCGAAGCAGCCGATCATCCTCCAGCCACTCTCGTCGACCAGCCGGGTGATGAAGATCGGGGTCTGGTCGAAGACGCTGACCCAGCGGGACCTGACCGAGATCGTCCTGTGGACCGTCCGGCCGAAGCTGATGTCGGTCCCCGGCGTGGCGAACGTGGCCATCTGGGGCCAGCGGGACAAACAGTTCCAGGTCCTCGTCGACCCGGACCGGTTGCGGGCGAACAACGTCACCCTCGACATGGTGACGAAGGCCGCCGGGGACGCGGTGGCGGTGAGCGCGGGCGGGTTCATCGACACGCCGAACCAGCGCCTGCCCGTCCGCCACGTGGCGTCGGTCCGCGGGCCCGACGACCTGGCCGAGGCCGTGGTCGACTTCCGCGGGGGCGCGCCGGTCCCGCTCGGGAAGGTGGCCGGGGTGACGATCGGCTCGCCCCCGCCGATCGGGGACGCGGTGATCAACGACGGCCCCGGGCTGCTCCTCATCGTGGAAAAGCGGCCGGACGCGAACACCCTCGAACTCACTCGCCAGGTGGAGGCGGCGCTGGACGAACTGAAGCCGGGGCTGAAGGACGTGGAGGTCGACCCGACCATCTTCCGCCCGGCCACGTTCATCGAGCGGGCCCTCGACAACCTCACGACCGCCCTGGCGGTCGGGTGCGGGCTGGTCGTCATGATCCTGATCACGTTCCTGTTCGACTGGCGGACGGCGGTGATCAGCCTGACCGCGATCCCGCTCTCGCTGGTCGCGGCCCTGCTCGTGTTCAGCTACTCCGGGGCGACGATCAACACGATGGTCCTGGCCGGGCTGGTGATCGCCCTCGGGGAGGTGGTCGACGACGCGATCATTGATGTGGAGAACATCTCTCGAAGATTACGACAGGCGAGGGGGCTCGAGCCCCCCGAGGGTGCCGTGGACTTCGGCGTGGGGGGTCCCGCCCACCACTCGCCGTTCCGCATCGTCCTGGATGCCAGTCTTGAGGTCCGCTCGGCGGTCGTGTACGCGAGCCTGATCGTGGTGCTGGTGTTCGTCCCGGTGTTCTTCCTCGACGGGCTGGCCGGGTCGTTCTTCCGGCCCCTGGCCCTCGCGTACGTGGTCGCCATCGCCGCGTCCCTGGTCGTCGCCCTGACGGTCACCCCGGCCCTGTCGTACATGCTCCTGACCGGCCGGCGGCGGGAACCCCGCGAGGCCCCCCTGAGCCGCGTGCTGAAGACAGCCTACCGGGCCGTCCTGCCCGCGTTCGTCGCCCGCCCGAGGGCGTGCCTCGCGGCCCTCGTCGTCTCCTTCGCCTTGACCTCCCTCGCCGCCACCCGGCTCGGCCAGGAGTTCCTCCCGAACTTCCAGGAGACGGACTTCCTGATGCACTTCGTGGAGAAGCCCGGGACCTCGATCGAGGCAATGCACCGGGTCACCGCGCAGGCGAGCCGGGACCTCCGGGCGGTCCCGGGGGTGCGGAACTTCGGGTCGCACATCGGCCGGGCGGAGGTGGCGGACGAGCCGGTCGGGCCGAACTTCACGGAACTCTGGATCAGCATCGACCCGGACGCCGATCACGCCGCGACGGTGAAAAAGATCGAGGAGGTGGTCTACGCCTACCCGGGGCTCTACCGGGACGTACTGACGTACCTCCGGGAGCGGATCAAGGAAGTCCTGACGGGGGCGAGCGCGACTGTGGTCGTCCGGCTGTACGGGCCGGACCAGGAGGTCCTGCGGGCGAAGGCCAAGGAGGTCGAGGCGGCGATGAAGGAGGTGCCCGGGGTGACGAACCTGAAGGTCGAGCCGCAGGTACTGGTCGCCCAGGTCGAGATCAAACACCGGCCGTACGACGCGATGAAGTTCGGGGTGACGGCCGGGCACATCGGCCGGGTGTCGGACACCCTGTTCAAGGGGCAGAAGGTCGGCGAGGTATTCGAGGGGCAGAAGAAGTTCGACGTGATGGTGTGGGCGATGCCCGACCACCGGGCCGACCTGGCGGCGATTCGTGCCCTCCCGATCGACACCCCGGCCGGCGTTCAGGTCCGGCTCGAAGACGTGGCCGATGTGCAGATCGTCCCGGGCCCGAACGAGGTCCGGCGGGAGAACGCCAGCCGCCGGCTCGACGTGACCTGTAACGTCTCCGGCCGAGACCTGGGTTCGGTCGCGCGTGAGGTGGAGGAAAAGGTCCGGGCGATCCCGTTCGCCCGGGAATACCACCCGGAGTTCCTGGGCGAGTACGCCGCCCGGCAAGAGTCGACCCGGAAGCTGTACGCCCTGGCCGCGCTGGCCGTCGTCGGGATCGTCCTCCTCCTGTACGTCGACTTCGGGGCCTGGCGGCCGACCTGGCTGGTGGCCCTGACCATTCCGTTCGCCCTGGTCGGCGGGGTGTTCGCGGTCGTTTTCACCAGCGGGGTGGTGTCGCTCGGGTCGCTGGTCGGGTTCGTCACGGTGCTCGGGATCGCGGCCCGGAACGGGATCATGATGGTGAGTCACTTCCGCCACCTGGAGGCGGTCGAAGGCATGCGGTTCGGCGCGGGACTGGTGTTGCGCGGGGCGGAGGAACGGCTCGCCCCGATCCTGATGACCGCGCTCGCGACCGGACTGGCCCTGCTCCCGCTGGCGATCACCGGGAACAAGCCCGGGCAGGAGATCGAGTACCCGCTGGCGGTGGTGATCCTCGGCGGGCTGGTCACTTCGACGCTGCTGAACCTGTTTCTGCTGCCGCCACTGTACGCGAAATTCGGCCGGCCGGTCGGCGCGCCGATGGATGCGGAATGAGCTGACGGCCCGGTCCTTCAGTTTGCCCGACCGGGCGCAGCGATCAGATCGTCCTTCGCACATCGGGAGAGGGCTTTGATGGCGGCTTCCCGTCGGAGAGCTGCGCTCCGGGTTCGCCGCACCTCACGGTAGACCATCGCGACCGGCCGACGGCCGCGGGTGTACCTCGACGCCGTCCCCGCGTTGTGCTGGCTCAGACGCCGGTCCGGGTCGGTCGTGATCCCGGTGTAGAGCGTACCGTCAGCACACCGGAGGAGGTAGACCCACCAGCTGGCGGAGCGATTCGCCACGGCTCGGACCTGGTTCAGTGCGGTTGGGATTTCTCGGGGTAGAAACCCTTCCCCCATAAGGGGAAGGGAGTGAGACCGGTGGTTATTGCTCCCCTTCGTTCCTGTGGAATGGGGTTGGGGATTGGTTACCCTAACCCGGCCGGAATCGCCGCCCGTGGGGAGAGCAGTTCGAGCTCGAGCCAGACATACGGCGGCGCCTGGCTGGCGGCGAGAACCAGGACGTCCACCGCCTTCTGGCCGGGTAGCGCGACAGCGACCCGTAGGCCCTCGACCAGGCCGAGCCGGTCATTTTCGTCCACCGAGATCCTCACGCGGACCCGATCCCCGGCCCGCGTGTAGTAGGCATAAACCGTCTGACCGTTCATCCCGACCGGCCCTGTTCCGCGCATTGTTTCTCTCCCAACGTCGATCATCGTGTCCGACGCGGAAGGATCGCAGGATGGGTGCCATGCCGCAAGGTCGGTGCGGCGAAGAACGGCGACTTTGCCCCCTATCACCCGGCGTACCGGACCCGGGCGTCTGAGCTCCACCGAAGAAGGTCGGGCCGGCAATCGCAAATCGTCAGTTTCGCGGGGAATCTGTTCAACCGGGCTACGATCGGAAGGCCGGTTGGACCCCCACACCCGGTTCGCGGTCGAGCCGGAAGGCGTCGAGGGGCACACTCGGAGGAATACCGCGCAACAATTCGGCAATGAGTTGCGCGGTGCCGATCGAGAGCTGGATTCCGGCGCGGAAATGCCCGGCGGCAACGAACACGTTGTCGTAGCCCGGCACCCGCCCAATGAACGGCAGCCCGTCCGGCGACCCCGGCCGCAGCCCGGCCCAGCACTTCTCGACCGGGGCGTCGGCCAGGGGGGGCACGGTGCGGGTGGCGAGGGCGGTCAGCTTGGCCACCGCGGCGGGGGTGTTCATCTTCTCGAACCCGGCTTCCGGTTCCTCCGTCGAGCCGACCAGCACCCGCCCGTCGCCCCGGGGCACGAGGTACTCTTTCCCGAACATCAGGACCCGGCTCAGGACCGGGCGGGACGGTTTGAAGAGCGCGATCTGCCCGCGGACCGGGTGGACGTTCGGGCGGTGGCCGAGTTCCGCGAGGAAGTGTTCGCTCCAGGCCCCGGCCGCGATCAAGACCGCGCCCGCCGACACCGGCCGACCGCGTTCCACGGAGACTTCGGCAACCCGGTGGCCGGCCGTACCCAGGTGCCACACCGGCTCGTGGGGCCGGAGCCGGACCCCCGCCCCTTCGCACGCCGCGATCAGGGCCCGCACGTGCCACGGGTTTCGGACCTGCGCACAGTCGGGGAGCAGGTACGGCTCACCGGACACCTCGCCGACGGCCGGTTCGATCCGCTTCAAGCCGCCAAGTGTTAATCGTTCGACTGCGACTCCCTCGGCCCGCCACAGCGGCAGAACGTACTCGTCGGCGGGGCGGAGGAACTCGACGGCGCCGCACCGGAGGTACCCGTTGTCGATCCCGGTCCGGGCGCGGAGGTCGGCCGACAGAGCGGGGAACCGGGCCGAGCCGATCGCCCGGAGCTTGTCGGCGGGGGCGGCGGCGCGGTCGGGGTTCCCGGGCGGGATGATCCCGGCCCCGGCCCACGAGGCTTCCCGCCCCAGGTCGGTCCGGTCGAGTACTTCGACCGCGAACCCGGCCTCCGCCAGGAAGTAGGCGGAGGTCAGCCCGATAATCCCGCCGCCGATCACGACCACGTCGGGGTGCTTCGACATGCGGGCATTGTACGGCCGCGGTCGGGGTTGACGCCGGGCCGCTCCCGCGGCATACACCTCCACCCGATGACCCGTGGGCGATTCTTGATTGGGGGTGACCCATGCTCCGATTCGGCGCGGCGACGGTGTTCGGTCTGGCGGGTCTGGCAGGGCTCGCGTTCGGGGTGAACCCCCCGGCGGAGGTGCCGCCGGGCGACCTCGGGGCACTCCAGGGGAACTGGAAGCCGCTCTCGATCGAGTTCCAGGGCGCCCCTCAGGTCTCGGCCGACGAGACGAAGAAGATCACCGCCGTGTTCGACCAGGCGGAGTACCACCTCTACTACGCGGACAAGACCGTGAACCCGCCGAAGGTGCTCAAGCTGGCCGTCGCGAACGTGATCCTGGACTCGAGCACGACCCCGAAATCAATCACCTTCGAATTCGCGACCGGTGAACTCAAGGGCCACAAGCGGCACGGGATCTACGAGGTCGCCGGAAATCAGCTCAAGCTGTGCTACGGCCCGGTCGAGAAGCCGAAGCCGACCCAGTTCGCGGCGCCGGCCGGGAGCGGGCTGTTCCTCGAAGTCTGGGCCAAGCAGCTGGCGAAGTAACGCCGCCGAGCACCGAGTCCGTCCGGGCGAGTGGTGGCATTGCCCCCGCTCGCTACTGCTGACCGCCTGGCATACAGGGGGGTCTCCCCTAGTCCGCCGATTACCCGCCAGATCACCCGATCTTACTCCTGCCCGGACGTCCCCGATCAGGAGACTCACGCCCTCCCACTCGCCGGGGGTCTACAATTCTCCTGCCCCCGCGGCGAACCCGGCATTCGGCCGGAGTGTCCGGTGGGCATGGTTACCGCGGAAGCAGACCCCGCCATCATGGACGCTCATACGCTCGAACTCCTCCAGTTCGACAAGGTCCGCGACCTGCTCGCGGGCTACGCCGCGTCGTCCCTCGGCCGCGACCTCGCCCGCGCGATCGAGCCGGCCACGGACGTGGAGGCGATCCGGCGGGAACTGGCCCTCGTGTCCGAGATGGTAACCGCGCTCGGGCTCGGGCAGGCCCCGCCGTTCAGCGGGCTGCACGACGTCCGCCTGCTCGCCCGCCGGGCCGCCATCGGCACCATGCTCACGGCCGACCAGCTGCTCGAAATCGGCGAGACGCTCGCCTGCACCGGGGCCATGTACCGCTACCGGATGCGGCTCGCCGAACACCTCGCCGGGCTGATCGACCTGCTCGCCGGGGTCGAGGACCTCGGCACCGTCGGGAAGTCGATCGGCGGGTGCATCGACGGCCGCGGGCACGTCCTCGACATGGCCAGCCGCGACCTCGCCGCCGTCCGCCAGAAACTGTTCGACCTCGACGAGAAGGTGAAGTCCGAAATCAAGCGGTTGCTCCGCGACCCCGAACTCCGCCGCATCCTCAGCTACCCCAACGCGACCGTCAGCGGCGATCACTACGTGCTCCCGGTCGCGGCGAACCACCGGCACAAGGTCCCGGGCGTCGTCCACCGGGTGAGCGGCACGGGCGAAACGGTGTTCATCGAGCCGGCGGGGATCGCCAACCTGAGCGCCGAGCGGGTGACCCTCAAGGCCGAAGAGGACCGCGAGGTCAAGCGGGTACTCAGGCGGCTCTCCGGCGAGGTCGGGCGGGTGGCGAAGCCGCTGGCGTACGCCCTCGACGTGATGGCGAAGCTCGACCTGATCACGGCCAAGGCCCGGTACAGCCGCGACTACAGCATGTGGGCCCCGGACCTGAACACCGACGGCCGCCTCTGGCTCCGCACCGCCCGCCACCCCATCCTGGAAAACCTGTTTCGGGGCGAAACAGGGAAATCCGAAATCCGAAATCCGAAATCCGAACCAACCCCCGAGCCGGGTCGCGAACGACCAACCGCGCCGGCTCAGCCTGAACCAGCAAACACCAAACACCAAACACGGAAGGTCGTGCCGATCGACATCCGGCTCGGGGTCGGGTTCAACCTGCTGGTCATCACCGGGCCGAACACGGGCGGAAAAACGGTGACCCTGAAGACGACCGGCCTGCTCTGTCTGATGGCGCAGTGCGGGATGCACATCCCGGCCGCCGAGGGAAGCCTGGTCCCGGTCTTCAAGCACATCCTCGCGGACATCGGCGACGAACAGAGCCTCGAACAGTCGCTCAGCACCTTCAGCTCGCACATCTCGCGGATCGCCTCCATCTTCGACGTCGCCGACCCGGACAGCCTGGTCCTGCTCGACGAGCTCGGGGCCGGGACCGACCCGACCGAGGGGGCGGCGCTCGGCCGGGCGATCCTCGACCAGCTCGACAAGGTCGGGTGCCGGGCGATCGTGACCACCCACCTCGGCGACCTGAAGACGTACGCCCTGAACAACGACCGGGCGGAGAACGGGGCGGTCGAGTTCGACGTGGAAACGATGCGGCCGACGTACCGGCTGCAGATCGGCCAGTTCGGGATGAGCAACGCCTTGAAGATCGCCCGCCGGCTCCGGCTCCCGAAGGAGCTCTTGAAGAAGGCCCACAAGTACCTGAAGCGGCGGAAGGGGAAGACCGGCGAGCTGGCCCGCCTCCAGGAGTTGCGGCAGGACGCCGAGAAGGCGAGGGCCGACGCCCTCGTGGCCCAGCACGCCGCGACCCGGGAGAAGGAAGAGTTCGAGCGGAAGCGGACCGAACTGGACCGGGAGGCCGAACGGCTGACCGCCCTCCGGGAGATGCGGGCGGGCCTGAAGCCGAACGACGTGGTCAAGGTCGCCCGGTTTGACCGGACCGGAAAGGTGGTCCGGGTGGACGCCCGGAAACAGACGGTGATAGTGAGTGTCGGGCTCGGGCAGTGGGAAGTCCCTTATGAAGAGATTTTCCCGGCCGACTGACCGGCTGACGGCGAACAGCATTGTTGAAAAGCTCGCGTGACTCGGGCCGCCGCGGAGTGGGCCGCCCTCCGTGGCGGCCCGCCAGCGACCCGGGGTTTCAACCGAGCAACGGCGAGTTCCCGACCCTGACGTACCCTTCCCTTTCCGAACCCGGCCGGGATTCCCGTTCTCACGCCGTTACCCGAACAAATTCAACACCGGTCGACCGGAGCTGACCGGGCGGGTGAACCCGTCCGCCCCCAGTCGAGTCTCGGGCGAAACGCCGAGAGCGTGGAAGAGGCTGGCCCCGAAGTCTTCCGGACTGACCGGATTGTCGCGTACATATCCACCGGTTTTGTCCGACGCGCCATGGACCGCCCCGCCGCGGATGCCGGCTCCGGCAATGAGTGCCGAGTAGCACGCCGGCCAGTGGTCGCGGCCCTCGGCGCTGATCCGCGGGGACCGCCCGAACTCGCCGACCATGACGACCAGCGTGCTTTCCAACAGCCCGCGGTCTTCCAGGTCGGCGAGCAGCGCCGACACCGCCTCGTCCACCCGCGGCAGGGCCCAGCCCAGGCCGAACGCCCCAACTCCGAAGATGCTCCCCAGCCCGGCCCCGTTCCCGTGCATGTCCCAGGTCTGGACGTTCCGGAACTTTTCCCCGGGCGGGAGCCCGGTCCACGCGGTCACGCTCACCAGCCTGGTCCCGGCTTCAATCATCCGACGGGCGAGGAGCAGGTTCTGGCCGAGCGGGTGTCGGCCGTACCGGTCCCGCACACCGACCGGTTCGCGGTCCAGGTCGACCGCCGCCCGGGCCTCCGGCCCTGTGAGCAGGTCCACCGCCCGTTCCCGATACGGCCGCAGGTCGGCGCCGCCGGGTAGAGGGGCCGGCCGCCCGGTTCCGTCGACGCGGGCCAATAGCTGTTGTCGCTCGCGGAGACGGGTAACGGGCACGTCGGCCGGCGGGTCGAACGCATTTACGCGAAAGCCCGGGGCGGCGGGGTTGTCGAGGTCGGTGCCGACCCGGAGCGGGCTGTACGCCGGGCCGAGGAACCCGCCGGTCAGATACCGGGGCTGCACGTCGCCGGCGAGGTTCTGGAGCCATACGTAGGAGGGAACGTTCCGGGTGGCCGGGCGGAGCTTCGCCGCCACCGCCCCGTAGTACGGGGTGTCCGCCGCCGGGGCCGAGTGCCCGGTCATGCAGACGTGCATCCCTCCGTCGTGGCCGGGGTTGCCGTGGGTCATCGACCGGACCAGACAGTACCGGTCGGCGAGCCGGGCAAGCCGCGGAAGGTGCTCGCAGATGCGAGTGCCGGGCACGCTCGTCGGGATCGGCTTGAACGGCCCGCGGACTTCGGCCGGGGCGTCGGGTTTCGGGTCGAAGCTGTCGACCTGGCTGCACCCACCGTACTGCACGATGAAGATGCACGACTT
>JAQGHQ010000548.1 GCA_028288765.1 Gemmataceae bacterium | reverse complement strand
GCCCGAGCGACCCAGATCTGGACGGTCCGCAGGCTGACCCGGAACTGCTCGGCCACGGACCGTAAGGAGGCACCCCGCCGGACCGCGGCCACCATGGCACGCCTCTGTTCCTCGGAGGGGTTTTTTGACTCATGGGAAGGCTCCGCGAGATGGGTTTCCCATTACCGTAGTGACTACCGTTGACTGTCACCTGGGTGACTACCTTTGGGTGTCATCTGTCCGCTTGGCGTGGACATGTTTGCGTGGACAGATGAGGGACGACCAACGCCCGAGCGGGATTCTTACTCCTTTCCAGCCCTTGGCCGCGCGTGGCCCAAGCCCCGTCAGAATTCGACACCGAGGGGACTACGCTCAGTCGGCCTCGCGCGATCGCTCTCATGTCCACGCAAAGCCGTGGACATGCCACCCGCAATGAACAACGCCGGGCGGTGCCGCCCGGCGTCCTCGATCGGAGCGCTTCCTTCCGATCGTTCGTGGGAAGAGCTCGCTACTTCTTCTTCGGCTCCTCTTTCTTCTCGTCCTTCTTCGGCTCGGCGTCCGGCGGGAGGGCGGCCTTGACCAGCGCGCCGCTCTGCCCGTTGTACACCCGCACCACCCCGTCCTCGCCCCCGGCCGCGACCACGTTCCCGTCCGTGCTCGCCGAAACCGCGTACAGGAAATCCGTCGCCCCCGGGTACTGCCGGACGTTGCCCCCGTTCTCCGCGTTCCACATCCGCACGGACGAATCCCCGCTCACCGTCAGGAACTGCGGCGTCTTCCCGACGAAGAACAGCTGGGTCACCTGCTTCTGGTGCCCCTGCATGTCGCGGAGCTTCTCGCCCTTCTCGTAGTCCCACACCTTCACGAAGTTGTCCGCCCCGCACGACGCGATCTTCTTCCCGTCCGGCGTCCAGCCGACCCCCATCACGTGGTGGGTGTGCCCCTCGAACGACTTCACCAGCTTCCCGCCCGGCACCTCGAACACCTTCACGAACTTGTCCGCCGCGCACGTGGCCAGGAGCTTCCCGTCCGGGCTGAACGCCACCCCGAACACCGTGTCGCTGTGCCCGTTCTTGATGTCGCCCACCGGCTTGGCGGTCGCCGCCTCGAAGATCTTGATCTCCCCGTCCTCGGTCGGGGCCCCGCCGCCGGTCGCGAAGAACTTGCCGTCCGCCGAGAAGGAGATGGCGACGACCCGGTCGGCAAACCCGCCGACCCGCTGGGTCGGAATGCCCTTTTCCACGTCCCACAGCGTCAGCTCCTGGAAGCTGCCGGTGGCGAGCGTCTTCCCGTCCGGGCTGAACGCCATCGATTCGACCAGCGAGATGTGGGCGGCCTTCGCCTCCTTCCCGTCTTTGGTCTTCAGCTGCGGGTCGACGAGCGCCTTGACGAAGTCGCCCTTCTTCCCGTCGTACAGGTTGACCTGGTTGCCCCGGCTCCCGGCCACCGTCTTCCCGTCCGGAGAGACGGCGACCGCCCGGACCGGCTTGACCAGGACCGGGGGCAGGTCGACGACGATCTTCGGCTTCACCCGGGCCATCGTCGGGGCCTTCGCCCCCTCGTCGACCCACAACTTGATCAGGCTCACCTCCTGCGAGTTGAGCGGCTCCTCGCTCTTGGGCGGCATGATCGGCTTCTTCTGCCGGGCGCAGAACAGGAACAGGTTGCTCTCGGCCGACTTCCCGGGGACGACCGCCGCCCCTCTCTTCCCGCCCTTGAGCACCCCGGCGTGGGTGCTCATGTCGAACTTGCCCTCGACCACGCTCCCCGAGTGGCAGACGAAGCACTTGTTGGCGAACACCGGCTCGACGTCCTTCGAGTAGTCGACCGGGGTCGTCCGCTTCAGGTCGACAACCGGGATCGGGGGGAAGGCATTGGCTTCCTTCTTCGGCTCCTGGGTCGGGGCCGACGAGGAGGCCGCGAGGAGGGCGAGTAGGCCAAACAGGGCAGCGGATCGCATGTGGGAGGTCCTCGGGAAGGCCGGTCGTGTTCGGGGGGTGTCGGGCTGTTGGGGGATCGTGCAGACCGGGGTCCGGTCCAGTTTTCACCCCAACGGGGTGAAAACCCTCGGCCGGTCCAGGTTTCCCCCCACAGGCCCGGCCTACTTCGCCACGCTGAAATTCACCTTGGCCTCGTGCGTGACCGTGTACTTCCCGCCGTACACGGCGGTGACCACGATCGTCCCGTTGCTCACCGCCCCGGGCTTGGCGTCGGCGGCGGCCTTGAACACCAGCTTGGCCTCGTCCTTGCCCGCCGGCACGGTCATCTCGTCGGCGGTCACCCCGACCACGCCCGTCGGGGGAACGAACTTCACCTTGTACTCCCCGGCGAAATCGTACTGCCGCTCGATCTTGACCACCAGCTCGCCGGTCATGCCGATCTTCACCACCCCGTTCGGGATCTGACCCGGGGTGAGCTTGGCGAGCGAGGTCGGGATGACGGTGATCTCCACCGGGGCGGCGAACGCGGTCGCCGGGACGTTCGCCTTCTGCTTGCCCATTGGATCGCGCACGAACGCCACCTGGGAATCGCCGCGGATCACGACCCCGTACACCCCGGGCAGCGCGGTCGGCTTCACGTCCATCGTCACCGTCACGTCGGGCTTGTCCTTGGTCGGCTGGGTGGCGACCTGGACCGTGATCGGGGTGGTCTGCGGGTTCTGGCTCATCAGCTCGGCGACCAGGGTGACGTTCGGCTTGTCGGCCCCCGCCCACGTCGTCTTCACCGGAAGCGTGACCTTGTCGCCCTGCCTCACCACGATCGGCCCGGCCACCTTCTCTTCCTTCCCGGTCGCCGGCTTGACCACGGCGTTCGCCGGGTCTGCGGCCACCTTGAAGAACCCCTTCTCGGGCCGGACCGCCAGGACGAGCGTCTGGGTGAGTCGCGACACTACGGGGACGTTCTGCCCCGGTTGCGAGCCCCAGGTGACCGACGCCGGCCGGGCCTCGCGGACGAGTGGCTTCCCGTCGGCGGCCGAGGTCGCCTTGACCGTGATCGCCCCGGTGAACGCGGCAGCCGCGGGGCCGACGTCGAGCACCAGCACGCCCCATCGGGCCGCCGGGCCGATGACGGTCGGCTTCGCGGTCACCCCGGCCGGCAACCCTTCGGCGGTCACCGTCACCGCCCCGATAAACCCGTCCGTCCGGTGGACGAACACCTCGTAGGCCTCGGTCCCGTCCTGCCGCCCGGCCGAGCCGGTCTGGAAGCTCTTGGCGTACGGCTTGACCACCGCCCGGAAGTCGGGTCGGGCCGGCCCGACCCGCAGCCGGTAGGCTGTTTGCGGGCCGAACAGGAAGCTCGAATGGTGCGACCCGACGGCGACCAGATACTTGCCGTCCGCCGGGGCGGTGAACTTGTACGCCGGCGGGTCGCTGGTCCGGGTGTAGAACTCGGTCGGGTGCAGGCTCATGGTTTGCGGGTCGGCGTCGTCATCGATCTCCCCGGACAGGTCCCGGATCTTGGTCATCGCCTTCGCGTCCGCCGGGGCGTAGATGTTGAAGAAGAAGTCGGCCGGGCTCAAGTTCCGCTCGGCGGTGAGTTCGATCGTCAGGCCGTCGCCCTTCTTCGCGTCGAAGCTGTACCAGTCGCGGTCGCCCCGGCGGTGCAGCATCCCGGCGACCTCGGCCGGGATCGCCAGCGGTTCGGCGGTCTCGGCCTTCGTCCCGCCCTCGTTCTTCTTCAGCACCAGTTTCTCGCGGGCGAAATAGATCGGGACGGGGTTGGACAGTCCGCCCGGCCCCTTGAGCCGGTACTCGAACCCGTCCTGCAGGGCGGTCACCGGCTCGATCAGATCGCGGACCGCGAGCTGCTGGGCGGCGAGCGGGTCGGCCGGGGGGGTGACGCTCACCGTGACCTTCTCCAGCGGGCGCCCGTCGACCGTGAACCCGGTCGGCTGGCCGTTCGGGAGGTTGCGGCCGTAGAGCGTCACCTGGGCCGGCTTCCCGAACTCGACCGCCGGAGGGAACACGGCGTCGACCCACGGGGCGGTGCTGATGGTCAGCCGGTAGACGTGGTCGGGGGTGCCGGTCTGGTAGGTGAACTCGAACAGCCGGACGTAGTAGTCCCCGTCTTCCGGGAGGACGAGGTCGGTGACCGCGTCGGCCTCGCGGTAGGCCCGGCTGAGCGCGAGCTTCCGGCCGGCCGTGTCGAACACCTCGATCATCGGGTGGGCCCGGCTGTCGATCCCGGAGGCGAGACAGGAGATCACCACCCGCTGCCCCCGCTTCCCGGCGAAGACGGTGTAGTCGACGTCGGTCGGGTTCGCGATCACCCCGTTCACGGTCGTCCCGATCTCGATCTTCTGCGCCTCGGGGACGTCGTTGTTCGGCTCCTTCTCGGCCACCTCGGGGAGCTCCCCGACGACGAACGCCCGGGGGTTGCTCACCCCCCACTTGCCGACGAACCGGACGTCGTAGGTCCCGGGCGGGACGGCGGCGTCGACCGTGACCTTGAACTTGTGCGGCCCGGTCGGCGGGATGGGGACCGCCTTGGGCGGGGGCTGGTCCTTCTTCTTGGGGTCGGGTTCCGGGGGTTTCGGGGCGACGTATTCGCCTTTGATCCCGGGGTGCGAGAAGAGGAGGCCGGTTGGCTCGTCCAGGTCGAACCCGGCGGCAGTGACCTCGACCGCGGTCCCGAGTTTCGCCCCGGCGGGGAAGGCGTGGTTGATCCGGGGGGTGGGCAGCCCGGGCGGGGGGGCCTGCTGGGCGACGGCGGCCGTGGCGAGGGCACCAGCGGCGACCGCGGCGAGGCCGAACACGAGCCGGCGCATGGGGAGCGTCTCCGAGGCGAGCCGGGAGGTTTGCTGGCGGGTCGGGGGAGGTCCGTCCCCCGATAGGGTAGGCAAGAGTCCGGCGAGAACGGGCGGGGCCGCCCGCAAGTCGGCAGGTTAGGGTAAATGTTAAACCGCGAAACGCGCCGGGTCAATAGCCCGCCGGGTCGCGCCGCTGCGAGGAGCGGGCGGGAGGCGGGAAAGCGTCACCCCGCTCGTCGGGTGGGGCGGATCCGGGCAAGCCCGGCGTGGTACCCGCTCGGCCTCATCGAGGCCGCGGTGTGTCGCGGCGGAGGCCGTAGGAGAACGCACCGAGCAGGTCGCCGCGGGCACCGCCGTGGCAACCCAGGCATTGTTTCGTGGCGCGGATCGCACCCACCATCCGGGCCTTGTCGTCTGCCCCCCGGGCGAACAGGTCTTCGCCGTGTCGGAGTGATTCCAGGGCTTCCACCTCAAAGGCATCGAGCGGCCGCGTCGGTGCTGCCCGCAGTTCGTCCATCCGCGGCAGGTTGGCCGAGACATAAGCCGCGGGACTGTCGTGGAGCAGCAAACCGACGAGCTCGACGCGGGCGACCGCCCACGGGGCTGACGCTTCCGGCACCTTTGTCATCCCGTGCTTCTGGAATCCGGCGACGTGTCGGCGGTCCTTGATGAACCCGAACCCCTTCGGGTTCACGAAGTCGAGTACGCCGGCGTCGTGCAGGAGACTCAGCTTCGGCGCGTCCCAATCGGGGGGCCGGGTCGTCAGATCCCCGGCAGGATGGACGAACGGGCTGAGGTAGTCCGGTTGCGGCACCGGTGGGTTATCCTGGAGCCCGGACTTGAGTGATTCCGCGTCCGTGGGGGGGCGCATCCGACGCACCCGGCCGACCCCGAACCCGGCGCTGTTGACGAAGTCGTCTACCGAATTCTTGTGGAGTTGTTCGAGGTTTGCGGCCCGCGCGTTATACCACCACGGTTCCGATTGCTGCTCGATCTCGCTTTCCAGGCGGTCCAGTCGCCCGGGGTGGGTGGGCGGTGAGGATTCCCGGTCGGGCCGTACCGGCAAGCGCTCTTCCAGCGACTCGAACGGGTATTGCTCACGGAGCTGGGCGACCGAGCGTCGCTTCTCGACCGCGGAGTGGAGAAGGATGCCGTAGGCGACGAGAGTAGCGACGCACGAGAGCGGCAGATAAAGGCGTTTCCCGCGTCGGGGCACGAGGAGGATCGGCAGCGACACGCACATCAACCCGGCCTGCCACGCCACGGCCGGGAAGTACAGCATGACGCATCCCGGGCCGAGTGTACACCCGAGGCAGCATACGATTGTGCCAAGCACCGGGTGCCTCAGGCGGGCCACGATCCGGTTGACGACCACGAGCAGGACGAGCGAAATCACCAGCGAGATGTACAGCATGAGGTACCCCGATTGAGATGACGCTGGCGGGGGCCCGGTATTTCAACCGGGAACGGCTGGGCGGAAACCGGTCTTGGCCTGACTCGGACCTTCGCCGAGTCCTGTTCTCAACATTCCGCCCGCTCCGCCGCGGCGACAAAGCCCAGGGCTCGGCAACGCCTCGGGTCTTTGATGGGCCCGGCGTAATACGGCACCGCCTGCGTTGTTGACGCCGCCCTCCCGCCCGCGTACCTTCAGTTCCCACCGCCCGCCTCCCACCGGAGCCCGTCCCATGATGACCCGCCGCGACGCCCTCGTTCTTCCTCTTGCCTCGCTCACCACCACGGCACTCCGCACCCCACTCGCCTGGGCCGCCGACCCAGCCGACCCGACCAGGGTGTTCACCGGCGGGAAGAAGCCGGCCGACGCCAGGCTCGGCCCGCCGAAGACGCTCAACGGATACTTCCCGTTCGTGGTGCCGAAGACGAAGGAGGCGTGGGAGGCCCGGCGGCAACAGGTTCGCGAGCAGGTGCTGGTGGCAAACGGGCTCTGGCCGCTCCCGGAGAAAACGCCCCTCAATCCCGTGGTTCACGGGACGATCGACCGGGACGGGTATACGGTCGAGAAGGTGTTCTTCGCCAGCACGCCCGGGCACTACGTGTGCGGGAATCTGTACCGGCCGAAACTCCCCGCCGCGGCCCCGAAATCCCCCGCCGTGCTGTTCGCCCATGGGCACTGGGCCGGAGGGCGGTTCGAGGACGCGGGCGAGAAGGCGGCCGAGGCGAGTGTGAAGGGCGGCGGCGAGCCGGACATCGACCGCGGCCGGTTCTTCATGCAGGCCCTGCCGGCGTCGCTCGCCAGGCTCGGGTTTGTCGTCTTCCACTACGACATGGTCGGGTACGCCGACAGCACCGCGATCCCGCACCGCGAAGGCTTCAAGGACGCCGAGGCCGAACTCCGGCTCCAGAGCTTCATGGGCCTTCAGACCTGGAACACCGTCCGGGCGCTCGACTTCCTGTCCGCCCTTCCGGACGTCGACCCGGCCCGGATCGGGATGACCGGGGCGAGCGGCGGCGGCACCCAGACGTTCGTTCTCGCCGCGATCGACGACCGACTCGCCGCCGCGTTCCCGGCGGTGATGGTGAGTACCGCGATGCAGGGCGGGTGCGTCTGCGAGAACTGCTCCTTGTTGCGGGTGGACACCGGGAACATCGAGCTCGCCGCGCTGTTCGCCCCGAAGCCGCTCGCCATGTCCGCGGCGAACGACTGGACGAAGGACCTCATGACGAAGGGTTACCCCGAGCTGCGGGAGCTGTACAAGCTTTACGGGGTCGAGAAGAAGGTCGGGGCGAGGGCGTGGCTGGAGTACGGGCACCAGTACAACCAGCACGCCCGCGAGTTCATGTACTCGTGGTTCCGCAAGCACCTTCAGGGCAAGGACGAGATGGTGAAGGAGCTGCCGTTCAAACCGGTCGCTCCGTCGAAGGATCTGACCGTCTTCGACGCCGACCACCCGCGGCCGAAGGACGAACTCGACGCCCCGAAGCTCCGCGCGACGATGACGAAGGCGTCCGACGACCAGCTGGCGAAACTGTTCCCGAAGGCCGCCGACACGCTTAAGGAATTCCGCCGGGTCGTGGGCACGGCGCTGCGGGCGATGGTGACCGACGAACTTCCGAAAAAGCCGGCGATCATCACCGGTCCGGGTGAGTTCAAACTGGCGGGTGGGATGCGCGTTCAGAAGGGCCTGATCAGCCGGGGGGGCGGGGAGATGGTCGCGATCCCCGTACTCGGCGTGACGGGTGAGAAGCTCGGCGGGCCCGTCGCGGTCTGGGTCCACCCGGGCGGCAAGGCGAGCGTGTACGAGAAGGGGAGCCTCGGCCCGGTCGTGCGGTCGCTGACGGACGCGGGGGTTGGAGTTCTGGCCATTGACCCGTTCGGCATCGGGGAGCTTGCACCGGATAAGGTTCACCCGGTCGACAAGACCTTCGCCGGGTTTACCTACGGGTACAACCGGTCGCTGCTGGCGAACCGCGTTTCGGATGTCCTGACCGCGGTCGCGTTCGCCCATTCGCTGCTCAAGGCAGAGACAGTTCACCTCGTCGGCTGGGGCGAAATGGGGCCGGTGGCGGTGCTCGCCAAGGCGCTGGCCGGCGATGCCGTCGCGAAGACCGCCGCCGACCTGAACCAGTTCCGGTTCGAGAATGTGAAAGACACAGCCGACCCGATGATGCTGCCCGGGGCCGTCAAGTACGGCGGACTGCCGGCGTTCCTGGCCCTGTGCGCCCCCGGTGAGGTGCTTGTCCACAACAACAAGGGCACGGGGGTCGGGAGGCTGTCGAAGGCGGCGTACGACGCGGCCGGGGCGACCGGCAAGCTCACCCTCGTGGGCGAGAAGCTCGACGACGCAAAGGTCGTCGAGTGGCTGGCGAAGTAACAAGTTCGGGCGAGCGGGGGCGTGAGCCCGGGCTACGGCTTCGCGTACGGGATCTGGTCCGGCACGGGCGGAATCACTGGCGGCGGCTTCGGCGGGTCGGCGGTCAGGAACCGGTCGACCTTCCAGGGGAGCAGGGCGAGGTCGCGGTCGCCGGAGAGTGTCTGCGTCCCGTTCGACAGGAATACCGCCGACACCACCGGCCCGCCGTGCTTGCGGAACGCGGCCACCTCCCGCTTGCCCCACACGTCCCACAGCCGGACCGTGCGGTCGGCCGACGCCGACACCACCCACCGGCCGCCGGGCATCACCCCCACCGCCCGCACCGCCGCGTCGTGCCCGGCGAGCGTCGCGAGGAGCTTCCCCTCCTTCACGTCCCACACGCGGACCGTCCTGTCGTCCCCGCCCGAAATCGCCTTCGTCCCGTCGTCGGTAAACGCGACCGAGGTCACGCTCGCGGAGTGCCCGGTGAACCGCCTTACCACCTCGCCGGTATACAGGTCCCACAGGTAGAGATGTCGGTCCGCCGCGATCAGGGCCGTCTTCCCCTTCGGGTCCACGGCGACCGCGGTGACGTACTTCGCGGTCCCTTCCAGGCGGCGGATTTCCTCACCGGTGCCGACCTTCCACAGGGCGACGACCCCGTCGAACCCGCCGGACACCGCCCACCGCCCGTCCGGGGTGAACGCGACCGCAGTGACGAGGCTGTCGTGCCCGGTGAACCGCTTCGTCTCCAGTCCGGTCGCCAGGTCCCAGACCCGGGCGGTGCCGTCCATCCCGCCGGAGAGGGCGAACCGCCCGTCGGCCGAGAGGGCGACCGCCCACACGCTCGCCGTGTGCCCGATGAACCGCTTCAGGTCGCGGCGGCCTTCCACGTCGAACAGCCGCACGCTCCGGTCGCCGGAGGCGATCACCGCCCGCCGGCCGTCCGGGGTGAACGCGATCTGGTTTGCCGCGTCGCCGCGGGCTTCGAGCGGGTCGAGCTCGCCGGTGTTGTCCGGCAGGGTCGGACCGTTCAGGTTCGCCTGGAAGAGCACTCCGAGCCCCAGCTCCCGGACGACGTCGCCGAACGCCTGCACCCAGATCTGGCGGCCCACCGTCCCGCCGGCCGTCCGCAGCGCGCCGACGTGCTTCGCCAGTGTCTCGGACTGGTCGACGCGGGCGCGGAACGCCTCGGGTGCCAGCCCGACCTCGGCCGCGGCGGCCGTCAGGTCGATGTCGGCCTCGTACTTCAGCGTGATCGTGCTCACCACCTCGTACTTCGACACCTTCGCCCCGGTCTTCGCCACCACGTCCATGTATTTTTTGGCGTCCTCCTGCATCACCTCCAGCGACTTCTCCTTCGGCGGGTAGAGCGCCCGGATGGTGTCGGCGTCGGCCCGGCTGAAGGTCTTCGGACTCTTCGCGAGGTGGTCGCGGATCTGGTCGGCCTTCGGGAGAACGCCGGTCACGTGGCACGACATGCACGACACCCCGGGCTCGACCGCCCGGTCCGGCCGCTTCGGGTCGCTCACGATCGCGATGGGGCCCTTGTCGAGCCGGGTGTTGTCGGCTTTCGCCAGGAAGAACGCGTGCAGCCCGTTCGGGAGGGCGAAGATCGCCTCCCCGCCCGCGTGCTGGAAGGGATTTTCGACGCCGCCCGGGCCGAGCGGGAAGGCGAAGATGTTCCGCCGGTCCGGGAGCAGGTTCCCGTTGGCCCGCTCGGTCAGGTTCGCGGGCGGCTCGTCGAAGTCATAGGACCGCCAGTACATCCCCTGGGCCGAGTCGTGCCGCTCCAGCACCCGGTTGAACCGCGAGATCCCCGACCCGTTGAACCCGACCCGCACTACCCGTTCCTGCTGGATGTCGAGCACCGCGTCGACCCGGAGCTGGCGTTCGAGCTCGGTCAGGTTCGAGGGGAGCTGGAGCATATCGTAGTAGAGGGGGGGCCGGGCCGCGGTGGCGACGAACCAGTCCGCGCGGATGACCGGGACTTTTGCCGCGGTGCCGACCGAGACCGCCCGGGCGGCGATGGTGTCGTCGAGGACGCCGTAGGGGTACTCCTGCAAGATGCGGTTCCAGATGGTCGCGTCCCACTGGTACCACCGCAGGTCGATCCGCAGCACGGTTTTGGCCGGGTCGACGGCGGCGGGCACCGTGATCCGCGGGTTCCACGACAGGCTGTTCACGAGCTTCGAGAGGGCGTTGCGGTAGGTCTGGAGTTCCTCGTCGCTGAGGCCGGCGTTGTAGAGGGTGTTCAGGGTGAAGTAGCGCTGGAACCGGCGGGCCCGGCGGTCCATCTTTTCCAGGTCGGCGAGGACGTATTCGAGCACATCGGCCTGCGCGACCGCGGTCCGGGGGGAAGTGGTTTCCGCCCCCGGGGCCCCGGCCTCGATCCACTTCCGGATGGTGGCGACCTCCGCGGCGGACGGGCGAGGCTTCTCATCCACCGGGGGCATGGTGCCTTCGTCGAGGCGCTTGTAGAGACGGGAAGCGTCCGGGTTGCCGGGCACGACCTTCTTGCGGGCGACGAGCTTGCCGAGGTCGGCCACGTAGTTCAATCCGCCCTCGATGGCCCCGTCCTGTCCGTGGCAGCGGTAGCAGTGCGTCTTGAAGACGGTCTGCGCCTTTGCGGCAAGCTCCTGCTTGTCGTCGGCCGATGCGGGGGCGGCGGCGACGAGCAGACAGGCGGCGAGAGGGAAGGTCTTCGCGGACATCCGGCGTCCTCCGGAAGCGGAGCGCGGCGCACAACCACATCTTAACCGAAGTACCAGAACCGGGGCGGGTTTACCACCCGGGGCGTGTAACGAGGGTGTAACCGGTCGGGCTCGCGCGAGTGGTAGGTTCCCCGCCAATCGCGGGTGGTCTTGCCACCCCGAGCTGGGGGCAAAACCACCCGCCTGAGACCAAGTCGGGTTGATCCGTGAGGATTCGGGACGAGCCGCGACCGCGAGGGAGCGGCCGAGCCGGAACCGCTCCCTCGCGGTCGCGGCTCGGACGGGCACCGGCTATACCCAGCTGTACCCCGGAGGGGTTGTAGTCCCCAGCCCAGGGTCGCGAGCGAAGCGAGCGCACCCTGGGTGGCGGTCGATCGAGGTCGAACAACTCGTCTCCGGTCGCCTCCCGGAGCGCGATCCCCCGACCCAGGGTGCGCGAAGCGCGACCCTGGGCTGTGGACTACAACCCCTCCGGGGTACAGACACCTCCGACCAGAGATCCTCGGATGTGGGTA
>JAQGHQ010000539.1 GCA_028288765.1 Gemmataceae bacterium | reverse complement strand
GGGCCGGGCCGACCGACAGCGCGTGGTCCCCCTTCGGGTCGTTCAGCCCGTACATCTCCTTGGTCTTCACGTCCTCGCCGGACAGGTCGAGGGCCTCCGGCGCGGTCGCCTGGAGTTGGAACGCCAGCTCGTAGCTCGCCACCCGGGCCTGGAGCTCGCTGTACCCCGGCCGCGACGCGAGGTGCTCGCCGTTCAGGGCGTTGATCGCGTCGATCCGGTCCCGCTGCTGCCCGACCGTGTCGCCGGCCGCCGACCCGAGGTTCAGGACCGGCTGCCCGGCCGCCCGGAACACCGTCCCCTGGTACGCCGCCGGCATGAACCCCGCGCTCCAGTTGACCGCCCCGCTGATCGGCCCGCCCCGCGGGTCGAGCATGACCACGTACCCCGGCAGATTTCGGTTCGGGGTGCCGAGCCCGTACGTCAGCCACGACCCGACCGACGGGGACCCCTGGACGAGCCGGCCGCTGTTCATCTGGACCATAGCCGACCCGTGGACGAACGAGTCGGCGTACAGCGACTTCACCACGGCCAGCTTGTCCATGTGACCGGCCAGCCGGGGCAGCGCGTCCGAACACCACTGGCCGGACCGGCCGTGCTGCTTGAACTCCCGCTTGCTCGCCAGAAGCTTTCCCGGTGTGACCGCCCGCCGGCGGATCTCCAGGTCGGCCGTCTTCCCGTCCATTTTCTGCAACACCGGCTTGTAATCGAACAGGTCCATCTGCGACGGGCCGCCGTACATGAACAGGAAGATGACGCTCTTCGCCTTCGCCGGGAAGTGTTGAGGCTTCGGCGCGAGCGGGCCGGCAGGCGCGGGGGCCGCGCCGTCGGCCGCGGCGGCGCGGGCGAAGAACCCGTCCCGGTCCAGCAGGGCGGTCAGGGCGACCCCGCCGAACCCGGCCCCGAGCTGCCACACGAACTCCCGCCGGGTGCGGCCGCAAAACTGGCTATCGAACATCGGTCGGCTCCGGGTCGGTTCAGTCGACGTAGACGAACTCGTTCAGGTTCAGTTCTCGTAGGGTGGGCACCGCCCACCGTTCGGCGGTGGTGGGCGATGCCCACCCTACACAAGAATCCCCGCGCTCAGGGTCAGTCGACGTAAACGAACTCGTTCACGTTCAAAAGCACCAGGCACAGCGCGGCGAGCGCCTTGTCCTGCGGCGAGTCTCCGGTCACGGCTTTCGGCGCGGCGGGTTTCGCCGGCTTCAGGTCGGCCGTCACGGTCTTCCCGTCGGCACTCGCGCGCAACCCTCGCACGGCGAACTTCGACCCGAACGACCGCAGGCCGAGCTTGCCCGCGGGCAGTGGGTCGGGGTCCGTGTAGTCGATCTGCGGGTCCTTCGCCCCGTCCACGGTGATCCGGACCCGGCCGCCGGTCAGCTCGACCCGGACCCGATGCCACTTGTTCACCCCGACCTCGAACGGCACCGCCTTCAGTTCCCGCCAGTTGTTGTCGTGCCGGCCGAGCCGAATCGCACCGGCGTGAAAGTTCACGTTGTACGCCCGAAGCTCGTCCGGCCCGTCTTTCAGGGCGGCGGCCCGGATGAGCAGCCCAGCGTCCCCGCCCGGGGAGCGGAGCATCACGTCGGCCTCGACCACGCCGTCGGCGACAGCCGGCCCGGCGGCCCAGGCCGCCTTCGACCCCTGGCCCGGCTCGGCCAGCACCGCCCCGTCCGCCACCGCCCAGGTGCCGCCGACCCCGACCCACCCCTCCGGCAGACCCGCCATCGCCGCGGCGGCCGAATCGGCCGGGGTCGTGGCGACGTCGAGCGTCCGCCCGCCGGCGGTCACCGTCAGTCCGTCGAGGCTCACCGCGCCGCCCCAGGCGCGGACGCCGAGCCGACCGGGGGCGGTCACCGGTTCCCGATCCGTCACGTCGAGAAGAGGGCTCTCGTCCAGCCACACCCGCACCCGCGACCCATCAACCGCGACCCGGAGCGGGATCGGCTTGTTCGCGGGCGGGTCGAACGGCTTGCGGGCGAGCACCTCGGGCTTTGCCCCGTGCTTGACCAGCGACACCGCCCGGTCGCGGGCGTCGATCACCACCTCGTACCCGCGCGGGTCCGTTCCCGCGGCCGACCCGCGGACAAGAACTCCGGCGAGCTCGGCCCCGGTCGACAGCGTGACCCGCGCGGTAACCGTCCCGTCGGCGAACGCCGGCCCGGCCCACAGGGCGAACGGGGTCCGGGCGCGGTCCACGTTCATGATCCCCTCGTACCCGCCGGACCAGGCCCCGCGGTAGTACGCCCACCCGGCCTTCGGGCCGAGAAGCATTTCGACCGGAGCGAGCTTGTTCAGGTAGCCGACGTGGAGGGCGCCGGGCACGTCCGGGGCGAACGTCAACCGGTCGGCGAGGGCGGTGAACGCCGCTGCTTGCCGATCCAGGTACGCGCGGGCCACCTCACGCTCGCGGGCGGTGGGCACCCGGCCGAGGGCCAGCTGATACGCCCGGTCGACCTGCTTCGCCGGGTTCGATCCGGCTTCCCGCCGCACCCGGCCGGCGAACGCATCGGCCTGGTCGCGCAAGAACGCATCGTTGAGGAGGAGAAGAGCCTGCGGGGCGACGGTGGTGACCTGCCGTTCGGTCAGCGGGGCGTTGACGTTGGCGTAGTCGAACCCGTCGAACATTGGTGGGATGACCGATCGTTTGAGGTACGCATAGACACTCCGGCGGTTCAGCTCGTCGCCGGCGGAGATCCCCCAGCCGTCGCCGGGCCGCGACCCGCCGGCCAGCACCTCTCCAGCCAATCGGGGGTAGAAGCCCCGGCCGCCCGGCTGCGGGTTGAGCGTGCCGCTCACGGCCAGGACCGAGTCCCGGATCGCCTCGGCCTCCAGCCGGCGGAGGTTCTGCCGCCAGAACAGGTCGTTCCCGGGGTCGGCCGCGGCGGCCTGTGAGTTGTCGGCCCGGGACGACATCTGGTACGCCCGGGACAGCATGACTGTCCGGATCAGGTGCTTCACCGACCACCCGTGCCCGGTGAAGTCGGCGGCCAGGAAGTCGAGCAGTTCCGGGTGGGTCGGTGGCGTTCCGCCCTTACCGAAGTCCGCCGTGGTCTTCACGATCCCCCGGCCGAACAGGTGCTGCCAGATGCGGTTGGCCATCACCCGGGCGGTCAGCGGGTGCGTCGGGCTGGCGATCCACTTCGCGAGCGCGAGCCGGCGGCCGCTGGACCGTCCGTGCGCCGGCGGCGTGATGACGGGCGGCGGCGCACCGAGCACCCGGGGGAAGCCGGGCTGCACCTCCGCGCCCGGGGTTCCGGGGTTCCCACGGAGCAAGACCTGCGTCTGTTTCGGCGCCCCGTCCCGCACCGCGAGCGCCCATTCCAGTCCGGCGACCCCGTCGTTGATGATGCGGTCGATTTCGGTCTCCAACCGCCTCCGCTCGGCCCCGTCTTTCGCCTTGGCCAGCTGCTCGCGGAGCGGTTTCACACCCGCCGCGATCGTCGAGAGCTTCTTGTCGATGGCCGCCCGGTCGCCGAGCGGGACGAACCCGCCTGCCTCGGGTTCCTGCCGGCTCCCGTTGTACGTGCGGACGTTCCGGATGAACGCGAGCAGCTGGTAGTAGTCCTCGTGCGGGATCGGGTCGAGCTTGTGGTCGTGGCACCGGGCGCACCCCACGGTGAGCCCGAGGAACGAGGCCCCGGTCGTGACCAGCACGTCGTCCAGGTTCTCGAACTCGGCCGCCCGGCCGTCGTCGGGCTCCGAGTCCCACACCCCGAGCCGGTAGAACCCGGTGGCGATCAGGGTGTCGTCGGTGGCGTCCGGGAGTTCGTCCCCGGCGAGCTGTTCGAGGACGAACCGGTCGTAAGGCTTGTCGGCGTTGAAACTCTTGATGACGTAGTCGCGGTACTTCCAGGCGAGGGGCTTCTCCTGGTCGTACTCGTACCCGTTGGTCTGGGCGAACCGGACCACGTCCAGCCAGTGCCGGCCCCACCGCTCCCCGAACTGCGGCCGGGCGAGCAGGCGGTCGACCACCGCGGCGAACGCGGTGGGGGACGGGTCGGCCTCGAAGGCCGCGACCTCCTCCGGGGTCGGCGGCAGGCCGATCAGGTCGAAGTACGCCCGCCGGATCAGCTCCCGCGGGGCGGCAGGCGGGTTCGGCCGGAGGCTTTTGGCCTGAAGCTTGGCCGCCACCAGGTTGTCGATCGGGCTCGCCGCCCAGCTCGTGTCGGCGATCGCCGGCAGGGCCGGCCGCTTCACCGGCTGGAAGGCCCAGTGCTTGCGGTCCTCGTCGGTGATGGGTCGTGGACCCTTCGGCTGAGTGGCCGTGCCGCCGGCCGCCGGCCCGGGCCACGGGGCGCCGGCCTTCACCCATGTCTTCAGGTCGGCGATCACCGCATCAGCCAGCTTCTTCGCCGGCGGCATCCGGAGGGCTTCGTCCGCCCAGCAGACTGCCTTCACGAGCAGGCTCTTCTCGACGTCCCCCGGCACGACCGCCGGTCCGAGGTCGCCGCCCGTCAGCAGGGCCTTTCGAGAGTCGACCCGAAGCCCGCCCTTCTGCTTCTCCGGCCCGTGGCATTTCTGGCAGTGCTCGACCAGGACGGGGCGGACCTTCCGCTCGAAGAACTGCTCGGCCGCGCGGCCCGCGTCGTCAGCTCCGGCCCGCTGTCCGAGCGGGGCGACGAGGACCAACGCGGCAGCCACCGGAAAGTGGGAACGGAACGTCATGTCTCACCGGATGCGGACGGCGGAATCGGTGGGGACGGAAGGCAGGTGGGAGGGCTTCAGAAAGCATACCCGATGGCGGGGCGACAGTCAGGGAGATTGTCTGGCAATCCTCACCGCGTGCCGGTATACTCCCCTTTGCCTACCTGACACTGCCTTCCCACGAAACTCCTCCCGGACATGCGGCCACTACCGCCCGTTGTCGCAACTCTTATTCTGGTCGCCCTCTCGACCCCGTGCCCGGCGGCCGACGGCCCCGCCGTCTTCCCCGCGGCTGTGGTCCTCGACGGGAAAGATGCCCGCCAACAGCTGGTCGTCACCGCGGTCGCGGACGGGAAGCCGGCCGACCGCACCCGGGACACGAAGTTCGCGACCGAATCATCCTCCGTCGTCGCGGTGAGCCCCGCGGGGATCGTCACCCCGGTCGGCGACGGCGAGGGGGTCGTGACCGCGACCGTGAGCGGAACAGTGGTCCGGGCGACCGTGCGGGTGCGGAACGCCTCCGCGCACAAGATGGTCACGTTCGAGCGGGACGTGCAGCCGGTGCTCACCCGGACGGGGTGCAACGCCGGGGCGTGCCACGGGAAGGCCCGCGGGCAAAACGGCTTCCAGCTCTCCCTGCTCGCCTACGACAACGACTTCGACTACCACGCGATCACGGCCGAGGCCCGCGGGCGGCGGATCTTCCCGGCCAACCCGGATGCCAGCCTGTTCCTCCAGAAAGCCTCCGGACAGGCGCCGCACGGCGGCGGGAAGAAGCTGCCCGAAACCGATCCCGCCTTCGGCCTGCTGCGGCGGTGGGTCGCGGCCGGCTGCCCCCGCACTCCGGCCGGCGCCCCGAAGCTGGGAAAGGTCACCGTCTTCCCCGACACCCGGGTCCTGGGGTTCAACGCGGACCAACAGCTGGTCGTCACCGCCCACTATTCCGACGGCACCACGGAAGACGTGACCCATCTCACATCGTTCTCGTCGAGCGAGAGCACGTACGCGGCGGTGGACCGGGCCGGGAAGATCAAGGCCGGGCCAATCCCGGGCGAGGCGGCGGTCGTGGCCCGGTTCATGGAGAAGTTCGCCATCTGCACGGTGCTGATCCCGATGCCCGGGAGTGTACCGACGGACCTGTACGCCCGGCTCCCGCGGCGGAACTTCATCGACGGGCACGTCTGGGCCAAGCTCCAACAGCTCGGCATCACCCCCTCGGACGGGGCCGGCGACGCCACCTTCCACCGCCGGGCGTTCCTCGACGTGATCGGCCGGCTGCCGACCCCGGACGAAACCCGCATCTTCCTCGCCGACGCCGACCCGAAGAAGCGCGAGAAGCTGATCGATGCTCTTCTCGACCGGCCCGAGTACGCCGACTTCTGGGCGAACAAGTGGACAGACCTGCTGCGGCCGAACCCGTACCACGTCGGGATGAAGGCGACGTACAACCTCGACCAGTGGCTGCGGGAGAGCTTCCGGCAGAACAAGCCTTACGACCGGTTCGTCCGGGAGCTGATCGCGGCGAAGGGGAGCACGTTCACCCACGGCCCGGTGGTGATGTTCCGCGACCGGCGGGAGCCGGACGAGATCACCACGATGGTGAGTCAGCTGTTCCTGGGCGTCAGACTGGATTGTGCGAAGTGCCACCACCACCCGTTCGAGGTCTGGGGGCAGGACGACTTCTACGCCTTCGCCGCGTTCTTCGGTCGGATCGGGAGGAAGGGGGTTGGGATCTCGGCCCCGATCTCCGGGGGCGAGGAGCTGGTCTTCACCGCGCCCGCCGGCACGGTGAAGCACCCGCTGACCGGCAAAATGATGACGCCGACGCCGCTGCTCGGCAAGCCGTTGGAGATCGGCCCGGAGACGGACCCGCGGGAGGTGCTCGCCGACTGGGTGACGGCGCCGGGGAACCCGTACTTCGCGAAGGTGATCGTCAACCGCGTGTGGGCCGACCTGATGGGCCGGGGGATTGTGGACCCGGTGGACGACATGCGGGCCACGAACCCGCCGAGCAACCCGGAGCTGTTGGAGGCGCTGGCCGTCGACTTCCGCAAGAACGGGTGTGACCTGAAGAAGCTGATCCGGACGATCTGCACGAGCCACGTGTACGGGCTGAGCACGACCCCGAAGGACCGCAACCTCGGCGACACGCGGAACTACTCGCGGCACTACCGCCAGCGGCTACGGGCGGAGGTGCTGCTCGACATGGTGAGCGACATCACCGGGGTGCCGGAGAAGTTCGAGGCGATGCCGCCGGGGTCGCGGGCGGTGGAGGTGTGGACGGCCAGGTCCCAGTCCGAGTTCCTGGACAGCTTCGGCCGCCCGGACCCGAACCAGGACCCGCCGTGCGAGCGGACGACGGACACCACGGTGGTGCAGGCCCTGCACCTGATGAATAGCCCGAACCTGCACCGCAAGGTGACCGCCGATACCGGCCGCGCGGCGGAGCTGGCGAAGGGGAAGAAGACCCCGGCCGAGGTCGTCGACGAGTTGTACTTGCTGGCGTACAGCCGGTCCCCGACCGATACTGAAAAGGCAGCTGCGGTGAAGCGGTTCGAGAAGCCGGGCGCGACCCGCCGGCAGGCGGCCGAAGACCTGATGTGGGCGCTGATCAACACGCCGGAGTTCGTGTTCAACGATTGATCCAGAACGAACCACAGAGTCACAGAGAGCACAGAGCGAAGACGCACAGAGAAAGCGATGCGGTGTCGGAATCCTCTTGCGAGAGGTTTTCACCCCAACGGGGTGGGAGCATTTAGCCCGGGGCAACGCCCCGGGCCGGGGGCAACACCCGGCCCGGGATCGCCGCCCCCGATCGGGACCGAAATTGCCGCCGCGCCTCCCGCCCGGGGCGTTGCCCCAGGCTAAACGCTCCCAGCCTTTCAGGCTGAAATCTCGACGGGGTCGAGTGGCCCGCCGTGATGTTCTCCGACTCCGGGGTTTTTGGTCCGTCTTTGTTGTCTGCACTCTGTGTGTCCGGGCTCTGTGCTCTCTGTGACTCTGTGGTTCGTTCCTCTTTGGGGCCCTTCGCATGCCCGCCTGGAAGAACTGTGCCGGCGTCACCCGCCGCGACTGCCTGCAACTCGGGCTTGGGACGCTGCTCGGCGGTGGGCTCGTGAACGCCCTGCGGGCGCGAGGGTTCGCCGCCGACGTGGTCAACGCACCCGACGCCAGGGCGAAAGCCTGCATCCTCATCTGGCAGGACGGCGGGCCGACTCACTACGAGATGTTCGACCCCAAGCCGAACGCTCCGGCCGAGATTCGGGGCGAGTTCAAGGCCATCCCGACCGCCCTGCCGGGCGTCCAGTTCTCCGAGCACATGACGAAGCTCGCCAAGCTCACGGACAAGCTCGCCGTCGTCCGGTCGATCCGCCACGACCAGGGGAACCACGGGGCCGGCAACCACTACATGATGACCGGCGCGCCGCCGCGCATCCCGGTCGGGTGCGGGGCGTTCGTCAGCTTCCACCCGAGCATGGGGTCGGTCGCCGCCGCCGAGAAGGGCGCGCCGGCCGGGCTCCCGGCGTACTTCAGCATGCCCACGATGTCGCGGTCCGGCGGGCCGAACTTCCTCGGCGCGAAGTACGCCCCGTTCGTGGTCGGCGGCGACCCGAACGGGGCCGGGTTCAAGGTCCGCGACGTCGCCCTCCCGGACGGCCTGACCGGCGAACGGTTCGCCGGCCGGGCGGAGGTCCGGGCCGAAGTCGATCACTTCCACCGGACCCTGGACAAGGCCGCGGGCGACCCGGCCGCGGCGCTCGACGAGCACTACCAGCAGGCCCACGACTTGATGACCTCGAAGGAGGCGCAGGCCGCGTTCGACATCGGCCGGGAGCCCGCCCGCACCCGCGAGCGGTACGGCCGCAACGGGTTCGGGCAGCGATTGCTCCTCGCGCGCCGGCTGGCCGAGGCCGGGGTGCCCTTCGTCACCGTGTACGACGGCGGCTGGGACCACCACTCGAAGCTATTCGAGTCGCTCAAGACCCGGCTCCCGGCGTGGGACAACAGCGTCTCCGCGCTCGTCGAGGACCTCTCCCAGCGCGGGATGCTCGACTCCACGCTCGTCATCGCCCTGGGCGAGTTCGGCCGCACCCCCCAGATCAACAAGGATTCGGGCCGCGACCACTGGTCGAACGCGATGACCGTACTGTTCGCCGGCGGCGGGACGCCGGGCGGGCAGGTGGTCGGGGCGACCGACGTAAAGGGGTTTGCCGCGGTCGAGCGGGTGCTCTCGCCCGAGAACTTCGCCTCGACCGTATACACCAAGCTCGGGATCGACCCGGGCAAGATCCTGTACACCCCGCAGGGCCGCCCGACCCACCTCGTCAGCGACCCCACGCCGATCAAAGAACTGATGGGGTAAGACAAGGAGGGATTCACCACAGAGTCACAGAGAACACAGAGAGAATAAAACCACCGATCAATATGATGAAATGTATTCGACTCTTCTTCTGTGTCGGACTCTGTGTTCTCTGTGACTCTGTGGTGAATCCCTCCTTTGCGGCCCAACCGGCCATCACCTACCTCTACCCGGCCGGCGCCCAGCGCGGGACCGCCACCGAGGTCACCGCCGCCGGGACGTTCGAGAAGTGGCCGGTAAAGGTGTGGGCGAGCGGGACGGGTGTCACCGTCGAGCCCGGTAAGGACAAGGGGAAGCTCTCGGTCCGCGTTGCGGCGGACGCCGCGCCCGGGGTGTACTGGCTGCGGCCCCACACCGACGACGGGGCCGGCGGGTTGCGGCCGTTCGTGGTCGGGGTGCTCCCCGAGGTGGCCGAAAAGGAGCCGAACGACGACCCGGCCAAGCCGCAGATCCTCGACAGTTCGTCGGTCGTCGTGAACGGCCAGCTCGCCAAGACCGGCGACGTCGATTGCTTCGCCGTGTCGCTCAAGAAGGGCCAGACGCTGGTCGCCTCGCTCGAGGCGAACCGCACGCTCCGGTCGCCGATGGACGGGGTCCTGCAAGTCGTCTCGGCCGACGGGTTCGTGCTCACCCGGAACAACGACTTCCACGGGCTCGACCCCCAGCTCGCGTTCACCGCCCCGAAGGACGGTAGGTACATCGTCCGGGTGTTCGCTTTCCCGGCATCTCCGGACGCGAGCATCCACTTCGCCGGGGCCGAGACGTACGTGTACCGCCTCACACTGACCACCGGTGGGTTTGCGGACCACCCGCTGCCGCTCGCGGTGTCTCGGGCCGACCCGGGGCCGGTCGAGGTCGTCGGCTGGAACATTCCCGATGCCGCCCGGAAGGTGCCATTGCCTGCGCCGGTCGTGGGCGACGACAGCCTTCAACTCTCCGTCCCGGGGGTCGCTAACCCGGTCCGCGTCCGGCTCGAACCGCACCCGGCCTGGGGTGTGGTGCCGCCGCCGAAGCCGGCCCCGCCGCCGTTCTCGGTCACCGGGGGCGTCGAGAAACCGGGTGGGGCGGCCGAGTATCTCGTCGCCGGGCGGAAGGGCGTTCCGCTGACGGTCCAGGTCGAGAGCCGGTCGCTCGGGCTATTCGTCAACCCGGTGGTCCGGGTGCTCGACGCGGGACAGAAGCCGATCGCCCGGAGCGAACCGGCGAAGCTCCACGGCGACACAACGCTGTCGTTCATCCCGCCGGCCGACGGGCCGTACACGGTCGCCGTCGGCGACCTGTACGGCGGCGGCGGGGCGCGGTTCGTCTTCCTGCTCCGCGTGCTCACCCCGGAGCCGGACTACGACCTGTCCGTCGCCGCCGACCGGTTCACGGTCCCGCCCGGGAAGTCGGTCGACATCCCGGTCAAGATCGCCCGCCGGGACGGGTTCGCGCTGCCGGTTGAGATCACGGCCGAGGGGTTGCCGGAAGGCGTGAAGCTGGAGGTGAAGCCGCCCGCCGGGAAGGCCGATCCGAATACCGTCACGGTCGCGCTGACCGCCGACAAGCCCGGCATCTCGGGGGCGTTTCGGCTCGTCGGCCGGGTGAAGGACCAGCCCCGCCTCACCCGCTCGGCCCGCGCCGCGGTTCCGGACTTCGAGGAAGCGACCGCCGACCTGTGGGTGACGGTCAGCGATGCCCCGGCGGCCCAACCGCCGCCGAAGAAAAAGAAGTGACCGCGGTTACCCGCACCGAGTCCCCGGGCGGGAGCCCGGGGCTTGTGGGGGCAAGTTGGAAACTTGCCCCCACATTGTCTTAGCCCCGGAGGGGCGTTCGTTCTTAGCCCAGGGCGGGAGCCCTGGGCGGCCTTTTGCGGAGGACGACACCCCCCGTCACTTCTTCCCTTCGACCTTGTCCTTCACGTCCACCGGGGCGGTCCCGATGAGCTTGCCGACCTTCGCCGACACCGTGTTCGCGAGCAGCCCGCTCGGGTCGCACCCGTACGCGATGGACGTGATCTTCCCGCCCTTCCCGATCAGGAAGTTGGTCGGCATCGTCTTGGTCTGGAAGACGCCCCAACTCTCCCCCTTCGGGTCGACCGCGTACAGCATGTTCAGCTTCTTGTCCGCGGCGTACTTGACCATCTTGGCGTCCGGTTCCTTGAACACGAACAGGCTGGTCAGCCCCTGCTCCTTGTACGTTTCGTGGATCTGCTGGAAGTAGGCCAGCTCCTTGTCGCACCCGGAACACCCGCACGTCAGGCGGACCAGGACCGGCCCCTTCGCGGTCAGCTCGGCCAGGTCGACGACCTTTCCGGTGGCGTCCTTGATCTGGAACGCCGGCGCGGTCTGGCCGACGGCCACCTTGGCCCGGGGGGCCGGGTCCGCGGCGCGAACACCGGCAGCCGAGACGGCGAGGATCGCGAGGGCAGCGAGAATGCGAGACACGAGACACCTCGGGACAGGGATGGGGTGAGCAACCAGGCAGGACGTTCAGCGTACCACGGGTGCCGGACGGATCGAGGGAAATCGCCGGTCGTTGCCGGGGTCGGTCCTGGGAGCGCCGAAGAGCGGCCGAGACGGCCGCGCTCCCAGGGGGGTCAGATCAATTCCGGCAGCGGTTTGGCGTTGTCTTCCACCAGATACTGCGGGCGGCCGTTGAGGTCCGGGACCGTCGTCTGGTTCACGTCGATCCCGAGGTTTCGGTACAGCGTGGCGTACAGCTCCCCGAACGTCACCGGCCGGGCGACCGCCTCCCCCGCGATCCGGTCCGTCGCGCCGATCACCTGCCCGGTCGGCATCCCGCCGCCCGCCAGCAGGGCGCAGTTGACCTGCGGCCAGTGGTCCCGGCCCACCTGGGCGCTGATCCGCGGGGTGCGGCCGAACTCGCCCATGGCGATCACCGTGCAGTCCTCGTCGAGCCCGCGCTGGTGCAGGTCCTCGACGAGGGCGCTGACGCACTGGTCGAAGACGGGGAAGTCCTCTGCTTCACGCAGGAAGATCGAGTTGTTGGCCCGGCCCTCGGCGTTCATGCCGCCGTGCCAGTCCCACTTGCTGTAGTTCAGCGTCACGACCCGGACGCCCGCCTCGACCAGCCGGCGGGCCATGAGCAGGCTCTGGGGGACGCGCGGGGCGCCGTTCCCGTCCATGAACACCTTCGGGTCCCCGGTCCCGTACCGGGCGATGACCCGCGGGTCCTCCCGCGACAGGTCGAGGGCCTCCGCCAGGCGAGAGGACGTGAGCAGCCCGAACGCCTGCTCGGAAAAGGCGTCCATCCCCCGCATCGCGCCGGTGGTGTCGATCTCGCGGCGGATGCTGTCGAAGCTGCGGAGCAGGGTCTTGCGGTCGGCCAGCCGGTCCGCGGTGACGCCCTGGAGCACCATGTCGTTCCGGGCGGGGCCCATCGGGCGGAAGGGGGCGAGGGCCGGCCCGAGGAAACCCGGGCCGGGCTCGTTGTACGGGCCGTGCGTGCAGGTGTAACACAGGCTGACGAACGGGGGGATGGCGGGGTCGGCCGGCCCCTGAACCCGGGCCACTGTGGACCCGAGCTGGGGCCACCCGCCGGACGGGACCGGCAGCTTACGGGGGTGGTGGCCGTTGAACACCTGGACGGCGTCGTGGTCGGCCTGGTTCCCGACCAGGGATCGGACGACCACCAGCTTGTCCATCATCCGGGCCAGCCGGGGGAAGGCTTCGCAAATCTGGACGCCCGGAACATTGGTCGCGGTCGGCCGCCACGGGCCGGCGATCTCCTTCGGCGCGTCGGGCTTCAGGTCGAACATGTCCTGGTGCGGGGGGCCGCCGATCAGGTAGATCAGGATCACCGACTTCCGGGAAGACCGGATGCCGGCCGCCGCCTCCGCGCGGAGCAGCTGGGGCAGGGTGAGCCCCCCGAGGCCGAGGGCGCCGGCCGTGAGGAACCCGCGGCGGGACATCCGGTCACGCACCGGAATTCCGGGGGCGGTTCGCCCGTGAGGGACCGGCATCGGTGTTCTCCGGGAAAGGCAGTGGGGTGGGACGGCGCGGGGGTAAAAGTCGACCGCAGTTTCGCGGCGCGTGGGGAGGTCCGGCAACAAATCGGTGCGGCGGTCGATCGTTACGGGAGGGAGATACGTCTGGCAGGTCTGCGGCCTATGGAAGATAGTGTGCCTTCGCCGACGTTCCCGGTCAACCACATTCCGTTTGTGGTTGCTCCGCATTCGACCCGACCCGACCCGACCCGCCTTCGACCGGAGCCCGGGACCGTTGTGTTGGTGTAGCCTGGGGCCGACGAATTCGAATCCCAGTTCGTCTCCGGGCCGGCACCCCCCTGGGGTACATTGAACGGAGGTGTGAGTTGTCCGCGAAGACACCGTCGGGCTGGGTATTCGGAGGGCCGGGCCCGCCCTGGAGGGGGTTGAGCTGGGCGGGTGAGGCGGAGGATCGGGCGGGAGGTCGATACTGCAGAACGAACCCAATCTACATCATTTCTTCACAATCAACGTCGTTCCCTAATGTTGGGAGCGGGTGCAACACTCGACGACCGGGGGGCGAGTTGCAGAACGAACCCAATTCTCATCACGGCCCACTCATCGGGAGCGGCTGGGCAAGCGGTGGGGTGAAACGCGACCCGTTGCTGGGCCGTCCTACGGGTATCGTTTTTCCCGCCGAGCGTCCGGGCACGAACGCCCCTCCCGGGACGGCGAAAGCGGGAGCTGCTAAGCGGCGGGCGTCCGTCGTCCTGGATGGACCGGGCCATGCGGCCGAGACGACCACTCCCTGGAAATGCCCTCCGGAACCCGGTGGCACACCCCGGCCATCAACGTGGCCGGTTTCTCGTTCACCCCGGGTGAGGTCGCGGATAACATGTATCGGACCTGTCGACCACGGAGGACCACACGATGACCGAGCCGGTTTCCGCCGGCGCGCCCGTCCCAGGCACGCCCGAGCCCACCCCAGCCCCGCCCGTCACCCCCGCCCGCCGGCTCTCGTGGTCGGTACTCGTCGGGCTGGCCGTCGGGTGTGGGTTCGCCTTCCTCCTGGTCATGTTGATCGGCGGGGTGAACCAGGCCGCCGACGATAAGAAGGAGAAGGACGAGAAGCCGGCCGACACCCCGCCGGTGGCGCGGAAGCGGATCCCCGCGCCGGGCCTCGACGGCGGGGTCGCGTGGCTGAACACCGGCGGCCCGCTCGCCCTGAAAGACCTGAAGGGGAAAGTCGTCCTGCTCGACTTCTGGACCCTCTGCTGCATCAACTGCATCCACATCCTCCCGGACCTGCACAAGCTCGAGAAGAAGTACGCGAACGAGCTGGTCGTGGTCGGCGTCCACTCCCCCAAGTTCGACAACGAGAAAGACAGCAAGAGCATCCGCAAGGCCGTCCTCCGGTACGAGATCCAGCACCCGGTGGTGAACGACGCCGAGCGGAAGATCTGGGACCGGTTCGAGGTGGACGCCTGGCCCACGTTCGTGCTCATCGACCCGGAGGGGAACCTCGTCGGGTACACGTCCGGCGAGGGGAATTACGACCTGCTCGACATGGTCGTCGGGAAGGTGGTCGAGGACGCCAAGAAGCGGAAGACCCTCGACCAGAAGCCGATCCGGTTCGACCTCGCCCGGTACCGGGAGAAGGGCGACACGCCCCTCTTCTTCCCCGGCAAGGTGGTCGCCGACGCGGCCGGCAAGCGGCTGTTCATCGCCGACAGCACCCACCACCGAGTAGTGGTCACGGACCTCGACGGGAACAGGATCGCGGTCGCCGGGACGGGCCAGCCCGGGAAGGTCGACGGTTCCTTCGAGAAGGCCCAGTTCGACGACCCGCAGGGGATGGCGGTGACGGGCGACACCCTCTACGTCGCCGACCGGAAGAACCACGTCATCCGGGCCCTCGACCTGAAGGCGCGGACGGTGACCACGGCGGCCGGGAACGGGCAGCAGGAAGGCGACCCGGGAAACCGGCGGATGGACAAACCGGTCCCGGCCACGACCATCGGGCTGAACAGCCCGTGGGACCTCCTGTGGGAGGGAGGCAAGTTGTACGTCGCGATGGCCGGCCACCACCAGATCTGGGCGTTCGACCCGGCGGCGAAGGAGATCGGCCCGTACGCGGGGAGCGGGCGGGAGACCATCGGCGACGGCCCGCTGCGGACCGCCATGTTCGCCCAGCCGAGCGGGCTGGCGTCGGACGGGAAATTTCTTTATGTAGCGGATAGCGAGATCAGCGCCCTGCGGAAGGTGCCGCTGGGCGGGAAGGGCGAGGTGGAAACGCTGGTCGGCCGCGGCCTGTTCGTGTTCGGCGACCGGGACGGCCCGGGGCGGGTCGAGGACGTGATCGCCCGCGAGACGAAGGAGGCCCGCCTCCAGCACGCCCTGGGCATCACGTACGCGGACGGAAAGCTTTACGTAGCCGACACTTACAATAGCAAGATCCGGGTGTACGACCCGAAGACCGGGACGCTCGGCACCTTCCTCGGTGGGGACGAGTCTGACGGATGGCTGTCCGGCCCGCTCTTCAGCGAACCGGCCGGGATCAGCTCCGCGGACGGGAAACTGTACGTCGCCGACACCAACGCCCACCGTATCCGGGTCGTGGACCTGAAGTCCAAGCAGGTGACGACGTTGAAGCTGAAAGGCGTCGAGCCCCCGCCGGTCCCCAAGGACGACCCGAAGCCGAAAGAGCTCGGGACGAAGTGACCCCGCTGCTATCGGCCTCCCACCCCCCAGAGCGCATCACCTGGGGGCCATTCCCTTCCGCCCCGGTGGAACTGGGGATGCCGGCCTCGACGGGGCCAAGCATAGCCACCGGCCTCGGGGACTCACACCCTGGGGCTGAGTTACGGAGCCTCTCCCATGCGCTGGTATCGGCCGTTCGTCTCCGCGATCCCCGTCGCCTTCCTGCTGGCTGCCGTCCCGGACCGGTCGGCCTCGGCCGTGCAGAAGACGGGCTGGTACGAGAAGGCGGTCAAGAAGGCGGAGGCGAAGTTCGAGCCGGCCGAGGCGAAACCGGGGGAGACGGTCACGTTCAAGCTGACCGTGGACCTGAACGACGGCTATCACACCTACCCCACGGTGCAGCCGGACAAGCAGGCCGAGGGCATGGTGAACGTGCTCAAGTTCCCGGACCCCGGGACGGTGATCTTCGTCGGCCCGGTGACCGACCCGAAGGACTTCGAAACCAAGCCCGTGCCGGAGCTGATGATCAAGGAGCTCCGGGAGTGTTCGGGGACGGTGGTGTTCTCCCGCAAGGCCGTCGTTTCGCCGAAGGCGGCACCCGGGCCGGCGGCCGTGAAGCTGGCGGCGTTCAAGCTGTCCGTGTGCGACAAGACCAACTGCTTCCCGCCGAAGACGGTCCCGGTCGAGGCCGCGCTGAAGGTGCTCGACGGTCCGCCGGTGGCGGTCGAGAAGGCGTACGCCGACGAGGTGGCGAAGGCCCTCGCCGGCAAGTGATGTAAGCGCCCGGCGGCGGACGGCTATTCCCCGGTGAGTAGGACCGCCCGGATAACCCGCCGGCCACCCGGGACAGACCGACACGTCGTCCCTCCCGCCGGCAGCGGTACAAAAGCCCACGGCGGTGTGCCGTGGGCTTTTTTTGGTTCTCTAGTCCTATCTCGCAGAAGTACCCGAGCCATGACCCGATCTCTCTTCGCCGTCGCCGTGTTGGTTCTGGGGTTCGCCGCATACTCGGTGGCCCCGCTCGCCGCCGCCCCGCCGGGCGGGAACCCGTTCGGTGCCGCACCAGTCGGGCACCCGAAGAGGTTCACCGACGTCGGGAAGATGAACGTTGAGGTCAGCCCGAGAGAGGCGAAGCCCGGGCAGACGGTCACGGTGAAGCTGACGGTGACCCCGGTGGGCGATGCCTGGACGTATCCGACGAACCCGGCGGATCCGACCCAGCCGGGGAAGAACCGGATCCGGGTGCCGGACCATGGGGATCTGATCTTCGTCGGGGCGATCCTCGACCCGACCAACTCCAAGACCAAGCCCCAGCCCCAACCGGACAGGCCGGGGGCGGTGATGCAGTACTACCCCTTTCCCGTCACCTGGGACCTCACGGCAGTCGTGTCGCCGAAGGCCTCACCCGGCCCGAAGACGGTGCCTCTGACCGGTACCTCCGTCCAGATCTGTGGGACGTGGGATGACCGAGAACTCTGTTTCAACAGTCCGAAAGAGCCCGCCCCGACGGCCGAGTTGATGGTACTCGACGGCCCGCCGGTGCCGGTGGACCAGAAATGGGCACCCGATGTCGAGAAGGCCCTGAACCCGAACGCGGTCGCGCCACCAGTCCCCGGACCAGTTCGGGCCGGGCCTCCGCGGGATAACGTCCCCTCGTACGCCGGGAAACCCGAGAACGGGACGAAGAAGAGCCCGGTCTCGCCGGCCCAGTATGGCGCGTCACTGGATGCAGTGGCAAAAACGATCGACCTGTCCGAGGTGGGCGGAGTGACCAAGGGGAAGACCGGACTACTTGCGTTCCTCGTCACGGCCGCGACATGGGGGCTGATTTCGCTCGTCACCCCGTGCGTCTTCCCGATGATTCCGATCACGGTCACCATCTTCCTGAAGCAGGCGAACCAGTCGCGCGTGCAGACGATTAAACTGGCCGCTGTTTACTGCCTGACCATTGTCCTCGTCCTCGGCGTGTCGGCGATCGCCCTGCTCAAGCTGTTCGTCGACCTGAGCGTGAGCCCCGGGATGAACTTGTTCCTGGGCGGGCTGTTCATTTTCTTCGCTCTCAGTCTCTTCGGAATGTACGACATCTCCCTGCCGAACTCCCTCCTCCGGTTTACGCAGGCGAAGCAAGGAGCGGGAGGTGTGGTCGGAACGGTGTTCGGGGCGCTGGCGTTCACAATCGTCAGTTTCACCTGCGTCGCCCCGTTTCTCGGCGGGTTCGCCGGGATGGCTACGTCCGGCGGGTTTAGCACGTTCGAACTGACCCTCGGCGGGCTGGCGTTCTCCGCCGCGTTCGCTGCTCCGTTCTTCCTGCTCGCCCTGTTCCCCCGACTGCTCAAGGCGCTCCCCCGGTCGGGGGGGTGGTTGGACAGTGTGAAGGCGGTGATGGGATTCCTGGAGTTGGCCGCGGCGCTAAAATTCCTGCGGACCGCCGAGATCGGGGTGTTCTCGCCGACGACCTACTTCACGTACGACCTGGTGCTCGGCGGGTGGGTGGCAATCACCATCGCCTGCGGGCTTTACCTGCTGAACATGTACCGGCTCCCGCACGACGAGGAGCAGCCGAATATCGGGGTACCCCGGCTGGTGTTCGCTCTGTTGTTCCTCGGGCTCGGGGTATACCTCGCGCCGGCCCTCTTCAAAGGGGCAGACGGGAAACCGCAGCGGCCGTCCGGGGTGGTTTACGCCTGGGTCGACTCGTTCCTCCTGCCGGATCCGGCGGTCGAATTTGGGACCGACCTGACCGCCGCCCTTGAAAAGGCCAGACAGGAGGCCGCGAAGACGGGCAAGCCGGCCCGGCCGGTATTCATCGACTTCACCGGGAAGTGGTGTACCAACTGTCGGTACAACGAGAACAGCGTATTCCCCCGCCCGCAGGTCTGGGCCCTGATGGAGCAGTACGAGCGGGTCCAGTTGTACGCCGACGAGGTTCCGCCCGAAGTGTACGCCAACCCCCCGTCGCCGGACGACCTGTACGAAGAAGGTCAGGCCAACCGGGCGTTCAAGGACAAGCTGTTCGGAACGGATCAGCTGCCGCTCTACGTGATCCTGCTCCCGGGACCGGACGGGACCTGGAAGGCAAAGGTTTACCCGGAGGGGAAGATCAACGATGTGGGCGGATTCATGAAGTTCCTGCAGGACGGGTTACGGACTGAGAAACAGTAACCCGGGTCACGGGGCGACGAGCCCGAGGACCCCCTCGGCCCGGCCGGTCGTCCGGGCCGAGGGGGCTCGTGGGTCAGAAGCTCGGCGGTCGCCAACGACACGAAGCCCCCGGAGATCCGGGGGCTTCGTGTCGTTTCGCGGAGTCCTGTGGCTTTTCGTCAGCCGATCCCGGTGCCGAACCCGTCCTCGTCCTTGATGGTCCGGGCCTTGGCGGTGGGGGCGTCGGCGGTATTGAAGTGCGTCCCCTTCGGGGCCGGGTGCGGGCCGTGCGACCGGACCGCCTTCCCGCCCATCTCGCTCACCACCGTCCCGTAGCTCACCGGGGTGTCGTCCCCATCGTAATCGTACTCGTCGTAGGTGCAGACGTACCCGGGCTGCTTGGCCCGCTCCTTCTCCTCCTGGTACGTCCGGACCACCGCCGCCTGCACCTGCTCCCGGGCCCCGCTGTGGATCGGGTGGGCGATGTCGGCGTGCAGCTTCGCCCGGCCCTCGGTGTCCCGGAGGGCCCGAGTCTCGTCCAGCCGGAACCCGCACTGGTTGCAGAACCGGGCCCGCAGGTGGTTCTTGCACCCGCACTTGTTGCACCGGTCGGTCAGCTTCCGGCTCGGCATGGCGACGAAGATCCCCTTCGTCCCTTCGATGATCTTCAAATCCCGGACCACGAAGGCGTTGTCGAAGGTGACCGAGCAGAACGCGAGCAGCCGCTCGTTGTTCTCCTCGCACAGCTTGATGCGGACTTCCGTGATGACCACCGCAGACCTCCTTCAGGCGGGAACGATGTGTAAGGTGCGGACGACTTGGACTCGTGATTCCGGTTCGGCAGGCGGACGGGCGGCCCGGAACTCGTTCGCTACTCGGGCCGCGTCCTGCGAGTCTCGACACAGGGCGAACACGGCCGACCCGCTGCCCGACATCAGGCACCCGGCGGGACCGAGGCCGGCGAGACGGCGATACACGGTTTCCACAACCGGGGCAAGGGCGAATGCCGGCGGCTGCAGGCGGTTGAACAGGGCGGCCCCGAGCGCGTCCGGGTCGCCGGCCCGCAAGGCGGCCCGGGCGGCGGTCCCGGCCCGCGGCTCCGCCGGGACGGTCAGCCGGCGGTACACGGCGGCCGTGCCGAGCCCGACCGGCGGGCAGACGAGGACGATGTCGAACGGCTTCGCGGCCGCCTCCGGGACGACGACCTCCCCGCGGCCGGTACACCAGGCCGCCGGGAGGGCGAGGAAGAACGCGACGTCGGAGCCGACCTCGGCGGCCACTATCGCGAGCTCGGGTTCGGGCAGGTCCAGGCCCCAGATCCGGTTCAGCCCGACCAGGGCGGCCGCGGCGTCGCTCGACCCGCCGGCGAGCCCGGCCTGGGTCGGGATGCGCTTCGTGAGTCGGATGCTGGCCCCGAGGGCGGGCCGGCCCGCCCGCGCCCGCAGCCGGTCGGCCGCCTTGTAGACGAGGTTGTCCGGGCCGGTCGGGAGGCCGGGCGGGTCGCACTCCAGGTCCAGCTTGCCGGCCGCGGCGGGGCGGAGTTCGAGGGTGTCGAACAGGTCGACCGCCGCCATCAGGGTTTCGATCTCGTGGTACCCGTCCGGCCGCTTCCCGAGGACTTCGAGGAACAGATTCAGCTTTGCCGGGGCGGCGACGACCAGACCATCCGGGCCGGCGGGGAACGCAGGAGGGTAGGGGAAAGAGCTCGGGGTGCCGTCGGGCGGCATCAAGTGCCGCCGGCTTACCATGACTGGGGTGCCCAATGGGGGGAGGAGGGGGCCCGTCCTTGGGTATGCGAAGGGGCGGACATCCCGAACCGTCCGTGGCTGCGGGGCGGGGCGCGGGAGAGAGCGGCCCGTGTACCCAGGGTTGTCGATCAGTGTCGGCGGGTGCGAGACTAAATCAAAATTCTGGCGTCGTCAAGAGGGAGAAATCGTAATATTCGTACCGGCCGGGAAACCCGGGTCGGCTCCCTTGGTGACCCCGGGTGGTGCAGGAAACCGGCCGGCACACCAGGCGGATTCGTACTAAGCTAGCGATAGGCGCGTTTTCCCGATGCCGCAGGAAGTCGCCGCATGCCGCCGCCCCCGCGCTCGTCCGGTACGACCCCGTTCCCGCTCACTCGCAACCCGACGGGCGCGCACTCGGTCCCGGTATACGAGATCGTCAAGGCCCGGATCCTGATCAAGCTCCAAGAACGGGTCGATGCGTCGAAGGCCCGGCGGATGCCCGCGTCGCTGCTCCAGGAGAGCACCCGCCAGCAGATCGAGCCGGTGGTCGAGGCCGAGGCCCACCGGCTGACCCGGGCCGAGCGCGACCGGCTGATCGAAGAGGTCTACGAGGAGCTGTTCGGGTTCGGCCCGCTGGAGGAATTGTTCGCCGACCCGGGAGTGATGGAGATCACCGTCCTGGGGCCGCACGCGGTGATCGCCCGCCGCGACCAGGGGTGGTTCCCGACGAACGTGAAGTTCCAGGACGACGACCACCTCCACGAGGTGTTGCAGAAGGTGCAGGCGCAAGGCGAGCCGGTGGGCGGGGCGCTCCCGGCGTCGGTGTTGGACGTCAAACTGAGCAACGGGTTCCGGGCTGTCGCGATCGTTCCCCCGTCGGCCCTCGGCCGGGCGCCGACCGCGGCCTTCGTGCGGGCGGCGGAGACGGGCACCCGGCCGCCCACCCCGGGTGTTTCGACCGGGACCGGATCGCACCCCGTGGTCACTATTGGCGGGCCTGGCACACCCGCCCCGACGGGTGGGACGGGTACGCACACCGCTCTACCCCCGCAGGTGGATGGGACAGGCAGTGCGCGGGTCGCGGTCCCGAGCCCGCAGTCGGGCGTCCTCCGGTCGCCGGCCCCGGGCGAGTGTCCGCTGGAGCGGCACCGCGTCCGGATCACCGCGCGCCTGATCGCAAAACTTTCGGGACTTGGCGTTTACGACCTGAGCCGTGTCGATACCCACGAGCTGAAGAGGGTGGTTGCGGCGTATGTGACCGAATACTGCCAGGTCGAGAAGGTCTACCTGAGCGACACCGACCAGGGCCGGCTCATGCTGGAGATCCTGACCGGGATGAACCGGTAAATGGGAAATTCGAGCGGTTCGTGAGTCCCCCTCTATCCGGATAGCCATTTCTACAGCAGAACAACGGTGAGACCGCGGCCGCCTGTGCGGCCCGCCAGCCGGCATCTGGTGTGTGCAACCACCCCGGCGAGAGGGGGGGCGTGAGGCCCCGAGTAAAAGTGATCGTTTCTGGTGCGACTTCGCGCACCCGGGGGAATCACACCCCCGCTCGCCAATTCGCACTACTTCGCCGTCTTCCGCGGCCGGGCCACGTGCGTGGCAGCCCCGTAGGCCAGCTCCGCGCTCTCCATCACCGTCTCGCTCAATGTCGGGTGCGGGTGGATGCTCTCCAGCACGTCCCGGGCGACCGCGCCCATCTCGATCGCCAGCACCCCCTCGGCGATCATCTCCCCGGCCCCGGCCCCGCAGATCCCGACCCCCAGCACCCGCTTGCTCTCGGGGTCGATGAGCATCTTCGTCAGCCCGTCCGTCCGGGCGATGCTCACCGCCCGGCCGCTCGCCGCCCACGGGAACTTCAGCACCTCGTGCGGGACGGACTGGGCCTCCGCGTCCTTCTGCGTCAGCCCCGCCCACGCGATCTCGGGGTCGGTGAAGATCACCGCCGGGATCGCCCGCGGGGCCCACTCCGCCGGCTCGCCCAGGAGCACTTCCACCGCCACCCGGGCCTCCGCCGTCGCCTTGTGGGCCAGGCCCGGTTCCCCGGCGATGTCCCCGATCGCCTGGATGTGTGGGACGTTCGTCCGCCGCTGCCGGTCCACCCGGATGAACCCCCGCTCGTCCTGCTGCACGCCCGCCTTGTCGAGCCCGAGGTTGGCGAAATTGGGCCGCCGCCCGACCGACACCAGCACCCGGTCGAACGTCACCGCCCCGGGCACGTCCTTCCCCTCGAGCGTGGCGACGATGCCCTCTTTCGCCGCCTCCAGCTTCGCCACCTTCGTGTTCAGGTAGATCGCCTCGAACTCCGCCCGGAGCTTCTTTTCCAGTGGCGCGACGAGGTCGCGGTCGGCCAGCGGGAGGATGCCGTCGAGGGCCTCGACCACCGTGATCTTCGTCCCGAGCGCGGCGTACACGCTCCCGATCTCGAGCCCGATGTACCCGCCGCCGATCACCAGCATCTTCTTCGGCACGTCCGGGACGAGGAGGGCCCCGGTGCTGTCCATCACCCGGTCGTCGCCGAGCTGCCACGGCTTCGGGACCGCGGGGACCGAGCCCGTCGCGATGATGCAGTTCTGGAACCGGACGGTCTGGGGCTGGTCGCCGGACACCTGAACCGTGTTCGGGCCGGTGAACGTGGCGTGCCCTCTCACCACGTCCACCCCGCGGCCCTTCGTCAGCTGGCCGACCCCCCCGGTCAGCTTGCCGACCACCTTCTGTTGGACGAAGGCCCGGAGCTTGTCGAGCTCGACCTTGGGCTCGCCGAACGTGAGCCCCCACTCGGCGGCCTCGCGGGTCTCGTGGATCAGCTTGGCGACGTGGAGCAGCGCCTTCGACGGGATGCACCCGCGGTTCAGGCAGACCCCGCCGAGCTTCGGGTCTTCGTCGACCAGGGTGACCTTCATCCCGTGGTCGGCGGCGTGGAGGGCGGCCGGGTACCCCCCGGGGCCGCCGCCGATGACGAGCAGCTGCGTTTCGCGAACGTCGGGCATGAGCCGTCTCCGGGAAAACGAACGGGGCCGGAGCCCCTGCGATTCGTCACCCTATTGTACGGACCCGTCCGGTCAGCCCGGCCCGTCGTCGTCGCCGAGGAATAGTCCGATCAGTCCCTTCCCGATCGCTGCAATGCCCAAGACCCCCAGGAGGATCACCCCGCGGACGGCTTTCGAGCCGCACGCCGGACACTTCGTCCGTTTCCCGGCGACGACGTCCTTGACTGTGCCGTCCGGGGCACAATCGTCCGCGCATCATCGCCGTCGTCGGCCGCCGGGCTATCGCGGACAGCCCGGCGCTGATGAATGCCACCGGGCTGTCACTCTTCCCCATGCCCCAGCAGCCCCTTCACCACGGCCACGAGCCCGAAAAAGAAGACGATGATCGCACCGATCGGAATCCGGCCGGAACCGAGGGAGACCGCGATGATCACACCCCCGATCAGCATGGACGCCAAACCCCCGCCCACCGCCGGGCTCAAGCTGATCCGGAACCCGCCGCCCGAGCCTTCCTCGCGGGATTCCCGGGGGGGGCGGGGTTTCTTGGGGGCCGGAGTGGGTTTCGTCCCCGGCTTCGGCGCGGCCGGTGGCGGGGGCGGAGCGGCCTCGACCTCATTCCCCCAATCCCTCCGGGGCAGGCGGGCAGGTTGGTCCGGTTCGGGCCCGTCGTCGAGCATCCGGAACGCCTCGTCCTCGGCGCTGACCGGAGCTGTGCTCTCGGGAACCGTCAGTCCCGCCCCGCAGGTGGGGCACTTCGTTCGTTTCCCGGTGAACTCGTCCTTCACCTGGAACGACTTACCGCAGGCGCAGCTGAAGGCGATCGGCATCCGGCACCCCGTGGGCAAAGGAGAGTCGTGCGGCCGGTCGACCCCGGCTATTCGTCGTTTCCGCCCACCGCGCCCTTGATCATCGCGATCAGCCCGACCACGAACAGGATCGGCGGGTAAAAGAAGATCCGGTCGGCCATCAGCCCGACCACGAACCAGACGACGGCAATCACCATCGCCAGCAGCCCGCCGGCCACCCCGCCGTTGAGTACCCGCTTCTCCAGCCCGAAGTGCGACGGCTTCTCCTCGGGCTTCGGCTTTCGCCGGCTCTTCTTCTTCCGTGGGGCGTCATCCTCGTCGTCGTCCTCGTTCCGGCGGCGGGTCCGCGGCCGGTCGTCGTCATCCTCGTCGTCGTCCTCGTCCCGGCGGCGGGTCCGCGGCCGGTCGTCATCCTCGTCGCGGGGCTTCCGCGACCGCGGCTTGTCCTCCTCGTCGTCAGGCCGTTCGACCGGCTTGGCCCGGACCGGGGCCGGCTTCGACGGGGCCGGGACGGGCGAAGGCTCGTCCACCACCTCGAACCCGGGGTCGGCCGCCGGGACAGCCGCGACCCCGCTACACGCCGGGCACCGCACCCGCCGCCCGGCGAATTCGTCCTTCACCTGGAGCGTCTTGCCGCAGGAACACTCGAATGAAATCGGCATCCGGCACCCCACGGGAAGGCGGAAGCAAATCGATCGATCCCTGGTGTCGAGCGGTCACACACGATCGACCCGGCCGACGGGCGGACTTCCGCCGCGATCGTCCCCCCGACTAATCGTCGTCACCACCCTGGTTCACGAGCCAGATGACCAACATGACGATCAGCATGGTGGCGAGAATGGCGATCCGGCCGAGTGCCGCCCCGGCCCGGCCGTTCCGGCCCGGGTCGACCGACCGGGTGAACAACCCGACCCCGGCGAACGCCCCGATTCCGACCACGGCTGCCACGCCCACCCAGAGCGCCCGCCGGAGCTTGCGGGCCGCGTGCGACCCCTTCCGCTCCCGCGCCTCCTCCTCGAACTCCTCCTGCGACACCTCATACGGGTCGCCGCGGCCGTCTCCTTTCGTCGCCCCTTTCTTGACCGGAGCCGCCTTTTTGACGCCGTACCCGTTCCCCACGGCCGGCTTCTGGTACGGGGTCTTCTCCCACGCCTCGTCCTCTTCGTTCACCTTCGGATGCCCGGCGGTGGGGCCTTGCGGCGGGACCGCGTCGACCAGTTCGAACCCGGGGTCGTCCGCGGCCGGGGCCGCCGGCTTCTTCTTCGGGCGCGGGACCTTGCTCGTCGCCCGGCACACCGGGCAGAAGGCGAAGTAGATTGGGGGGTCCTCGCGGACGCTCAGGGTGACGCCGCAGGCGCAGGGAAAGGTTATCGGCATGCGCGGGCGGTGAGTCGGAGTCGGAGTCGGGAAGACCCACTCACAGTAATCAGTGGTCGACGGTCCAACAAGAGAGGTGCGTGGCGTCTTTTATGAGAAGTTTATGACCGACGAGGGCGGGGTGCGCCCAGGTCTGGGTGTCGGCCAGTTTGTACTCGGCGACCGGGTCGAATTTCGCCCCGTCGGCCCGCAACACCCACAGGTCCGCGCCGGTCGTCTGGACCAGGACGAAGCTCCCGGCCGCGATCAGGGCCGCGTACGGCCCGACCCGCCCGGGGCTCGTCCAGACCACGTCGCCGGTCCCGGCCGTCGCGCAGAACAGCGTCCCGCCGCCCTTCGTCGACAGCCCGAACAGCCGGTCGCCGGCCACGACCGGCGTACTCATGTAAAGGGTGTGTTCGCGGAGCTCCCAGACGGGCTCCGGCTTCAGCCCCGGGCCGTCGGTCTTCCGGAGCCGGAGGGCTGCGGTCGGCCGCTCGTATCCGCCGTGGATCACGAGGTCCTTGTACACCACGGGGGTGACGCTGTTCTGGTCGTACCCGGTGGTGAACTTCTGCTCCCACAGGATCTTCCCGGTCGCCGGGTCGAACCCGCAGAGGTGCCGCCGGGACTGGGTGACGAGCTGGGGCTTCCCGGCGAGCTCGGCGATCACCGGGGAAGCGTACCCCGGGCCGTCGTCGAGTGTCCCGGCCCATTTCCGCTCGCCCGTCTTCACGTCCACGGCGATAAGCTTTCCGCCCCCGGCCGGGTCAGTCCCGCCGACCCAGACGATACACACGTCGCCCGCCACGAGTGGCGAGGTGGCGGCACCGTATGGAGGCCACCGCTTCTTGAACTCCTTGGCGAACGTGTGCTGCCAGAGCTGGTCCCCGGTCGCCGCGTCCCACGCCGTCAGGGTGCCGTTCAGCCCGAGGGTGAAGACCCGGCCGGCGGCGACGGCGGGAGTCGCTTTCGGTCCTTTCCCATGCCCCTCGGCCGCCGCGTCCACCTCCACCGGGGCGGGATACCGCCGCTCCCACGCCGGCTTTCCGTCGGCCAGCGCCACGCACCGGACCACTTCGGCATCGCCCACCCGGGAATGCAGGAACACCCGGTCGCCGACCACGACCGGGCCCGAGTGCCCCTCGCCGACCTCCACCTTCCAGGCGAACGTGAGGGCCTTCGGCCACGACTTCGGGGCATCGCCCGCGGGCACGACCCCGTCCCGGTTCGGCCCCCGCCACTGCGGCCAGTCGCCGGCTGAAAGTGTAACAACGAGAGCGAGGGAGAGTGGGAACGGAGGTACGAGACGGTTCACGAGATAGCTCCCGGCACCCGCGGATTAAATAGGTCGTACCCGGTCGGGCTCGCGAGCGACCGGGCTCTTCTCTGGTGGCACCGGTCGCCAAACCGGTGACGGCACTCCCGTCCGCGGACGGGTCCCGCCCGAATTGGGTTCGTTCGGTAAAACCGACCCCCGGCCCGGCGGGCGTTGGCCGGTCGCCCCGACACGAGGGCGCACGTCCCCGGGAATTGGGTTCGTTCGGCAGAATCGGCCGGCGGACCGGCGGGAGCCTGGTGGTGGCAGGGAATGGCAGGAGTTGGCAGCCCCACGACAATAGAGGCCGATCTCGTGACCTCCCCGTCGGGACATGGTTGGCAATCCGCTGGGGAGTCTGAGCGGGTGATGCAGATTGGGTTCGTTCTGCAAAACCGACCTCCCACCGGGTGGGGACCGCGCCCCGGATTGGGTTCGTTCTGCAAAACCGATCTCCCGACGCTCCGGCGGTCGACCCCACGTGGGGAGGACCGATGCGGGTTGGGTTCGTTCCGCAAAACCGACCCTGCCCGAGTGTGTCGGATCGGTTCGAACTGTGAAGAAAACGTGTAGATTGGGTTCGTATGGCAAAATCGACTCCCCGACCGCCAGTCCGACCGCCGGCTCCACTCTCCGACCCGGGGCGCGCACCACAAGTGGTTGACCGCGATGCCAGAGTTCAGGACCGGGACCACGTCCGCCGCACTACCTCCAGTGTACCTGGGCGATGTGCCGGTCCGAAGGCGAGCTGGACTTTGAAACGGGGAGTTCCTGGCCGGGCTCGCGATCGCTTCGGCTGGTTTTCGGGAGGGTTACGTCCTCGGAGCTGGGTGCCTGCACCGGTCTGGAGACCGATGTCACACCGGAAGACGGAACTCCTCTCCGGGGCTCTTCTTCTCGTGGCACCGGTCTCCCGACCGGTGCAGCAATACCCGTCAACGACGCGAGCGGACTACCGGTTACACCCTTTTGAATATCTGTGCCGAACGCGCGTGACGAGACCGGACCCACCAGGTACCTTGAGTCGGATCGGACGTCGGGGCGCCGTGTCCCGTCAGCGAATGTGGGGGCAAGTTTCCAACTTGCCCGGGCCGACCGAAAATCGGCTCCTTACCACATCCCGGAAAGCGATCAATCGGGCAAGTTGGAAACTTGCCCCCACATTGAGTAGCAGGCCGGCATGAGCTACCAGGTGACCTGTGAGTGCGGCAAGTCGCACGCGGTGACTCCGGCCGACGCCGGCGCGACGCTCGCGTGCGGGTGCGGCCGCACGGTCGAAGTCCCACCGCTGCACCAACTGCGCCAGGCGGCCGGGCAAGAGGTTCTTTCGCCTGTCATCAAGCTCCGCGCCCTCCTTCTCGACCGACGGTTACCCGGTACCCGCAGGTGCGCCCTCTGTGACTGCGAAACGGACGGGCTCGCCCAGGTCACGATCCAGTGTGAGTGGGCGATCATCACGGGCGGTAAGGTCACCAAGGGTGAGGCCGCCACCGGATGTTTGCTCTTCTTCCTCGGCGGGTGGCTGGCTTCGGTGATCTACCTGTTCGCCCGTTCGCAACGCGAGCCGAAACAACACGGAGACGACGTGGCGATCACGGTCCCGGTCCGGATCTGCGAGGCTTGCCGGGCTGATCTGGCAACCGAAGCCGGCCTCCGGCAAGCTCTACGCCAGACCCTGGAGTATGCGGAGTTGCTCGACCAATATCCAAAGGCCCACATCACTCTGCGCGGTTGACTGCCTGTCTTGTCCCGTTCAAGAGCCCCCGCTAAACTGCCGATATTCGATAAACTTGCTCGGAATACTGCCCTTCCGGTGGAGGAATCACGATGGCAGCTGACACCACGTTCCGCGGCCACATCTACGACGACATCACCCAGACGGTCGGGTACACCCCGCTCATCCGCCTCCGCCGCGTGGCGGGCGACGCCAAGGCGACGCTCGTCGGGAAGCTCGAGAACTTCAACCCGCTCTGGTCGGTCAAGGACCGGATCGGGGTGGCGATGATCGACGCCGCCGAGCAGGCCGGCAAGATCACCAAGGACACCCTGATCATCGAGCCGACCAGCGGGAACACCGGGATCGGGCTGGCGTTCACCTGCGCGGCCCGCGGGTACAAGCTCGCCGTCACCATGCCCGAGAGCATGTCGCTCGAGCGCCAGCGGCTGCTCAAGGCGTTCGGGGCCAAGCTCTACCTCACCTCGCGGGAGCTCGGGATGAAGGGGGCCGTCGCCCGGGCCACCGAGCTGTTCCACGAGTTCGGCGGGGAGCCGAAGGCGTTCATCCCGCAACAATTCAAGAACCCGGCCAACCCGGAGGTCCACCGGAAGACCACCGCCGAGGAGATCTGGCGGGCGACCGGCGGGAACATCGACATCCTCGTGAGCGGGGTCGGGACGGGCGGGACGATCACCGGGTGCGGGGAGGTGCTCAAGAGCCGGAAGCCGGGGGTGAAGTGCATCGCCGTCGAGCCGACCGCCAGCCCGGTCCTCACCCAGCACATCGTGCAGGGCGTGCCGAAAGACCATGTGAAGCCGGGGCCTCACAAGATCCAGGGGATCGGGGCCGGGTTCGTCCCGGACGTGCTCAACACCGCGGTCGTCGACGAGGTCATCCAGGTGACCGACGACGAGTCGTTCGAGATGGCCCGCCGGCTGGCCAAGGAAGAGGGGATGCTCTGCGGGATCTCGTGCGGGGCGGCGACGGCCGCGGCGGTCAAGGTCGCCCAGCGGCCGGAGAACGCCGGGAAGCTGATCGTCGTCATCCTCCCCGACCTCGGCGAGCGGTACCTGTCGACGGCGCTCTTCCCTCAGGAATAGTCGAAAGTCGTAAAGTCACGAGTCGTAAAGTCGTAACGTCGTAAAGTCACGAGTCGTAAAGTCGAGGTCGAAAACCGGGATATTGGTTTGGGTTTTCGGCTACGACTTTACGACTTTACGACGTTACGACTCCCCCTCGGATTCCGTCATCCGAAATGTTCCCGCCCCTCGTCGCTCATGAGCATGAGCAGTCCCCAGAGGCCGAAGATCGCCCCGGGGACGCAGCACAGGTGCGGGACGTTCACGGCCGCCAACACGCACCCGAACTGGGCCAGGCGGTAGTTCTTCCGGCGGACGATCGCCAGCCCGCCCGCGAACACCACCCCGCCGGCCGCCGCCGCCGCGAGCCACACCCACCGGAGCTTCGGGGCCAGGTCCGCCGCCGCCTGCTCGTCCGCTGCCTCCTTGTTCTCTTTCTCCTTGTCCGTCTGCGCCTCCGGCGGGACCAGCCCCATCTGGCGGATCGCCGGCAGCTGATTCTTCACCCAGTCCTTGCCCCCGTCCGGGCTCGTCACGAACCGGCCGAACAAGACCCCGTTCGCGATCAGACTGACAATCCCGACGAGCATCAGGCCGAAGGCCGGGAGGGTGAGCAACGGGTCGGTCCTGGGCCGCGCCGGGGCGGGGGTGGCGGCGGCCGGGCCGGCGATGAGGACCGGGTCGGTGAGTTTGTCGCCGTCCCGCACCGGGGCCCGGAATGTCGCCTTGCACTCGGGACACTGGACGGTCTGGCCGAGCCACTCGGCCGGCACCCGGAGTAGGTGCTTGCACGCCGGGCAGGAGATTACTTCGGTTTCGGAAGACATCTGGAGGGTCCTGGGGCTTTGCTGCAAAAGTTCGTTTCAAAACGAAACTTGCCGAAATGAAACGAAACTGCCGTTTTGACGGCTTGCGAGACTCGCGCCAAGCGGCTGAGTAGGTTTAAGGGGTTTTGACAGTAAAATGCTTGAGCGACTCGGGGAAAAAGGGGCTCAAACTGCTTCGAGGCGGGGGCTGTGTGGACCCGATCTTGCCCCAGAAGTCGGTAATCCTCGTGGTCACCAGTCCAAGGGCCTGTTGGTAGATCGTAATGCCTTTGGAACCCGGTTCTGGTACGTGACTCAGGTGTCTGTGAACATCCTTCGCGATCTGCTCAATCGCTTCGAGATAACAATGGGCGAGTTCTGTGACGTTCAGCCAGATGGCGTTCTTGTCGTCCTTGTACAAGAGCTTCTTCGGATCACATCGCTCGTAATGGACAAAAAACTGGACTGCCAGTGTGGGCACGCCCTCATGCGCCAGCCCACAGCGGACCAGCACGTACATCAGGTCCGCACTCTCTTCCGTTAGGCTGAGGTGCTGGCGCATGAACTCCGTAGATCGTTTCCTGCTGTTGCCTTCATGAAACCCAAGCATCATGCCACCCACAACGTCGATGCCGTTGACCGTGCAAGCGAGAAGCGGCCCTGCTTTATCCAGCCGCAGTCTCAAAAGTTCGCGGACATCGCCACAGTTGTAGTCTTGCACAACCTGCTTGAAGTAAGTTTCGACCTTCGTTTTATCTGTTGCCATCTTAGCTCTTTCTTGGCTCAAGGTTTTCTTGTTTCGTCCTTGGTGTCCACTCTCGGCACAGGGTCTCAGTTGCCTATTGTCTCAAGGAATTGCTAAATCCACGAGAAGGATTTGACCTCTGTGCGGTTTTAATCGATCTGCTACCACAGCACGGTCGAAGTCACTCCTCGACCGGACTGTGCTCGTCAAGTGGGGGTTTCGTTTTGAAACGAAGACTGCTGAAGCAAAACGGAACCAGCTTTCATTTCGGGATTTAGGAGCAAAGCCGCGTCCCGGGGGTCGGGGCAGGACCCGGATAGAATACGGCGCGCGCGGGCGGCCGCCGGAAGGTCTTTCGATGCCGGAGCAGCTGTCGTCCCGGTTGCCGGAGGGGTGGAGGGGGGTTCCGGGACGATTCCCCCCGCGCGTGTCGAGGGACAGGACGCGGAGCGTCCGAAGAGCCGTTCCCAGGCGGAGCGCGTTCCACGGGAAACGAGAAGAAAGGCCCCGGGTCTACGCCCGCCCCTCTGATAGCTTCCCGCTGGTCGACCAATCCGGGGGGAGGAAGTCGCGGACGTACTCCAGCAGGCCGAGCGCCGCCAGGTCCTCCGCGACCCGGTCCGGGGACGGGTCCGCCAGCCCGAGCTCGACCTCCCGCACGAGCAGTTCCGCGAACCGCACCCGGGCCCGTCGGACCATCTGCCGGCAGGCGTCCGGCCGCACCCGGGTGCCCGTCTTTGCCGACACCCGGGCCGCCAGCTGGTCCGAGGTCTCGTCCGGGAAGTCGGCCCGGAGTTTCAACACCGTGTACGTTAGGCTGCCGGGGTGCGCCCGCTCGTGGTCCTGCAGCGCGGCCCAGGTGTGGTCGAGGACGTTCTGCCGCCAGGCCGCGTCCCAGTCGTCGTCCGGCCGGTCGGCGGCCCCCGGCAGGGCGTCCGGGTCGACCCCGGCGGGCCGCCGGCGGTTCGCCTTCGCCCAGTGGTTGTGGACCATGTTCCGCACCGCCGTCTTCAGCAGGTCGCGGAACCGGCCGCGGTCCGGGTCGGCCCCGCCGAAATCCCCCCGCAGGAGCCGGACGACCACCTCCTGGGCCAGCTCGTCGGCGTCCTCGGCGTTCCGCACGATCCCGCCGACGTACCGCCGGACCGCCCGGGCGTACCGCAGCACCAGGGCCCGGCGGGCGGCGTCCGCGTCCTGGGCCCGGCCGGCGGCGTGGGCGGCCCGGATCAGGCTCCAGCGGGTGGCGATCGCGTCGAGCCGGGAGTCGTCGGGGGTCATAACGGCTTCCCGGGAGGTTTCTGTTTCAGGTCGTCCAGGAGGAATTCGATCACCTTCCGACAGAGGGCCAGGTCGGCGGCGTAGGCCGGGTTCTTGGGGAACTGGGCCGCGAGGTATTCCATGTCCGGGAGGGCGGCGCGGGCGAACGTCAGGGCCTCGGCCAGCCGGCCCTGCGGCCAGAACATTCGCGCCAGGTTGAGCCGGGCCCGGGCCGCCGCGAACCGGTACTCCGGAACCCCGGGGAAGTCCGCGACGAGGGCGGCGAACTGGTCGATCGCGGCCTTGTGGACCTTCTCGGCGTCGCCCGGCCGGCGGCTCTGTTCGAGTGCGACCGCCGCGTTCCCCGTTACCTGGCCCCGCAGGAGCTGGAACCGCGGCCCGGTTAGTCCCTCAAGGAGTTTGGCCGCGGCTTCGAATTCCGGCGCGGCCTCGGCGGGCCGGCCGAGCACGAGCAGGACCGTGCCGAGGTTGGACCGGCTGGCGACTACGTTAGACCGGATCTCGACCGAGCCCGGCTCCCGGTCCGCGAGACGGAGCCGGATCGCCAGCGCCTCCCGGTGACTGGCCTCGGCGTCCTTCGGCCGCTTCGCCCGGGAATACAGCAGCCCGAGCCGGTCGCACAGGAACCCGTACTTGTCCAGCACCGCCGATTCGTCCTGCACGGCCGCGGGAAGCGCGTCCAGTTCGGCCCGGGCGGCGGTCAGCCCTTGCTCGCAGCTGTCGGTCCGGCCGCGGTCCAGGTCGAGGGACGCAAGGCTCATCATCACCCCGGCGAGCTCGCGCCGGTAGCTGGTCTCCGCGGGGAACTCGGCGGCCAGCGCGAGACAGACCGCCCGGGCTTCCCGGTACGCGGCTTCGGCGTCGTCGAGCCGGCCGAGCTGGCGGTACACCCGGGCCAGCTTCACCAGCCCCTGGGCGACGCGGGACCGGCCGCCCTCGTCGTCCGGCCGGACCTTCGTGAGCCGCTGGTATAACCGCCGGGCGTCCTCCAGGCTGGCCCGGCGGACCGCCTCCGCCTGGGGGACCGGGGCGAGGTCGTCGGACAGCCGGACCAGCATCCGGTCGATCGCCTCGTGGGCCAGGGCGAGACTGTCCTGGGCCTCGGTCGCCGCGACGCTCAGCTTTTCGTTCGCCGTCTTGGTGCCGTCCAGGGCGGTCCGGAGCCGGGCGTACCCGACGGCCAGGACGACCGCCGCCGCCACCAGCACCACCAGCAGGACGGCCGAAACCCCGACGAGCGCCGCCGCCGCCTTCCGCCGCCGGGCCCACTTGACGGCCCGGCCGACCGGCCCGACCGGCCGGGCCACGATCGGCTCGCCGCTCCGGAACCGCCGCAGGTCTTCCGCCAGGGCCGCGGCCGAGACGTACCGCTTCTCGATGGGTTTTTCGAGGCACTTCAGGCAGATCGTTTCGAGGTCTTTCGGGACCTTCGGCTGGAGGGTGCGGGGCGACACCGGTTCGAGGGTCAGGACCATCATCAGGGTTTGGAGGACGTCCGGGGCCTGGAACGGCGGGCGGCCGGTGAGCATCTCGTACAGGATTGCCCCGAGGGCGTACACGTCCGCCCCCGGGCCGAGCTTCGACACCACGCCGGACGCCTGTTCGGGCGGCATGTACCCCGGCGTGCCGAGGACCTCGCCGGTGCGGGTCAGCGCGCCGCCGGACTCCGGCCAGGTGTCGACGGCCTTGCCCGCCAGCGGCTTCGCCAGCCCGAAGTCGGCGACCTTCGGCGTCCCGTCCGCGGCGAGCAGGATGTTGCCCGGCTTCAGGTCGCGGTGCAGGATGCCGTGGTCGTGGCTGTGCTGGACGGCGCGGGCGACCGTCTCGACCAGCGCCGCGGCCTCGGCGGGCGGCTGGGGCCGGCCGGCGAGCTTCTGGGCGAGCGCCCCGCCGTCGAGGAACTCCTGGGCGAGGTACGGCCGGCCGTCGGCGGTCCCGGTCTCGTAGAGCTGGGCGATGTTCGGGTGCTGGAGCCGGGCGACCGCCCGGGCCTCCTCCCGGAACCGCGCCAGCAGGGTGTCGTCGGCCTCGCCGCTCAGCAACTTCAACGCGACCGTCCGGCCCAGCCCCAGGTGGCGCGCCCGGTACACCCGGCCCATCCCGCCCCGGCCGACCAGCTCGATCACCTCGTACCCGGGCACAACGGGCAGCGGGCCGCGCTCGGTGGGCTTTTCCCGGGGCGGGGGGCCGGTCGCGGTCTCCGCCGCCGGGGTATGGGGTACGGTCGGCTCCATGAGGGCTCCCCCGATGCGCCGGTAGACGAACTCGCCGAGCCTGTCGCATCGGGTGGCATGTCCACCGCTTTGGGTGGACATGCCACCCGGGCCATTCCCGTCATCCCTCTCCCTCACGGGGAAAGGGGGACCAGAAACGGACACCGTTACCGGGTTCCTGGATGGGGCGCCGGGTGCGACGGGGTCGTAGCGGTGTGACCGCGGGTTCATCGGCGTCCGGAGTCGATTGTACCCCCGGGACGCGTTCGAGTCCTGGCGCCCGGGGCCCGATCGCAGGGTCGTTGGTGGCCGCCCGCCCGCCCGGTGAGATTCGGGTCACGAGTGCCCTGGCGGTTTACTTGTCCGTCAGGACCACCGCCGCGGGGTTGTTCTTGTGCCGGAACTTGGCGGCAAACTCCTTCGGGGTCAATGTCTCCTGACCTTTGGCGGTCTGCACCACGCATACCAGCTCGCACGTCGCCTCGTCGGCCACCCGGAAATGCCCGGCCGTGGACACGACGGCCGCCTGCTTCCCGTCCGCCACCACCGACGCCCGCAGCTGCCCGGTCGTCAGGTCGAACACCCGCACCGCCCGGTCGGATTCGGACAGGACCATCGACCCCCCGCCGGCGGACCAGCCGACGTGGGTGATCGGGGCCATGCCCGGCAAATCGATCACGGGGTTCGTCGCGCCGGCCCGCCACACCTGCGCGGTGTGGTTGCCCCGGCCGGACAACAGCGTCACCGAGTCCGGGGCGAAGGCGAGCGAGGTGACGGTGGGCGGGCTTCCGGCCCGCTCGAACGTCTGCTGCTGCTTCCCGCCGACCGGGGTGAACACCTCCACGTTCCCGGTGGCCAGGCCGACCGCCACGAGCTTCCCGTTGCCCGCCCAGGCGAGCGCCCGGACCGGGGCCGTCACCGCGATCGACTGCGGCTGTTTGTCCCCGTCCACCGCCCACAGCAACACCGTGTGCTCCTCGTCCCCGGACGCGAGCTGTTTGCCGTCCTTCGCCCAGGCCAGCGCGGTCACGGCCCCGTTGTGCTGCCGCAACACCTTCCCGGTTTCCGAGCCGGCCGGCCACACCCGGACGGTCTTGTCCGCCCCCCCGCTCGCCAGCGTCTTCCCGTCCGCCCACGCCACGCACTGGACCGGCCCCTCGTGCCCGCTCAGCGTCCGGACCGGCTTCCCGGCCGCGTCCCACAGGCGGACGGTCTTGTCCGCCGACGCGGTCGCGAGCTGCTTCCCGTCCCGCGACCACGCGGCCGCGGAGATGCCCGCGGTGTGCCCCTCCAGGGTGCCCACCAGCTTCCCCGACGTCAGGTCCCAGAGCTGGGGGGTCTGGGTGTTGAGCCCGGTGATGAGCGGCCGGCCCGGGGTGAGCTGGACCGGGAAGTCCGCGGCGGCGTCGATCTCCCGGGCCGGCTTCTGGCCGGAGACGGGGCACCACTTCACCGCGGTCGTCGCGGTGCCGAACAGGCTCCCCCCGTCCGGGGCCCAGGACAGGGTGCGGGCGTCGGCGAGCGGGATCGCTTTCGGCGGGTTGCCGAACCCGCCCTGCCAGAGCCTCACCTCGGTCCCGGCCGATACCGCGAGCGTATCCCCGGTGGGGCTGAACGCGACCGCCGACCCGGGCGTGTCGAGCTCGTGCGTCTGCTTCCCGGTCGAGGCGTCCCAGACGATCGTCTTGGTCGCCCCGCCGCCCACGAGCGTCTTCCCGTCGGGGGACCACGCCACCGAGCTCCCGTTCTGCCCGGGGACGGGGAGGGTGTGAACCACCTTCTCCTCGCGGACCTCCCACACCTGGACGCCGATCATCACCCCGGACACGGCCACCCGCTTGCCGTCCGTCCCCCAGGCGACGCCGGTGATCGGGTTCCCGGTCTCGATCGTTTTCACCGGGTCGGGCTTGGCGACGTCCCAGTGCGTGACGAACCCGCTGACCCCGCCCGCGACCACGAGCGCCTTCCCGTCCCGTGCCCACGCGACGTGGTGGGTGTACCCCTTGTGCCCCTTCAGCGTCCGCAGCGGCATCCCGGACGCCGCGTCCCACAGCTTCGCGGTCCCGTCGAAGCTGCCGGCGGAGGCCAGGGTGTTCCCGTCCGGGGACCACGCCAGGCCGTACACGTAGCTGCCGTGCCCGACCAGCGCCCGGACGAACTCCCCGGTCTCGGCGTCCCACACCCGGATGATCCCGTCCAGCCCGCCGGTGGCCACCCGCTTGCCGTCCGGGCTGAGGGCGGAGGTCGTCAGGTGCCCGCGGTGGCGGCGCGTTTCGACCGTCCAGCTCACCGCGCCCGGGACCGCCGGCGGCCTCTGAACCAGCGTCCGGACGCTGAGCGGCTCCCCGGCCCGCAGGGCGAGCGGTTCGGGCGGGATGGTCACCCCCTTGGCGACGGGCTGGGCGGCGAGCGGGGGCTCGACCGACGCGGCCCACACGAGGGCGCCGAAGACGATCACTGGGACGACGAACCGGCGACGGGGGTTCGACACGAGAAGTCCTCGGCGGCAGGATGGGCCCGGCGAGAGAGGAGACAGCCGGTCGGTCAGGGTGGTGAGGACTATCGTACCAACTTCTTTCAGGCGGTGGGCGGAATGGACCGGATTGTCTGCCCTGGGAGCACGGCAGAGGCGGTCGCTCTTCTGCGCGCCGAAGACCGGCCGAGACGGCCGCGCTCCCAGGGAAAGCCCGAAGCCCGGGGACCGTGGTCCCCGGGCTTCGGTATGAAACAGGGTTCCGGCCGTCCGGAGCCCGAGATCAATTCCGGATGTTGGTGACCGTGTTCGGGCCGGTCTGGGCCTCGACCAGGACAGGCGCGGGCGCGGTCGGGACGGGCAGGGTCCCGACCAGGACAGGCGCGGGCGCGGTCGGGACGGGCAGGGTCCCGACCAGCGCGGGCGGGGGGGCGGAGGTGTTCAGCGCGGTCTCCGCCTGGCCGATCAGCTCCTTGATGTTCTTGCGGAACGCATCGAAGTGGGTTTGCAGGTTATCCCGCTCCGCCGTCCGGGTCTTCAGCTCGGCCTTCGCCGTCTCCCGCTCCTGCCGCTCGTGGGCGGCCGTCGCGTTCGCCTGTTCGAGCTGCCGCTGGGTCTGCCCCTGCTTCTCCTCGACGGCCAGGAGTTTCTGGCGGAACGAATCGCGGGCCGCCGCCGCCGCCCGGAAGTCCTCCTCCAGCCGCTGCACTTTGGCCTCCAGCGCGGCCCTGTCGCCGCCGGAGCCCGGGACCGGCCCGCGGGCGCAGCCGTAAATCCCCAGTAGGGAAACGAGTAGGAACCCAAGTACCTTGTGCGACCGCGTCATGGTGCTAGCTCCGGGAGTTGGGTGGGGGAGTCCCGTTTGGGGCCTCGAACCCGGTAAACTGGGTGGGATATCATCCGGACGTCAGAAGGTTACGCATCTTATCTCGGCGCAGCTGGCTCCCGCACTTCACGCAATTTCGCCGCATTCCCTGATCCGCACATTTTACCCGGGCGCATTCCGCAATGACGAATGCCCCACCAATGACGAAGGAAAGACCTCTTGGGGGCACACCTGTCGGTTCTTCCCTTCGTCATTGGTGGGTCATTGGTGGGGCATTCGTCATTGTTCCCGGCCGGTGGGGCATTCGACTGAATTCGTCATTCTCCGAGGCATTGGTGGGGCATTCGTCATTCCCAGGCCGGGCCGGGCCTGTTAGCATCGCCGGATCGGTCTTCCGTCGCGAGGCCTCTCCATGCCGTTCGCCGTGTACGTCCAGGAATTGAACCCGCTCGGGTACCAGACCGCATCCACCGTCGTCGCCGCCCTCCCGGTCCTGGTCCTCTTCTACCTGCTGGTCGGGCGGCGGTGGCTGGCGAGTTGGGCGGGGGCGGCCGGGGCGGTGGTGGCGGTGCTCGTGGCCTGGCTCGTGTACGGGATGCCGCTCGACATGGCGTCGTGGGCGTTCGTGCATGGGGCCTGGTTCGGTCTGCTCCCGATCGGGTGGACCGTGTTCTCGGCGATGCTGCTGTACAACGTGACCGTCGAGACCGGGCAGTTCGCCATCATCCGCCGGTCGATCGGCGGGCTGAGCGGCGACGCCCGGGTGCAGGCGGTGCTGATCGGGTTCGCGTTCGGGGCGTTCATGGAGGGGGCGGCCGGGGCCGGGTCGCCGGTCGCGATCTGCGGGGCGATGCTGGTCGGGCTCGGGGTCCCGCCGTTCCGGGCCGCAGTCATCTGTCTGATCGCGAACACCTCGCCGGTGTGCTACGGCGGGCTCGGGGTCCCGATCCTGACCCTCGGGAACGTCACCGGCATCCCGGCCGAGACGATCAGCGTGATGTGCGGCCACCAACTGCCATTCCTGTCGTGCCTCGTGCCGCTTTACATGGTGAAGTGCATGTGTACCTGGCGGCAGACGCTGGCCGTCTGGCCGGCGCTCCTGGTCGGGGGCGGGTCGTTCGCCCTGTTCCAGTACTTTTTCGCCACCATGCACCTGTGGGTGCCGGGGTTCACCCTCTGGCCGCTCACCGACATCGGCGGCGGCCTGTTCTCGCTCGTCACCCTGGCCGTCTTTCTCAAGTTCGTGTGGAAGCCGCGGACCGAGTGGAAGTTTTCGCAAGAAGTGCGGGATGCGGACCGGGGGGTGCGGAATGAGGACGAGCGGAAGGCGCTGAACGAGCCGGAGGTGCGGTACGCGAAGGAGGAGGTCGAGTCGCTCCTCGAGGGGCCGGAGGTGAAGGCCGAGGAGCCCCTGACCGCCCGGCGGGTGGCGGTGGCGTGGTCGCCGTTCCTGCTGATGGCCGCCTGCCTGGCCGCGGCCGGGTGGCTCCGGAAAGAGGAAACGACGGCCGCCCGGCCGATCGACCTGGGGATCGCGAGGTCGTACTACACGGAACCGGTCCCGACGCTTCACAAGGAGGTCGAGAGGGCGGACCGCCTGCTCCCGAAGGACGCGACCGAGGCCCAGAGGAAGGAATCGGCGCTGTTCAACTTCCCGTGGCTGACGAACCCCGGCACCCCGGTGTTCGCCGCCGCCCTGGTGTCGATGGTCATGCTGCGGATGTCGCGGGCGCAGGTCGGGACGGTGTTCCGCAAGACGGGCGTGCAGATGAAGGTGCCGATCCCGACGATCGCGTGCATGCTCGGGCTGAGCTACGTGACCAAGTACGCCGGGATCGACGCCACCCTCGGGGTGGCGTTCGCCGAGACCGGGGCGCTGTACCCGTTCTTCGCCGCCCTGCTCGGCTGGCTCGGGGTGTTCCTGACCGGGACCGACGCCGGGAGCAACGCCCTGTTCGGGAGCCTCCAGAAGATCACGGCGACCGAGGTGTGGAACGCCCACCACGCCGGGGCGATGAACCACCTGTCGCTGGAGCAAGCGCAGCTGTTGATCTGCACGGCGAACAGCACCGGCGGGGTGATGGGGAAGATGATCGACGCCCAGAGCATCTGCGTGGCGACCGCCGGGACGAACCAGGTCGGCAGGGAGGCGGACATCTTCAAGGCGGTGGTCTGGCACAGCGTCTTCCTGGCATGTGTGGTCGGGGCGATGACCGCGCTCCAGGCGTTCGTGCCCCCGTTCACGTTGATGGTGCCGAAACCGTGACGTGTGGCTCGGGCCGCCACGGCGGGCGGCCCCTACAGGTCCGAGGTTTGTAGGGGCCGCCCGCCGTGGCGGCCCGCCTCTTGTCGCCTCAACGGGGCGGCCGTTAATAGCCAGTGGCATGAGCCCCTGGACCATCCCACGAGGTGACCCCTATGAGAACCCTCACCCGCCTCAGTGCCCTGACTGCCCTTCTCGCGCTCGCCGCGCCGGCGCCGGCCGGGAAGTTCAACAGGACGCTCAGCGTCGGCGACCCGGCCCCGGCCTGGGAGGGGTTGGAGGGGACTGATGGGAAGACCCACGCCCTCGCCGACCTGAAGGACAAGGACGTGGTGGTGATCGTGTTCACCTGCAACAGTTGCCCGATCGCAGAAGGGTACGAGGACCGGATCGTTGCGTTCGCGAAAACTCACGCCGGGCCGGACGCGAAAGTCGGGCTGGTGGCGGTTAACGTGAACACCGCCAGGGACGACGCCCTGCCGGCGATGAAGCAGCGGGCGGCGAAGAAGAAGTTCCCGTTCCCGTACCTGTACGACCCGACCCAGGAGATCGCCCGGAAGTATGGGGCCAAATTCACCCCGGAGTTCTTCGTCATCGACAAGGACCGAAAGGTGGTCTACATGGGGGCGATGGACGACAAGGCCCCACCCGGTGAGGTGAAGGCGAAGCACCTGGAGGTCGCGGTCGCCGCCGCACTGGAAGGCAAGCCGGCCGGGACCGCCGAGACGTCCGCCGCCGCCGGCTGCGGGATCAAATTCAACAAGAAGAAGGACGACTGAGCGAAGAAATGCGGAATGCGGAATGCGGATTGCGGAATCAAGACAGGCGATCAGTCACGCCGCGGGGCGGGTTTTGTCTTCGGGTTTCGATTCCGCATTCCGCATTCGACAGAAGCGGGCTTTCCGAAAGGTTCACCTCGCGGAAGCGGGTGCCGGTCGAGTCGTAGAAGATGATCCGGTCGGCGTCGGCCGACCAGACCGCGGACGTCCGCAGGAGGCGGGGCCCCTCGACGTGGAACACGACCCCGCACGCCCGGCCGCCCTTCTTGAGCGGGGTGCGGAACAGCGGGGTTTGTTGCGGGTCGAGTACATCCTTGTCGCACAACACCTGGTGAACGAAAGCGGCGAGGTCCTCCACCGCCCGGAACGCGACGACCGCTGACGACATCCCACCCCCGGAACTGGGCCGACGACCCGCTGGTCGTCATGACGACCCTATCCAATCGTCCCGCCCCCCCGGTTGTCACTGGCACCTGGGCTCGAACGAGCCCGGGCTGTCGTGAAACCGGTCCGGTCCTGCGGGTCTTACCACCTGTGTACCTGTCGGAGGGCTTCGTAGAGGACGATGCCGACCGCCGTGGCCAGGTTGAGGCTGCGGACCTTCCCGGTGGGCATCGGGATGCCGAGGACACGCCCGGCCGACCGCTCCCGCACCCCCGGCGGCAGCCCCTTCGACTCGCTCCCGAAGAGCAGGCAATCGCCGTCCCGAAAATCGGCCCGGGTGTACGGCATCTCCCCCGGCGTCTCGACGCACCAGATCCGGAACCCCTGCCCCGCAAGCCCCTCCCCTGGGCGGGGAGGGGAGCAAGACAATACGACCGGGTCTGGCTCCCCCTTCCCTCCCAGGGAAGGGGGCTGGGGGGTTAGGTTCAGGGGTTGGGGGGTTAGGTTTCCTGCCTCGAACTCCTCGAACGTCACGTGCCGGGCGAGCTCGACCGCCGGCCAGTAGTCGAGCCCGGCGCGCTTCAGTGCCTTGTCGTCCAGCCGGAACCCGAGCCGGCCGATGAGATGCAGCCGGGTGCCGGTGGCCGCGCACAGCCGGGCCACGTTCCCCGTGTTCGGCGGGATCTCCGGTTCCCACAGCGCGACATGCAGCACGCGATTTCTCCGGTTGTACGGGCTGGGTGTTTTGTACCGGCGAGACCGCCCCCGGTGGGTGAAAACTCCCGGTGAGGCGGCCGAACGCCCGTTCAGATCGGGCGCCCGTCGCTTGACAATGCAGGAGACCAGACGGCCCGACCGGCACCGAGACCAGCTGGCATGTCCGACCCCAAGGTCCCCCCGCCGCGGTGGCGGCTCGACGCGATCGCCCTCACCCTGTTCGCCGTCGGCGGGTTGCTCGCCGTGGCGGTCGGATCCGCCCGCGCGCTGTTCGGCGGGCCGAACCTGCTCGGCGACCCCGGCGACCGGACGGCCGCGTACCTCGTCGACCCGCTCGGCTGGGGGGCGCTCGTGTTCCTCGCCGGGTGGTTCGCCCTGACCGCCCTGCTCGTGGCGACCCGCCACCCGGGCCGGATCGCGGCCCGGCTCGCCGGGTGGACCGTCCTCACCACCTGCGCCGCGGCCGCCGCCGACTGGTCCGGGTCGAAGCTGTCGCCCGCGTCCGTCGCCGGGCCGGGCGGGTCGGTCGGGGCGTTCGTCCGGTTCACCCTCGAAGACGTGACCGAGCCCCCGTGGGACTGGGCCGCGTTCGCGGTCAGCGCGGCCGCGGGGGTGCTATTCACCGCCGACTGGCTGGTGACCGGTCTCGGTCGGGCGGTCGGGGCGCTGCTCCGCCGGTTGTGGACGGCGGCCGCGTGGGGGAACGGCAAGGTGGCCGCGGGGAGCGAGCAGGTGCTCGCCGGCCTCGGGACCGTGGCGAAGGTCGTCGGCCGCGGCGCGGCCGGGGCGGCGAAG